>NZ_AYJW01000018.1 GCF_000497205.1 Saccharopolyspora rectivirgula DSM 43747
CGGTGCTGACCGTGCTGTACTCGATGCTCACCGGCGAGGAAGCGGTGTCGGCGCTGAAGGTCCTGTTCCTGGCCATGATCATCGGCGGGGTGGTCGGGCTCCGCGCCGTCCACTGAACCCCGCCGCTAGCGGGCCGCGGAGTACCCGCGCTGCTCCTCCTGCCGGCGCTGCTCCGCCCCGGTGGCGATCGGCGCGGTCAGCCACTGCTCGGGGATCCCGAAGGCGTCCACCAGCGCCACCGCGTCCGGGGCCAGCTGCTGGCACAGCTGGTTGACCGCTTGCTGGATCGCCTTCGACCGCCGCGGGGTGATCCGCTCGTGCTCCAGGAACCAGCCCCGGTCGGCGTGGATCGCGGACAGCGCGTACAGGTCGCAGAGCCGGTTCAGCACCGCGGCGACCTCGGGGTTCGAGCACTGCTCGATCGCGGTCGCGAACGCCCCCAGCACCACGCGTTCGACGTGCACCCACCCGGCCCGCAGCACGTGGTCCTGCGCGTTGTTGAACGTCTCGAACGGATCGCCGCCCTTCCGGCGCAGTCGCCGGACCAGCCCGTCCAGGACGTGCCGCTCCCGGTCGTCGAACAGCCGCAGCTGCCAGGACCGGTCGAAGATGTCGTCCGCCTTGGGCGAGCGGTCGATGATCCGCTGCACCAGCGCCCGGGCCGGGGTGCGCTCGAACACCGTCTCCACCACCTGGTCGGCGAGGAACTTCACCACGCCCAGCGGCCCCAGGTCGTCGAACTCGTCCCGGTAGTTGGTCAGCAGCCCCTTGGCGACCAGCTGCACCAGGACCGTGTTGTCCCCTTCGAAGGTGGTGAACACGTCGGTGTCCGCCTTCAGCTGGGCCAGCTGGTTCTCCGCGAGGTACCCGGCGCCGCCGCAGGCCTCGCGGCAGGTCTGGATGGTGCTGGTGGCGTGCCAGGTGGTCATCGCCTTCAACCCGGCCGCGAGGGATTCCAGCTCCCGCTGCTCGGTCTCCTCCCCGGTCCGGTCGTGCAGCGCGGAGACCAGCTGTTCCTGGGCGAAGTGCAGCGCGTAGGTCTTGGCCAGCGCCGGCAGCAGCTTCCGCTGGTGGGCGAGGTAGTCCAGCAGCCGGACTTCGTGCTCGCCGTCCGGGTGCTCGAACTGGCGGCGGGCGTCGGCGTAGCGCAGCGCGATCTGCAGGGCGAGCTTCGCGGCACCGCCGGCGGCACCGGAAACCGCGATGCGGCCGCGGACCAGCGTGCCGAGCATGGTGAAGAACCGGCGGTTGCGGTTGGCGATCGGGCTGCGGTAGGTGCCGTCCGGGTCCACGTCACCGTAGCGGTTCAGCAGCGCTTCCCGCGGGACGCGCACCCGGTCGAACTTGATCCGCCCGTTGTCGACACCGTTCAGCCCGGCCTTCCGGCCGCAGTCGCTGATCTCCACGCCGGGGAGCGGATTTCCGCCCTCGTCCCGGATCGGCACGACGAACGCGTGGACGCCGTGGTTCTCGCCCTTGCTGATCAGCTGGGCGAAGACCACCGCCATCCGGCCGTGCCGCGCGGCGTTGCCGATGTAGTCCTTCACCGCCGCTTCGATCGGCGTGTGGATGACGAACTCTTCGCTCTGCGGGTCGTAGGTGGCGGTGGTCCGCAGCCGCTGCACGTCCGAGCCGTGCCCGGTTTCGGTCATCGCGAAGCAGCCGGGCAGCTCCAGGGTCATGATGTCCCGCAGGTACCGCTGGTGGTGCCGCTCGGTGCCCAGGGCGGTGATCGCACCGCCGAACAGCCCCCACTGCACGCCGGCCTTGACCATCAGCGAGAGGTTGCCCGGCAGCATTTCCAGGGACACCACGGCCGCCCCGATGTCGTCCTTCCCGCCGCACTCGGCGGGGAAGCCGAGCTCGGCCACCCCGGTCCCGGCCAGCTGCCGCAGCTGCTCCAGCACCCGGTCCCGGTGGGCGTCGGTGTCCAAGTGGTCGGCCGGCGACAGGTCCAGCTCGGCCAGGACCTTCCGAACCTGGCCGCGAGCGCGGGCCCAGCGCCCGTCCAGCACGGCGGCTAGCTCACCTGCGTCGAATCCCATCACGGCCTCCACTTGGTCGAATTGGTTACTCCCAGCGTAGTTACCGGTGAGTAACGTCGCCATGTGAGCTACCTCCCGGAGAACGGTTGACCTTCACCTTGGGGAAAGCGGCACGGTCGTGCCATCCGGGCGGAACGCCCGGAACGAGGAGGTAGCCATGGACGGACTGAGCATAGGGGAGTTCGCACGAGCCTCCGGCCTCACACCCAAAGCCCTCCGGCTCTACGGCGAACTCGGGTTGCTGCCCCAGCCCACGTGGACCCGCGCACGGGATACCGGACCTACGTCCGCGAACAGCTGGAAGCAGCACAACTGGTCGCGCGACTGCGCGCACTCGGCATGCCGCTGGCCCGGATCCGAGTGGTCATCGACCTGCCACCACTGGCCGCCGCCGCGGAGATCACCTCCTACTGGCGGCAGGTCGAAGCCGAAACCGCAGCCCGCAAGGAACTCGTCACCGCACTCGCCAACGAACTGTCCAGAAAGGATTTCACCATGACCGGCACACCGGAATGGCAACTGCGCTGCGCCGCCCGCACCGAACGCGGACTGGTCCGGAAGAGCAACGACGACTCGGTGTTCGCGGGCACGCGGCTGTTCGCGGTCGCCGACGGCTTCGGCACCGAAGGTGCAGAAGGATCCGCCAGCGCCGCCGCGATCGAAGCCATCCAACCGCTCGACAGCGCCACCCCGAACGGCGACCTGCTGCGCGAGCTCAGCGACGCGGCCACCGACGCGCGGAACGCGGTGCTCGACTACTCCGCCACCGCGCACAACGACGTGAGCACCACCCTGACGGCCATGCTGTGGTCCGGCTCCGGGTTCGCCCTGGCCCACGTCGGCGACTCGCGCGCCTACCTGCTGCGCGGCAGCGAACTCACCCAGATCACCCACGACCACACCTTCGTCCAGTCCCTCGTGGACGAAGGCCGGCTCACCCCGGAAGAAGCCGCGACCCACCCGCAACGCGCCGAACTGCTGCGCGCGCTGCACCGCAACAGCAGCTCGGACCCGGACGTGCACCTCCGCGAAGCCCTCGCGGGAGACCGGTACCTGCTGTCCACGGACGGGCTGCACAGCGTGCTCGACGAGCAGGAGCTGCGCGAAGTCCTCGAAACCGCGGCCACCCCGCAGGAAGCGGTGGACGAACTCGTCCAGCGGGTCCACAAGGCCGGGGCCCCCGACAACCTCTCCTGCGTGGTCATCGACGCCGCCTGAGAAACGACGAAGCCGCCCCGCGCCGTCGCAGGGCGGCTTCCCCCGTCGAACTCGTCAGACGACCACGTTCACCAGGCGACCGGGCACCACGATCACCTTGCGCGGCTCCTTGCCCTCCAGCAGAGCGGCGATCTTCTCGTCGGCCAGCGCGGCCTTCTCCAGCTCCGCCCTGTCGGCCGACGCCGGAACCACCATCCGGGACCGGACCTTGCCGTTGACCTGGATCGGGTACTCCTGGGTGTCCTCCACCAGGTACTTCTCGTCGGCCTCCGGGAACGGGCCGTGCACCAGGCTCTCCTCGTGGCCCAGCCGCGACCACAGCTCCTCGGCCAGGTGCGGCACCAGCGGCGCGACCATCAGCACCAGCGGCTCGACCAGCGCCCGCGGCGTGGCCGGCGCCGACGAGTAGTTCTTGGTGATCCGGTTGTTCAGCTCGATCAGCTTGGCCACCGCGGTGTTGAACCGCAGCTCCGAGTAGTCCTCCCGGACCCCGGCGATCGTCTTGTGCAGGGCCCGCAGCATCTCCTCGTCCGGCTGCTCGTCGCTGACCCGGACCTCACCGGTCTCCTCGTCGACGACGTTGCGCCACAACCGCTGCAGGAAGCGGTGCGAACCGACGACGTCCTTGGTGACCCACGGCCGGGAGGTGTCCAGCGGCCCCATCGACATCTCGTAGAGCCGCAGCGTGTCCACGCCGTAGGTGTCGGCCATCTCGTCCGGGGACACGACGTTCTTCAGGCTCTTGCCCATCTTGCCGTATTCCTGCCGGACTTCCTGGCCCTGGTAGTAGAACTTGCCGTCGCGCTCCTCCACCTCCTCGGCGGGGACGTAGACCCCGCGGGAGTCGGTGTAGGCGTAGGCCTGGATGTAGCCCTGGTTGTACAGCCGCCGGTACGGCTCCTCCGAGGACAGGTAGCCCAGGTCGTAGAGCACCTTGTGCCAGAACCGGGAGTACAGCAGGTGCAGCACCGCGTGCTCCACACCGCCGACGTACAGGTCCACCCCGCCCGGGTCGTCAGCACCGTGCTCCGCGGGCCGCTTGCCCATCCAGTACTGCTCGTTGTCCGGGTCGACGAACCGCTCGTCGTTGTCCGGGTCGATGTAGCGCAGCTGGTACCAGCAGGAACCGGCCCACTGCGGCATCACGTTGGTGTCCCGGGTGTAGACCTTGGGCCCGTCGCCCAGGTCCAGCTCGACCTTCAGCCAGTCCTCGGCCTTGGCCAGCGGCGGCTGGGGCTCGCTGTCGGCGTCCCACGGGTCGAAGGTGCGCGGCGAGTAGTCCGCGACCTCCGGCAGCACCACCGGCAGCTGGTCCTCCGGCAGGGCGATCGGGTTGCCGTCCTCGTCGTAGACGATCGGGAACGGCTCGCCCCAGTACCGCTGGCGGGCGAACAGCCAGTCCCGCAGCTTGTACTGCACGGTGCCCTTGCCGTGGCCGTTCTCCTCCAGCCAGCGGATCATGGTCCGCTTGGCCTCCTCCAGGCCCAGCCCGTTGAGGTCCAGGCCCAGCTCGGGGTTCGCCGAGTTGATCCGCGGGCCGTCACCGGTGTAGGCACCGCCTTCGAAGTCCTCCGGCGGCTGCACCGTGCGGACCACCGGCAGCCCGAACACCTGCGAGAAGTCGAAGTCGCGCTGGTCCTCGGACGGCACCGCCATGATCGCGCCGGTGCCGTAGCCCATCAGCACGTAGTCGGCCAGGAACACCGGGATCTGCTTCCCGGTGACCGGGTTGACCGCCCACGAACCGGTGAACACACCGGTCTTCTCCCGGTTCTCCTGGCGGTCCAGTTCGGACTTCATCGAAGCCTGCCGGCGGTACTGGGCCACCGCCTCGGCCGGCGTGGCAGCGCCGTTGGTCCAGCGCTCGTCCACCCCTTCCGGCCACGCGTCCGCGGTCAGCTCGTCGACCAGCGGGTGCTCGGGGGCCAGCACCATGAACGTGGCGCCGAACAGGGTGTCCGGACGGGTGGTGAACACCTCGATGCGCTGGTCGGAGCCGGCCACCGAGAACAGCACGTTCGCGCCGTAGGACCGGCCGATCCAGTTGCGCTGCATCGACTTGACCTTCTCCGGCCAGTCCAGCCGGTCCAGGTCGTCCACCAACCGGTCGGCGTAGGCGGTGATCCGCATCATCCACTGCTTGAGGTTGCGGCGGAACACCGGGAAGTTGCCGCGCTCGGTCAGCCCCTCGGCGGTGACCTCCTCGTTGGCCACCACGGTGCCCAGGCCGGGCGCCCAGTTCACCGGGGCCTCGGACAGGTACGCCAGGCGGTACTCGTTGAGCACCTTGCGCTGCTCGCTGGTGGACAGCTCAGCCCACGGGCGGCCGTCCGGCGTCTCCCGCTCACCGGACTCGAACTGCTCGACCAGCTCCTCGATCGGCCGGGCCTTGCCCTTGCCGCCGTTGGCCTCCGGGTCGTACCAGGCGTTGAAGATCTTCAGGAAGATCCACTGGGTCCAGCGGTAGAACGGGATGTCCGTGGTGGCGATGCGACGGCGCTCGTCGTGCCCCAGCCCCAGGCGGCGGATCTGCTTGAGGAACCGCTCGATGTTCTCCTCGGTCGTGGTGCGCGGATGCGTGCCGGTCTGCATCGCGTACTGCTCGGCGGGCAGGCCGAACGCGTCGAAGCCCATGGTGTGCAGCACGTTGCGGCCCAGCATCCGGTGGTAGCGGGCGTAGACGTCGGTGCCGATGTAGCCCAGCGGGTGCCCGACGTGCAGGCCGGCGCCGGACGGGTAGGGGAACATGTCCTGCACGAACAGCTTGTCGTCCGGGCAGTCCCCCTTGAGCGAGCCAGCAGGGTTGGGCGCGTGGAAGGAGCCGAGTTCCTCCCAACGGCGCTGCCAACGTTGCTCGATCTCGGCCGCGAGTCCCGCGTTGTAGCGGTACTTCGGCACTTCTTCGGCACTGCCGGTGGTCGAGCCCTCTGCCTGGCCACTCATCGTTTTGCGTCCTTCCCTGCTCCTCAGAACGCGGCCTGTTCGCGAACGCGTACCTCCTCAGTGTGCCTCCCCGCCGCTGATGGCGGACACGAAGGGTCGCCGGACGCCCGGCGCCCCCGGGAAGCGGCTCCGGCCCCGGGAGCGCCGGGGGGGAGGGTGCGACCGGCCGATCGCGCGACCGGCCGGCACCGCGTCCTCAGACCGCCAGCACCACGATCTGGGTGACCTGGTCGGGCGCGAAGTTGTCGTCGCTGACCAGCACTAAGCTGCGCCTACCGTCCGGCAGCCGCGGCCCCCAGGTGATGCCCTCGATGTTGTCCACGGTGTCGAGCCCCAGCTCCCCCAGGTCCGCGAGCAGCCGCTTGCGGACCGGCTGCACCGGCGCCTGGTGCAGGCCGGAGACGTCGCGGACGTCGGTGGCGCCGCGGACGTCGGCTTCGTAGATCCGGATGGAATTGCCCACTCCGGTGACGAAGGAGCGCTCCACCACCAGGTAGCGGAACGGGTCCTGCCCGCTGGCGAGGATCGCGGAGATCCCGTTGTTGCTGAACCCGCCGGTCGGGGAGGTGGCGAACACCGGGTCGAGCGGATACGCGTACTGGGCCCGCACCTCGCCGGCGCGGTCCTGCACCGTGATCCGGGTCAGGGCGCCGTGCTCGGTGGTGGGGGACTCGCCGTCCTCCAGCAACGGCCCCTCCATCGCGGTGACCACGAGAGCACCGCCGGCGGTGAAGGTCAGGGCTTCCAGCGCCTCGTTGGCCTTCGGACCGGTGCTCGGGGTGACGTGCAGGTTCGGCGGCAGCGGCAGCTCGCCGACGTGGCCGCCGTCCGGCGCGGCGATCCGCACGGACGGGTCGATCAGCTGCCCCTCCCGGTCCCCTTCGCTGGTCCACCACAGGGCGCCGGTCTTGGGGTCCCACCGGATGTCCTCCGGGTCGAGCGAACGGGCCGGGTAGGTGCTCCCGTCCGGGCGGCGCAGGGGCGCGGTGCCGGTGAGCTCCACCTCCACCTCCCGGCCCAGCTCCAGCCGGGCGGTGTAGAACCGGGCGGGCTGCAGCTCGGACCGGTCGTCGCTGATCAGCACCCACTGGCCGGTGCGCGGGTCGAAGTCGATGCCGGACAGCCCGCCGACGGTGGTGCCCTCGAACGGCATGCCGTGCGGCAGGGCGGTCTGCCCGACGAGTTCCACCTCGGGGGTGGCCGCGGCCACCGGGGTGCTGGCCGTGGTCAGCAGCAGGGCCAGCAGGCCGGTGCAGAACGATCTCTTCCTCATGTGCCTCAGCACACCTCAGGCGGGTGTCGGCCGGGTAGCGGCCGGATGGAGTCTTAGGCTGGTGGTCGTGCTCGCTGTACAGCTGATCCTTTGCGCGCTGCTGGTCGTCCCCGGGGCGGCCCTGCTGCTGCTCGGCTGGCGCGGATTCCGCGGCCAGCTGCCCCGCAACCGCTACGTCGGGGTTCGCACCCCGGCCGCGATGCGCAGCGAAGAAGCCTTCGAACTGGCCAACCGCGTCGCTGCGCCGGCGATCCTGGCCGGTGGGGCGGTCGCGGTGCTCGCCGGTGCGTCGATGCCGATGCTGGCTTCCGGCTTCAGCGTGGCGATGGTGGCCGCGCTCGGGTTCGTCGGCGCGTTCGTGCTGATGACCGTGGGCGGGGTGATGGGCACCCGGGCCGCGGAAGCCATGCCGGCGCCCGCTCCCGCGGCAGGCGGCTGCGGTGGCTGCTCCTGCGCGTGCTGCGGTTCCATGCAGCAGCAGTGACCCACCCGGTTGTCCACAGCAGTTGTCCACAGGAGCTGTGGACAACTCGATCTCGCCGCGACTCGCTCAGTTGAGCTTGACGTCTCCCGGGTGCGTGGCCAGGAAGGCCAGCGGAGGTCCCTGCCGGCGCAACACCCGACCCCACAGGTCGTCCCCCGGACCGGCGATCACGTCGTCCGGCAGCGCCGGCACCACGACCCAGTCGCCCCGCTCGATCTCCCCGGCCAGCTGACCAGCGCCCCAACCGGCGTAACCGGCGAACACCCGGATGCCGCGGGCCTGCGGCAGGAGGCTGTCCGGGTCGCCGTCGAGGTCCACCAGGCCGACCGGGCCGCACACCGGCACCACTCCGGCCAGTTCGGCCGCCGGCACGCCCGCGCGCAGCGTCACCAGGCAGATCGCGGTGCGCTGCTCCACCGGTCCGCCCACGAACAGCGAGCCCGGCTCGGTGATGTGCATGCCCCACTTCGGGAGCACGTCCCCGACCGAGATCTCACTGGGCCGGTTCAGCACCACGCCCAGCGTGCCCTCCGGTCGGTGGTGGATGACGTACACCACGGTCCGCCGGAAATTCGGATCCATCAGCTGCGGGGCTGCCACCAGCAGCGTCCCCGGCTCTACTTCGGCGTCCGATCCCACCATCGCATGATCTCACTGGTCAGCCGACTGAATAGTGTTCCTGGCGAATGATTCCGGCCGGAAGCGGAGAAATCATCCGCCACTGGCAACACCGGACAGCACCACTCGCCGATCCCACCCAGCAATGCTGCTCACTATTATTAACGCCCGTTCATCAACGGCGGCTGACCAGAGAGAACGGGATCACTGCTGGTCCGGCACCTCGAGCCCCTGCTCCCGCGCCCAGCGGAACAGCTCCGCGACGGCCTCCTCGTGCTCCAGCGGGCCGCGGTCCAGCCGCACCTCCTTCAGGTGCCGCCACGCCTTGCCGACCAGCGGACCGGGCGGAATGCCCAGCAGCCGCATGATCTCGTTGCCGTCGAGGTCCGGGCGCACCCGGGCGAGGTCCTCCTCCTCGGCGATCCGGGCGATCCGCCGCTCCAGGTCGTCGTAAGCCCGCTGCAGCGCGTTGGCCTTGCGCTTGTTGCGCGTGGTGCAGTCGGCCCGCACCAGCTTGTGCAGCCGCTGCAGCAGGTGGCCGGCGTCGTTGACGTAGCGGCGCACCGCCGAGTCGGTCCACTGGCCCTCGCTGTAGCCGTGGAACCGCAGGTGCAGGTACACCAGGCCGGACACGTCCTGCACGACGTCCTTCGGGTAGCGCAGGGCGCGCAGCCGCTTGCGGGCCATCTTCGCCCCCACCACCTCGTGGTGGTGGAAGCTCACCCCGCCACCGGGCTCGAAGCGCCGGGTCGCCGGCTTGCCGATGTCGTGCAGCAGCGCGGCCAACCTCAGCACCAGGTCCGGTTCGCCGTCCGGGGAGTCCGCCTGCTCCAGGTCGATCGCCTGCTCCAGCACCTTCAGCGAGTGCCGGTAGACGTCCTTGTGCTGGTGGTGCTCGTCGATCTCCAGCTTCATCGCCGGCAGTTCCGGCAGGATGTGGTCGGCCAGGCCGGTGTCCACCAGCAGCTCGATGCCGCGCCGCGGGTGCTTGCCGCAGATCAGCTTGGACAGCTCGGTCTGCACCCGCTCGGGGGTGATCCGGTTGATCTCCGCGGCCATCTCCCGCATGGCGTCGACCACCCGGTCCGCCGCGGTGAAGCCGAGCTGGGAGACGAACCGGCAGGCCCGCAGCATCCGCAGCGGGTCGTCGGCGAACGAGTCCTCCGGCGCGCCCGGGGTGTCCAGCCGCCGGTCCACCAGGTCGGCCATGCCGCCGTGCAGGTCGATGAAGTTGCGCCCCGGCAGCTCGATGGCCATCGCGTTGACCGTGAAGTCCCGGCGGACCAGGTCACCTTCGATGGTGGAGCCGAAATCGACCTCGGGATTGCGGCTGACCCGGTCGTACTGCTCGGCCCGGAAGGTGGTGATCTCCACCGTGGTGCCGCGCTTGTAGGCGCCGAGGGTGCCGAACTGGATGCCGGTGTCCCAAATCGTCTCCGCCCAGCCGCCCAGCAGCCGGCGCACCTGCTCCGGGCGGGCGTCGGTGGTGAAGTCCAGGTCGTGCCCCAGGCGGCCGAGCAGGGCGTCCCGGACACTGCCGCCCACCAGGTACAGCCGGAACCCGGCCTTGGCGAACCGCTCCGCGAGCTCCTCGGCGACGGGGGCTACCCGCACCAACTCCACTACGGCGTTCTGCTGCGCCTGGCGCTCCCGGGTGCGGGTGTCTGGCGTCACTGCGGAGTTGCGCTGCGAAGGGGACACGAACATTGAGGGTATCGACCGTCGGCTCGGTTGCCGTGCCCGCCTCGAGTTGATCTCGTACAGCGTACGGCGCTGGAATTGGGGTTGATCGCATTACCATCGGCGACATGCCCCCGTCGCCCGGCCGCTCCGGCGGTGCTCAGCCGGGGCGTCGGAACCGACGCCGGCGGCGCAGGCTGCGGACTGTCAACGAAACCTCCGCCGGAGGGCTGGTGGTCGACAGCACCACCGGCCTCGCTGCCATCATCGGGAGGTTGGACCGCAAAGGACGCCTGCTGTGGTCCCTGCCGAAGGGCCACATCGAGGCCGGGGAAACTCCGGAACAGACCGCGGTGCGCGAAGTCGCCGAGGAAACCGGGATAACCGGCCAGGTCGTGGCGCCGATGGGGACGATCGACTACTGGTTCGTCGCAGGCAACCGACGCATCCACAAGACAGTGCACCACTTCCTGATGGAAGCGGTGAGCGGAGAGCTTTCAGACGAGGACGTGGAGGTCACCGAGGTGGCTTGGGTGCCGCTAGGTGAACTGGGCCGGATACTCGCTTACGCCGACGAGCGGCGACTGGTCCAACGCACTTTGCAGCAGCGCAACCGGCCCGGGCGGGCCGAGCAGTTCTGGATCCGGACGATCCGCAGCAACGGAACGGAGCCGGGGTGAGAGCACTACTCGCCGTGCTGGCGGCGGCGCTGCTGGCCACGCTGGTCGCCCTACCAGCCCCGCCAGCGCGAGCCCAGGACGGCACGCGGATCGAACTCGACGTAACGAACGTCACGCCCGGCGTCGTGCAGGGCAATTCCCCACCGGAAGTCGTCATCACCGGGGTGTTGACCAACACCACCGGGCAGACCATCACCGGCCTCGAAGGCCGGGTGCAACGCGGCAACCCCGTCACCACCGAACCGGACACCCAGCGCGCGATGCGGGGGAACACCCCGATCGTCACCACCCCGTACTTCCGCCCGATCGCCGACCGGCTCGCCCCCGGGCAGCAGCTACCGGTCGAACTGCGCATTCCGCTCGCCGGGCCCAATTCCCTCCAAATCACCGAACCAGGGATATACCCGCTGCTGGTCAACGTCAACGGCGCACCGGAGGGCGGCTCCCGGGCCCGGATCGCCGAGGAGCAGTTCCTGCTCCCGGTGCTGGCTCCCCCGGGCGGCGCCCCGGCCAAGCCGTCCAAGCCGACGCCGTTCAGCATGCTGGTGCCCATCGCCGACTACCCGCACCTGGAGCTGGAGGCCCTGCCCGGTTCCCGCGCGGTGCTCACCGACGACGAGCTGTCCGCCTCCATCGCCCCCGGCGGCCGGCTCTACGAACTGGTGCAAGGGGTGGCCGACAACGTCGGCTCGGGGTCGCCGATGGGCAACGCGATCTGCTTCGCCATCGACCCGGACCTGCTCATCACCGTCCGGGCCATGCGGGACGGCTACCTGGTGCGCCAACCGGACGGCTCCACGGTGGAAGGCATCGGCTCCGACGCGGCCGAGCTGTGGCTGAACAAGCTCCGGGACGCCACCAAGGGCCGCTGCGTCATCTCCCTGCCCTACGCCGACGCCGACGTGGTCGCCCTCCAGCACGCCGGCCTGCCCGACCTGGTGCAAGGCGCCATGGACGGGACCGCCCTGGTGCGGGACATCCTGGGCGTCGAACCGCGCCCCGCCCTCTGGCCCGCGGAAGGCGCCCTGGACGACGACACCGCCGCCAGCCTGCCGGAGAACATCGACACCGTGCTGGTCGATCCCGCGAGCACCAGCCACCCCGCGGGGTCCCTGCAGCCCGCCCGGGTGCGCGGGCAGGACCTGACCGCGGTGCCGCTCGACCCGCTGCTGACCGCCGCCGCCGACCCGCTGCACGCCACCGCGGGGGAGGTCGCCGAGCTGTCCCCGCCGAACAGCGGCAGCGCCGCGACGCAGAACGTGCTCGGCGCCCTGGCGTTCCGGGCCGGCCTCGGGCAACTGCCCGACTCCCCCTCGGTGCTCGCCCCGCCGCGGCGGTGGAACGTCAGCGGGGAGGAGCTCCGCGCGCTGTTCGACGGCGTCCGGCAGCTGGTCGACGCCGGCTACCTCGCCCCCACCTCGCTGCCCGCGGCCGACCAGGCAGGCCCCGCCGAGGTGGAGCTGACCTACCCGGCTTCCGCCGAGGCCAGCGAAGTGGTCAAACCCGTGCTCAAGGAGCTGGCGGCGCAGAACTTCAAGGTGGGCGACCTCTACCGGTCGTCCCGGCGCGACCGGGCGACCAACGTCGATCCCGGCCGGGTCACCACCCCGATGCGCAACGGGCTGCTGCACGCGGCCTCCAGCGCGTGGCGAGGCGCCCCGGACGGCGCCCGCCGCTGGATCCGCATCGGCACCACGGCCGTGGAAGGCGTGCTCAACCGGGTGCGGGTGGAGGAGTTCAGCGGGCAGATCACGCTCACCGCCAACAACAGCCCGATCCCGCTGACCGTGGTCAACGACCTGCCGATCACGGTGCGCCTGGTGCTCGACGTCTCCCGGGTGCCCGGGGTCGAGATCGACGAGTTCGGCGGTGACCTGCTGAGCATTCCGCCGAACAGCAAGCGCCAGTTCTGGTTGACGACCACGGTGCACCGGGCCGGGAAGTTCAACATCGACGTCACCGCACGCACCGAAGCGGGCACCCAGTTCGGCACCATGCGCCGGCTGCAGGTCCAGTCGAGCGCCTACGGCCAACTCATCCCGGTGCTCACCGGGGTGGCCGGCGGGTTGCTCGTCGTGCTGTCGGCGGCGCGGATCTACCGCGCCCGCAGGAAGCGGAACAGCGCCAGCGCGGACGCGCCCCCGGCCGAACCCGTCGAAGCGGCGGAGGCCACCTCGGCGCCCACCGCTGAAAGCGATCGGAAGTCCGGTTGAGATGCTGGGCCAGTCACTCATCGGACGACGAGGACGGCGCCTCGCAGGACGGCACGCGAAGGAAAGTCAGTGAACCAGAACAGGGACACCTCGGGCTCCAGCAATCCGGGGCAACGACCCCAGCCCCGTCCTGAAGAACCGACCGTGCCCATCCACCGCCCCCCGAACTCCGGGCCCCGCGGCTGGCACGCGGCTCCGACCGAGCCGATCCCGGCCGTGGTGCCGGAAGCGGGCATGGACCAGGCCGTCGAGCAGGCGACCGAGCAGACCCAGGTGATCCGCCCGGTCTCCCCGGGCAAGCCGTCCCTGCTGCGCGCCAGCGGGTCCATGGCGATTGCCACCCTCACCAGCCGCGTCACCGGCTTCCTGTGGAAGCTGATGCTGGCCGGAGCGGTGGGGTTCGGCATCGTCAACGACTCGTTCACCGTCGCCAACACCCTGCCGAACAGCATCTTCGAGCTGCTGCTCGGCGGTGTGCTGACCAGCGTCGTGGTGCCGGTGCTGGTCCGCGCCCAGAAGTCCGACGGCGACGGCGGCCAGGCGTTCATGCAGCAGCTGATCACCTTGGCCTGCGTCGTGCTCGGCGTGGGCACGGTGCTGGCGCTGGTCTGCACGCCGGTGCTGACGTGGATCTTCGTCACCGAGTCCGACGCGTCGAACCCGGCGCTGGTGAACGCGTTCGCCTACCTGCTGCTGCCGCAGATCTTCTTCTACGGCATCAGCGCGCTGGTGGGGGCGATCCTGCAGTCCAAGCAGGTCTTCTCCCCGCCGGCCTGGGCCCCGGTGCTCAACAACCTCGTCGTCATCGTCACCATCGGCATCTACGTGCTGCTGCCCGGGGAGCTGACGCTCGACCCGGTGCGGATGACCGACTCGCACGTGCTGACCCTGGGCATCGGCACCACGCTGGGCGTGGTGAGCCAGGCGCTGGTGCAGCTCCCCGCGCTGCGCCGCGCCGGGTTCCGGTTCAAGTGGCGCTGGGGTTGGGACCGGAGGCTGTCCGAGTTCGGCGGCCTGGCGCTGTGGATGCTCGGCTACGTCGCGGTCAGCCAGGTCGGTCTGGTGGCGCTGAGCCGGGTGGCCACCGGTGCCGACGCCGGTGCGTGGGCGACCTACAACTACGTGTGGATGCTGCTGCAGTTGCCGTACGGGGTGATCGGTTTTTCGATCATGACGGCGATCCTGCCGCGGATGAGCGCGGCGGCCGCCGACGGCGACTACAAGAAGCTGACCGAAGACCTCTCCCTGGGCAACCGACTGTCCACAGTGACCCTGCTGCCGATCAGCGGGATCATGACGGCGTTGGGCGTTCCGCTCGCGGTGGCGCTCTTCGCGCTGCGGGGTTCGGCCGACGACGCGGTGACCCTCGGCCTGGCGCTGGCCATCTCGTCGTTCGGCGTGCTGCCGTACGCGCTGACCATGATGCAGATGCGGACCTTCAACGCGCTCAAGGACGCCCGCACGCCGACGCTGATCATGGTCGTCATGACCGCGGCCAAGGTGCTGCTGGCGATCGCGGTGGCGTTGCTGCTGCCGGCCGAGGCCGTGGTCTACGGCATCACGTTCGTCAACTCCTTCAGCTTCGTGATCGGCTGGCTGGTGGGGGAGGCCTGGCTGCGGCACCGCATCGGTCCGCTCGGCAGCCGGCGTTTCCTTGCCACGCTCGGCAAAACGCTGGTCGCGACGATCGGCGCCGGGGTGGTCTCCTGGCTGGTGGCCCTGCTCGTCGACCAGCTCATCGCCGGACCGCTGGGCGCCGGAACGGCTTGGCTGCAACTGGTCTTCGGCGGATCGGCCGGCCTGGTCGCCGTCTTCGGCCTGATGCACCTGCTGCGCGTTCCCGAACTGCAGCCCGCGATCGGGCGGCTCACCGGTTTGCTGCGTCGTCGCTGACCCGGAAGTCACGTACCCTCGACATGGAAGTCTCCTTCCGTGGGGGAAGAGGGGAGCACGGCACCCTCCGGTGAGCCGGAAGGAGCGGGAGAGGGAAGGTGACCAGCAAATCCACGGAAATCGTGCCGGATCAGGATAGAAGCGGTAGCAGCGGGGCCCATGTGGACGGCCTGACCCCGGGTGCGGTGCTGGACCAAGGCCGCTACCGGTTGCTGGCCCAGGTCGGTTGGGACGCCCGCTGCAACGCGCAGCTGTGGCGGGCCAGGGACGGGGTGCTGGGCCGCGACGTCGCCCTGACGATCCTGGTCGGCGACCGCGCCGACGCCGAAGCCGCCGCGAACGCGCGCCGCACCCTGGAACGCGCGATGCACGCGAGCACCTTCAACCACGTCGGCGTCGCCAGGGTGCTCGACGTGGTCACCCAGTCCTCCGGCGATCCGGCCGGGGTGCTGGGCATCGTGATCGCCGAGTGGACCCACGGCACCGACCTGCTCGACCTGGTCGCCGAAGGCCCCTTGCCGCCGGGAACGGCCGCCCGGCTGCTGCAGCCGCTGGCCGCCGCGGTCGAGGCCGCGCACCACGCCGGGCTGATCCTCGGCGCGGACCACCCGCAGCGCATCCGGGTCACCCCGGACGGCGAGATCCGGATGGCCTTCCCCGGTCCGATCGCCAGCGCCACCTCCTCGGACGACGTGCGAGGACTGGGAGCGGTGCTGTACCTGTTGCTCACCGGTCGCTGGGCGCTGGAGGGCGGGCCGGAAGGCGCCACCCCGGCCCCGATCGGCCAGGACGGCTCGGTGGTCCCGCCGCGCACGCTGCGCCCCACGGTTCCCATGGAGCTGTCCACGGTCGCGGTGCGCGCGCTCGGGCACCCGGACTTCACCGGTGCCCTGGGCGGAGTTCGCACCGGGGCCGCCGTGCTGCGCGTGCTGGAGCAGCACGCGTCGCACGAGAACAACTCCGCGCCCGGCGCGGACAACAACGCGGTGTGGCGCCGGGAAGACCCGAAACCCGACAAGGTCACCCGCAAGAAGCTGATGATCAGCGTCGGCGTGCTGGTCATGGCGACGCTGCTCGTGGTCGGGTGGTTGGGCGCCAACCTGATCGGCATGTTCACCGCTTCCCGCCAGATCCCCGAAGACGGGGTGGTGGTCGACGACACCGCCAGCGGTCAGCCCAGCCAGCCGACCGGCCCCCCGGTGGACGTGGCGATCACCTCGGCTTCGCCGTTCAACACCAACGGAAGCCCGGACAACCCGAACAGCCTGCGCTACCTCTACGACGGGGACCCCTCCACCGACTGGTCCAGCTCCCGGTACAAGCAGCAGCTCGGCCCGGGTGGGATCAGCGACGGCACCGGTGCGGTGCTGACCTTCGACAAGGCGGTGCCGCTGCAGGAAGTCGTGATCAACTCGCCGAGCGCCGGCGCCACGGTCGAGATCCGCACGGTGGACGGCACCCCCAGCTTGGACAGCGGCACCGTGCTGGGCACGGCGACGCTGCAGTCCGGGGAGACCACGATCCCGTTGCAGACCGGTGAACCGGTGGACCGCATCCTGGTGGTGATCACCCAGCTGGTCCCCGAAGGGGGCGGCTACTCCGCGCAGATCAACGAGATCGAGGTGGTCGGCGCCGCGACCTCCTAGCCCGGGTCCGGCCCCGCGGGGCAGCTCGACCGGTGCGATCACCAGCCCGCACCGTGATCAGTAAAGTGCAGTCTGTGTCTGCCCCCGTCAGTTCGGACGTCGACCTCCTCGCGGCGCACAACAACGGAGATCCGCACGCGTTCGCCGAGCTGTTCCGCCGGCACAAGGACCGCTTGTGGGCGGTGGCGCTGCGCACGCTGCGGGATCGCGAGGAAGCAGCGGACGCACTGCAGGACGCCATGATCTCGGCTTTCCGCGGGGCCGCCAGCTTCCGGGCCGAATCGCAGGTGACGACCTGGCTGCACCGCATCGTGGTCAACGCGTGCCTGGACCGCGTGCGGCGGCAGCAAGCCCGCCCGACCGTTCCGCTGCCGGACAGCGGCCCGGGGGAACCGGCGGTCACCCGGGACGCGATCGACGAGCGGGAGACCCGGCTGGCGGTGCAGGACGCGCTCGCGCGGCTGCCCGCCGACCAGCGAACGGCCATCGTGCTGATCGACGTGCAGGGCTACTCGGTGGCCGAGGCCGCGCAGATGCTCGGGGTGGCCCCGGGAACGGTGAAGAGCAGATGCGCACGCGGTCGGCTGAAGCTGGCGAAACTTCTGAGACACCTGCGGAACCCGAGTGCAGATGCGAACGTCCCAAGCAACGAGAAGGAAACGTGGCGACGGGAGGGACGATGAGCGGCGGAACAGGGCGCGGGGACACGCCGCAGGGCCCACCGTGGTCCCTCGATCTGCTGGCCGACTACCACGCCGGGGTGCTGGACCAGCAGACCGCTGACGCGCTGCGCGCCGAGATCGAAGCCGACGCCGCCGCCCAGGACGTGCTGGCCGCGCTGGACGCCACTCGAGCTGAGCTGGCCGCGCTGCCCGCGGTGTCCGCTCCCGACGACGTCACGGCCCGGATCGAGGCCGCCCTGGCGCAGGAGGCCGCTGCGCGCTCGGCGGGGTCCGGCGGCGGGGCGGCCGACGTGGTGGACCTGGCGGCGGCTCGCCGGCGGCGCCGCCGGATCCTGCGGTGGGCGGGTGCGGTGGCGGCCGGGGTGGCCGCGGTGCTGGCCGTGGTGTTCTCCGCGGTGCTCCCGACCCGCAGCGCGGACCAGCAGGCGTCCCCACCAGCGGGCTCGACCAGCGCGCCGCAGCCCTTGGCGCTGACCGGCTCCGTGGCCAGCCTCACCCCCGAGCAGTTCGCCCAGGTGGTCCGCTCCGAGGAGTACGAGGTCCTGGACCACCCGGAAGACCTGCTGGCCTGCCTGCAGGCGAACGGGGTGAGCGCGAGCAAGCCCATCGGGGCCCGGGAGATCACGCTCGACGGCCAACGCGCCCTGCTGCTGGTGCTGCCCGGTGGCGAGATCGGCCAGTTCCGGTTGCTGGCGGTCGGCCCGGAGTGCGGCCCCGGCAATCCGGCGACCCTCTCCGACGCCACCTTCGGCGGCTGAGGCCGGGCCCCGCCTCCGCGTGACGCCCGGTGTGCCGCCACCCACGCACGCGGGGGCACGGGAACAGACCCGCCTAGGATCGCGTTGAGCCGAATGGCGTTCGCGCAGCAAGCGCGGCGGAGATGCGACGACGGGAAGGGGCGCGGTGACTGGCGACGTCCGCAACGTGATCATCGTCGGTTCCGGGCCGGCCGGTTACACCGCTGCGGTGTACACCGCCCGGGCCGAGCTGGAGCCACTGGTCTTCGAGGGCACGCAGTTCGGTGGTGAGCTGATGAACACCACCGAGGTGGAGAACTACCCGGGCTTCCGGGACGGCATCATGGGGCCCGAGCTGATGGAGCAGATGCGGGCCCAGGCCGAACGGTTCGGTGCTGAGCTGCGCACCGAGGACGTGGAGCGCCTCGACCTGTCCGGGGACGTGAAGACCGTGGTGGCCAACGGCCAGGAGTACCGGGCGAAGGCGGTCATCCTCGCCATGGGGGCCAAGGCCCGCTACCTCGGGGTTCCGGGGGAGGAGCGGCTGCTCGGCCACGGCGTTTCGTCTTGCGCCACCTGTGACGGGTTCTTCTTCCGCGATCACGACATCGCGGTGGTCGGTGGCGGCGATTCCGCGATGGAAGAAGCCACCTTCCTGACCCGTTTCGCCAAGTCGGTGACGATCATCCACCGCCGCGACGAGTTCCGCGCCTCCAAGATCATGTTGGAGCGGGCCCGGTCCAACCCCAAGATCAAGTGGCGCACCAACACCGTGGTCACCGAGGTCGAGGGCGAGAGCACGGTGAGCGGGCTGAAGCTGCGGGACACCGTGACCGGTGAGGAATCCAAGCTGGACGTCACCGGGTTGTTCGTCGCCATCGGCCACGACCCGCGGAGCGAGCTGGTCCGCGACCAGCTCGACGTCGACGACGAGGGCTACGTGCAGGTCAAGCACCCCACCACCAGCACCAGCATTCCGGGTGTGTTCGCAGCGGGGGACCTGGTTGACCGCACCTACCGGCAGGCGATCACCGCGGCCGGTTCCGGCTGCTCGGCTGCCATCGACGCGGAACGCTGGCTGGCCGAGCAGGAAGCGACCCAGGCCGCGGAGAAATCCGCTGATCTGGTTGGTGGCGGCTACGGCCCCACCGGTCAGTGACCCGAACCCGTAACCGAGGGAGATTGAGTATGGCCGGCAACACCGTGACAGTGGACTCGGAGAACTTCAAGAGCGTCGTCCTGGACAGCGACAAGCCGGTGCTGGTCGACTTCTGGGCGACCTGGTGCGGTCCGTGCAAGATGGTCGCACCGGTGCTCGAGGAGATCGCCGCCGAGCACCAGGACAAGATCACCGTCGCCAAGCTGGACATCGACCAGAACCCCGAGCTCGCTCGGGACTACCAGGTGATGTCGGTTCCGACGATGGTGCTGTTCGACAAGGGCAAGCCGGCGAAGCAGATCGTCGGCGCCAAGCCGAAGGCCGCCCTGGTGTCTGATTTGTCGGACTACCTGTGAAGTCGAACTCCATCTGAAGCAACCGAATAACGCGGTCCCGCCGTCTGGTCGATATGACGAGTGCGGCGGGACCAGTGTTTTCAGCCACCAGACCAGGCCTTCCGCTGGCCCCGTCGCCGCCGGTGGCATGTGTCGTGCCGCATCCCGAAGAGCCGGGAACGGGCGTACAAGGCACAATGACCAGGTAGGTGCGGCCTGTCGCCACTTGGCCACGAAAAGAGAAACCGGGAATACCCGACCATCTTCGCGCCGGCCCCTGACCGGCGCCTGAATCGAGCGAGGAGTGCATGCAGCTGCTCCACCGCGGTGACGTTGGTCCGGCCGTTGCCGAGATCAAGAACACGCTGTCTGCCCTGGGCTTGCTTCCGGTCAACGGACGCACCGGGCCCGCAGTCTTCGACGAAGCGGTGGAACAGGCGGTCCGGGCCTTCCAGCAGCAGCGCGGGTTGATCACCGACGGCATCGTCGGACCGGCCACCTACCGGGCGCTGACGGATGCGCGGTGGCGCCTGGGGGACCGCCCGTTGGCCTACATGGTGTCCAAGCCGCTCAGCGGGGACGACGTCTTCGCCCTGCAGGAACGGCTGCTGGAGCTGGGCTACGACGCCGGACGACCGGACGGCATCTTCGGCCGCCAGACCGAGCAGGCCCTGCGCAGCTTCCAGCGGGACTACGGGCTCAACCCCGACGGCATCTGCGGACCGGCCACCCTGCGCGCCCTCAAGCAGCTCACCCCCAAGGTGCGCGGCGGCCGACCGGTGTTCCTGCGGGAGCAGGAGAAGGTCCGCAAGGCGGGTCCCCGGCTGCGCGGCAAGCGCATCGTCATCGACCCCGGCCACGGCGGCAGCGACCGCGGAGCCACCGTGGGCGACGTCTGCGAGGCGGACCTCACCTGGGACCTCGCCCGCCGGTTGGAAGGCCGGATGGTGGCCACCGGGATGGAAACCCTGATCACCCGGGGCCCGAACGCCTGCCCGCCGGACGCCGAGCGGGCCGCCTTCGCCAACGAGGCCGGCGCCGACATGTTCCTGTCGCTGCACATCGACGCCAACCCCTCGCCGCTCGCGCAAGGGGTGGCCAGCTTCCACTTCGGCACCGGCAACGGCACCACCTCGAACGTCGGGGAAGCGCTGGCCGGGCTGCTGCAGCGGGAGATCGTCGCCCGCACCGGCATGCTCGACTGCCGGGTGCACCCCAAGACCTGGGAGGTGCTGCGCCTGACCAGGATGCCGGCGGTGCGCGTGGAGATCGGCTACCTGACCAACCCCGAGGACCGGGCCCGGCTGTTGGACCCCGCGTTCCGGGACGTGGTGGCCGAGGGCATGCTCATCGCCATCAAGCGGCTCTACCTGCTGGGCAAGGACGACCAGCCCACCGGCACCTTCACGTTCGACGACCTGCTGCGGCACGAGGTGGCCCGCGCCGAGGGGGCCTGAGCGGCCCTCAGCCGATGGCCGGCTCGATGGCCTTGATCGTCACCGAACTGAGCAGGCGCTCCAGCGCCGCCTCCACGTCCTCCTTCCAGGAGAGCGCGGTGCGCAGCTCCAGCCGCAACCGCGGCCACTTCGGGTGGTGCCGGACCGTTTTGAAGCCCACCCGCTGCAGGAAACCGGCGGGGATCACGCAACTGGTCTCCTCGCCCCGCAGATCGGCGAACGCCTCGATGGCCTTCACCCCGCGACGGGTGAGGTCCCGGGCCGCGTTCTGCACCAGCACCCGCCCCAGACCACCGTTCTCGAACTCCGGCATGACCCGGAGCGCGGTCAGCAGCACCGCATCCGAACTCACCGGTGCGGTCGGGAAAGCAGCGGCCCTGGGCACCGCGGCGGGCGGCGCGTACATGGCATATCCCGCCGGAACACCGTCCACGTAGATGATCCGGCCGCAGGACCCCCACTCCAGCAGCACACTGGACACCCAGGCTTCTTTTTCCAGTGCGGTCTCGCCGAACTCCTCGGCCTGCTCCCGGACGTGCGGCGCCAGCTCCCAATAGACGCACCGGCGGCACTTCGGGGGCAGGTGCTCGAGGTTGTCCAGCGTGATGCCGACAACACGTCGCGACACCTGACCTCCTGGAAACCGTGAAAGCCCCGCTTCGCCCTCGTACCGCGGAGACGCTGCCAGGATAGGCCCGCTCGGCCCGGACAGAAACCGCTGGAGGTCACCCAGCGCACATCGATCGGGTGAGATGAGTTACCGGATGGATCCCGAGGAGAGGCGCGCGTTACATGCGCGGGGTACTCGAGCGATACCGTCTATAGAATCGCTCGATCAAACGGTCACCGCACGGGACTGATCGAGCGCACCGCCGGACCCTGGAGCGCAGCATGTCGGATCACGGAAGCAAACAGCCCACCCCGGCCGAACCGCAGACCGAGGCCCGCAACTTGGACAGCTACCGGGCGCACTACGCACAGCGGACAGCCGGAATGACCGCTTCCGAGATCCGAGCGCTCTTCTCGGTGGCCAGCCGCCCGGAAGTGGTGTCCCTGGCCGGCGGCATGCCCAACATCGCGGCCTTGCCGCTGGAGTCCCTGGCCGCCGAGGTCTCCCGGCTGATCACCGTCGACGGCCAGACCGCCCTGCAGTACGGCTCCGCGCAAGGGATCCCGGAACTGCGGGAACAGATCTGCGAAGTCATGGCGCTGGAAGGGATTTCCGCGCACCCGGACGACGTGATGGTGACCTCCGGGTCCCAAATGGCCCTGGACATGGTCACCAGGATCTTCTGCGACCCCGGTGACGTGATCCTCGCCGAAGGCCCCTCGTACGTCGGCGCGCTCGGCTCGTTCAACGCCTACCAGGCCGAAGTGGTGCACGTGCCGATGGACGAGGAGGGTCTGCAACCGCAGGCGCTGCGGGAGGCCATCGCCGCGGTCACCGCGCAGGGCAAGCGGATCAAGCTCCTGTACACCATCCCGAACTTCCACAACCCCGGCGGGATCACGCTGGCCATCCCGCGGCGCAGCGAGATCCTGGAGATCTGCCGGGAGCACGGGATCCTGGTGGTGGAGGACAACCCCTACGGCCTGCTCGGCTTCGACGGCACGCAGTACCCGGCGCTGCGCAGCCTGGACGCCGACAACGTGGTGTACCTCGGCTCGTTCTCGAAGACCTTCGCCCCGGGCCTGCGGGTGGGCTGGGTGCTGGCCCCGCACGCGGTGCGGGAGAAGCTGGTGCTGACGGCCGAGTCCGCCACGCTCTGCCCGCCGACCTTGAACCAGATGGTCGTATCGCGCTACCTGAGCACCCACGATTGGCGCGGGCAGATCAAGATCTACCGCGAGCAGTACCGGGAACGCCGGGACGCGATGCTCAGCTCGCTCGAGCAGCACATGCCGGAGGGGTGTTCGTGGACGCGCCCCGACGGCGGTTTCTTCGTCTGGCTCACCGTTCCGGAAGGCATTGACACCAAGGCGATGCTGCCGCGCGCGGTGACCCGCCGGGTAGCTTACGTGTCCGGGACCGGTTTCTACACCAACGGGCACGGCAGCAAGCAGATGCGGTTGTCGTTCTGCTATCCCACTCCGGAGCGCATCCGGGAGGGGGTGCGGCGATTGGCCAACACGATGACCGAGGAGATGGAGCTGATCAAGACCTTCGGCACCGCTGGCCAACGCACGACCTCGGGTCCGCAGGCTCCGTCTCCGGACACCGCATAAGCTCCACAGAGCTCGACCAGAACAGGGTCCACTGTGCATGGTTATGTGCACAGTGGACCATTGACTTTCAGGAGTGTTTCGAAGTGTCGGATCGCTGGGTTGCGGTACTTGCTGGTGGACTTTCGCATGAGCGCGAGATCTCCTTGCGCTCCGGCCGCAGGTTGTCGGCCGCCCTGCGCTCCGTTGGCATGACCGTGACGGAGTGGGACGCCGACGCCCAGCTGCTGTCCCGGATCAAGCAGGACCGACCGGACGCGGTGGTCGTCGCGCTGCACGGCGGGGAGGGGGAGAACGGCGCGGTCCAGGCCGTTCTCGACATGGTCGGCGTGCCTTACGTGGGCCCCAGCCCGCACGCGTGCCGCCGCGCGTGGGACAAGCCCACCGCCAAGGCTGAAATGGCTCGCGCCGGACTGGCCACTCCGGACTGGGTCGCGCTGCCGCAGACCACTTTTCGGGAACTCGGTGCGCAAGCGGTGCTCGACGCGCTGGTGGCGAAGCTCGGTCTCCCGCTGATGCTGAAGCCGGACCAGGGCGGTTCCGCACTGGGCGCGCACGTCGTCCGCGATGCCGCGGAACTCCCCTCCGCCATGGTCGGCTCACTGTCCTATGGGGACACGGTGCTCGTCGAGCAGTTCGTCGAGGGGATGGAAGTGGCGGTGACCGTGATCGACGGCCCGGACGGCCCCGAAGCGCTGCCCGCCGTGCAGATCGAACCGGCTTCCGGTGTCTACGACTACACCGCCCGGTACACCGCCGGACTGACCAGCTACCGGACCCCCGCCGAGCTCTCCCCGGAAGCGGCCCGCGCCGCTGGGGAACTGGCGGTGTCCGCTCACCAGCTGCTCGGGCTGCGCGACGTCTCCCGCACCGACATGATCGTCGACCGGCACGGCACCCCGCACTTCTTGGAGGTGAACGTCTCGCCGGGCCTGACCGAGACCTCGCTGCTGCCGATGGCGGTGGAGGCCTCCGGTCGCTCGCTGGGCGAGGTGTTCGCCGGACTCGTCGAACGAGCCATCGAACGCTCGGCCTGAGTTCCACGTGAAACACGGGGCCGCTGGTGTCCAGCGGCCCCGTTTCGCCATTGCACGCAGATCGTCACCGTGACGAAAGAGCTGCGTGTCATTGATCGCCAAGATCGCGAACGTCTTCGTCCAAGATCAACTCTGCTAACCGTCGAAGGTCGTCCGCCGAACCGAAGTCGATCACGATCCGACCCTTCCGGCGGCTGCGCTCCACCTTCACCCGGGTGTCCAACCGGTCCGACAGCCGCTCGGCGAGCCAGTCGTACGAAGGAGCGTCTTCCTCGGTCTTCTTCCGCGCCGCCTTCTTCTTCGACTTGCCCGCCGACTTCTGCAGCGTCACCTCTTCCTCGGTGGCCCGCACCGAGAGGCCCTCCGCGACGATCCGCGCCGCCAGCTCCTCCTGGCTCTCCGGGTCGTCCAGGCTCAGCAAGGCCCGGGCGTGCCCGGCGGAGAGCACCCCGGCGGCGACCCTGCGCTGCACCGGTGTCGGCAACCGGAGCAGTCGGATGGTGTTGGTGATGACCGGACGGCTGCGGCCGATCCGATCGGCGAGCTCCTCCTGGGTGACCCCGAACTCCTCCAGCAGCTGCTGGTAGGCGGCAGCTTCCTCCAGGGGGTTCAGCTGCACGCGGTGGATGTTCTCCAGCAGGGCGTCCCGGAGCATCGAGTCGTCGGAGGTCTGGCGGACGATCGCCGGGATCTTCTCCAGGCCCGCGCGTTCAGCGGCCCGCCAGCGGCGCTCGCCCATGATGAGCTCGAACCGCTCATCATCGAGCTCGCGCACCACGATGGGCTGCATCAGACCGAACTCGCGGATGGAGTGCTCGAGCTCCCGCAGCGCCTCTTCGTCGAAGACCTGGCGCGGCTGCTTCGGGTTGGGGGAGATGGCAGAGACGGCGATCTCCCGGTAGACGGCACCGTTCACGGTGCCCCCTGTTTCACGTGAAACACCGCTGTCCGCCGGCTCCGTCCGCGGCTCCGCAGCTCGAGCCCCCGCACCTTCGGCGCCTGCGATCGGACCGCTCGGAATCAACGCGGCCAGTCCGCGTCCAAGCCCACCCCGGCGCTCCGTCATGCTGTTGTCCTTTCCACCCCGCGTTCCGCGATCTCCCGCGCCGCGTCCAAGTAACTCATCGATCCACGCGATCCCGGGTCGTAGGTCAACACGGTTTGCCCGAACCCAGGAGCCTCGGAAACCTTCACACTGCGCGGAATCACGGTGCGCAAGGTCAGGTCACCGAAGTGATTCCGCACTTCCTGAGCCACCTGATCGGCCAACTTGGTGCGCCCGTCGTACATCGTGAGCAGGATCGTGGAGAGGCGCAGCGACGGGTTGAGGTGAGCCTGGACCAATTCGATGTTCCGCAGCAGCTGCCCCAAGCCCTCCAGCGCGTAGTACTCGCACTGGATCGGGATCAGCACCTCGCGGGCGGCCACCAGAGCGTTCACCGTGAGCAGCCCGAGCGAGGGCGGGCAGTCGATGAAGATGTAGTCGGGCGCGACCTTCTCGACGGCCTCGGAGTTGAGCGCTTCCCGCAGCCGGCTCTCCCGGGCCACCATCGTCACCAGCTCGATCTCCGAGCCGGCCAGGTCGATCGTGGCGGGCACGCACCACAGGTTCTCGCTCTGGTTGCTGCGCACCGCCGCGTCCGCGATCGACATCTCGCCCAGCAGCACCTCGTACACCGAGGGGACGCCGGAACGGTGATCCACCCCGAGCGCGGTGCTGGCGTTGCCCTGCGGGTCCAGGTCGATCACCAGCACGTTGAGGCCGTGCAGGGCCAGCCCCGCCGCCAAGTTGACCGTGCTGGTCGTCTTGCCCACGCCGCCCTTCTGGTTCGCCACGGAGATGATCCGCCGCTGCCCGGGGCGGGGGAGCTGCAAGGTCTCCGGGTGGAGGACACGGGTGGCCCGCTGCGCTTCCTCCATGATCGGAGTCCAGCCGATGTCCTCCGACGAAACGTTCAGCGCTTGGTCATCGCTCGCACCACCGGCGGGGAAACGCATGGCTCCCACTCCACGGCCCCTCGTTTCACGTGAAACACGACCAGCTCCGCTTGCTTCCGGATTCACCGTCCACGATCCTTCCTCGTCCGACGCTTGCCGCCCCGGCGCCGCTTGACCGCGTCCTGGGCCGCGACTCGCTCGATCAGGACGACCGTTGTCGGAACAGACAGCACTTCACCGCCACACGAGATCACTTCGCCGCGACCGCCTCCGGCCGCTCGGATTGCCTTCTGGTCCCGGTCCAACTCCTCCTGCGCGCTCTGACCCTTCATCGCGAGCAGTTGGCCGCCCGAACGCAGCAGCGGAAGACACCACTTCGCCAACCGTTCCATCGGGGCCACTGCCCGAGCCGTGACGACGTCCTGCCCGGCGAGCTCGTCGCGCACCGGTCCTTCTTCGGCTCGACCACGCACGACCTCCACGTCGAGGCCGAGCTCGGTGACGGCTTCTTCCAGCCAAGCCACCCGCCGAGCCATCGGTTCCAGCAAGACCATCTCGATGTCAGGTCGAACGATCGCTAGCGGAATCCCCGGCAATCCTGCACCAGAGCCTACGTCCACAACGCGTGAATTCGGGGGAAGCAACTCCGCAACAACCGCAGAGTTCAGCAAGTGGCGTTCCCACAGCCGGTCCACCTCCCGGGGACCGATGAGACCGCGCTGGATCCCGTGCTCGCGCAACAGCTCGGCGAACTTCTCGGCCAGCTCCAGTCGGTCGCCGAACACCTGACGTGCTGCCTCTGGCGGCTTCAGCGTTTCCCCTTCGGTCACTGATCACTCCGGTGGCTGCGTTTCACGTGAAACAAGTTCATCTCATACCTGCCGATCGCACTGCGCCCACCACGCCGGAACGAGCACCCGGCACCTCGTCCACAGGCCCTCCGCGGCAGCGGAGCGTGCTCGGCGAGAACGACGCTGATCAACGCCTGCTACCCCCCTCAGTATCCCGGCACCAGCTCCGCACCGGACAGCGGCATGGGGCGGTCGATCCAGGGCTGAGAACAACACTGCCCCCGCCAGCCAACGGCTGACGGGGGCAGACCCGAACCGGAACCGGGGGATCAGTTGGTGCGGAACACCACCACGCGACGGTTCGGTTCTTCACCTTCGCTCTCGCTGTGCACACCCTCAATCGGTGCGACCGCGTCGTGGATGATCTTTCGCTCGAAAGGAGTCATCGGCTTCAACCTGGCGGGTTTGCCGGTCTTCAGCACGTTCTCCGCCGTCGACCGGCCGAGCTTGGACAGCTCCCGGCGGCGGCCCTCCCGCCAACCGGCGATGTCCAGCATCAGCCTGCTGCGCACCCCGGTTTCCTGCTGCACGGCCAGCCTGGTCAGCTCCTGCAGGGCTTCCAACACCTGGCCGCGGTTGCCCACCAGCTTGCCCAGGTCCTTCCCGCCGTCGATGCTGACCACGGCGCGGCCAGCCACTACATCCAGGTCGATGTCGCCGTCGTAGTCGAGCAGGTCGAGCAACCGCTCCAGGTAGTCACCCGCAATGTCACCTTCCCGAATAAGCAGCTCTTCGTTGTCGGAGACCGAGGAGGTCGCCGCGGCGGACCCCGTCGCCGCCTGACCCGAATCCTGCACGATTTCAGACACTGGATGTCTCCTCTCCAGGGTTCGCGGCAGGCTACCGGGAATCACCCGGCTTGTCCGCGCCGCGGTTGTGGTCTTCGATCACCCCGGGGACCTCGCCGGGTTGGTGTTCGATGTCGGAATCTTGCCCCGAAGTCGCGACCGAATCGACTACCGGAGCCGACGGGTCCTGCGCTTCCTCCGCGTCGATCTTGCGGTACACGACGTACTGCTGCCCCAACGTCCAGAAGTTGTTGGCGAGCCAGTAAATCAGAATCGCCACCGGGAGGAACGGGCCACCGAC
Source organism: Saccharopolyspora rectivirgula DSM 43747 (assembly GCF_000497205.1). GTDB lineage: Bacteria > Actinomycetota > Actinomycetes > Mycobacteriales > Pseudonocardiaceae > Saccharopolyspora > Saccharopolyspora rectivirgula. Next base: position 28,203 of record NZ_AYJW01000018.1, read on the forward strand.
GATCGCGAACATCGGGAAGAGCCAGAGCGTCACCCGGTTCATGGCAGCTGCCTGCGGGTTCTGCGCCGCCTGCGAGCCTTGCCGGGCGACCGAATGCCGAGCGGTGAAGTGGGTGGCGATCGCAGCCGCGATCATCAGCGGCACCGCGACCAGCAACATCGAAGTGCGGTCGGTGCCGAACGCCGCCAGCACCTCCGCGGGCTGGGTCAGCGAGATGGACAGCTTCGCGCCGAACAGGTCCGCCTCCACGAAGGAAGCGACCTCCTCCGCGCCGAAGACGTAGTTCGACGTCGCCCCCGGCTTGAAACCGTTGAGCACGTGGAACAGCCCGATGAACACCGGCACCTGCACCAGCACCGGCAGACATCCGGCCAGCGGGTTGAAGCCGTGCTCGCTCTGGAGCTTCTGCATCTCCATGGCCAGCTTCTGCCGGTCGTCGCCGTGCTTCTCCTGCAGCTCCCGGACGAGCGGTGCGATCTTCTGCATCTTCTTCATCGACCGCACCTGGGTGACGAACGGCTTGAAGAGCAGCGCGCGCAGGGTGAAGACCAGGAAGATCACCGACAGCGCCCAGGCCAATCCGCTGGCGGGATCCAGGAAGGAACCGAAGACCTTGTGCCAGACCCAGAGGATCGCCGATACCGGGTAGTAAATGATGTCCACGGACTACTCCTTGGCCGGGGTCGGGGAGCTGTGCGCACCGCGCGGCGGCGGGACGGGATCGATCCCACCGGGGTGCCAGGGACCGCAGCGCAGCAGCCTGCGCACGGTCAGCCAGCTACCGCGGAGCGCACCGTGCACGGTCAGCGCTTCCACCGCGTAGGTGCTGCACGACGGGTAGAACCGGCAGGTCGGGGGCAGCAAGGGGGAGATCACCTTGCGATAGGCGTGCACGGGCAGCAGCAGCACCCGAGCGAACACGCCCGGCCGCCGGGTAGCTGGTGAGCTGCCGTGGTCCTGACCCATCGCTTAGCGCCCGTCGCCGGATTGTTCGGGGTAGAGGCGGAGCTTCCGCAGTGCACTGTCCAGGTCCGCACCGAGCTCCCGGCTCGACGCGTTCGCCGCCGGCGGCAGCGCGCGGACCACCACCAGTGTGCCAGCGGGCAGCGCTGGGATTCGGTCTCTCATCAGGTGACGAAGCCGACGAGTCGTCCGATGCCGCACCACAGCGTTGCCCACGGCCTTGCTCACGACAAAACCCACCCGGGTGGAACCCGTCGAATCCCGGGTGGGTGTCGAATGCGCTTTCGATAAAGCCCTGTGCTCAGCGCCTTCCCGTACCCGGCCGGTCTCCGGCGTACCAGGGCGCAGTGCGTGCACCACTAGGCGAGAGCGCCCAGCCCGGCGCCCCCGACGGATCACCAGGCGGAACTCCTGGCTCTTGGTCAGTCGGGATGCCGCGGGTAGCACGGTCCGCTATCAGGCGGTCAGACGCGCGCGACCCCTGCGGCGGCGCGCGGCCACGATGGCCCGGCCCGCCCGGGTGCGCATGCGCAGCCGGAATCCGTGCTTCCTCGCGCGGCGACGATTGTTCGGCTGGTAAGTGCGCTTACCCTTGCTCACGGTCGGATCTCCCGGTTACTTCAGGCACTATGGCCACAGTGGCCATGGTTCGGTCAGATGTCCGGCGTTCCCAAGCCACTACCACCGTGTCCGGTGGCCGAACGGCACGTGACGCCCGAATCAGGACGCGGCGACACGCCCGCTCGATAAGCGGGGGACTGTTCGAGGGTACGCAGACCGCGGAAAGCACTTGCAACCGGGGTCATCACTTTGCCACGAGCTGATCTTGCCCCCGCACGGTGGGGCACCGGCTTGTGGTGGTCAACAGCAGCTTGTTAGGTTTTCCCTCCTGCGATTCATCCAGTCTGCCGCCGGCCAACGGGTTGTCGCCGGGGCCATGACCTCGATCGCAGCGGTACAGCGGGGCCCACGAGGAGTGCCCGGCACCCCTGCCGTACCTTCATACACAAGTTGTGGACAACTCTGTGGACACCCATTCCAACACAGGTGTCCACGAGTCTGGCCCACCGTCCGCGCCTGTCCGCTATGGGGGGTCAGTGCGCAAGGCGCGGTGGGGGACCGCGCGCGAGCGAGGGGAGGGGAGCACAGCGGTGTCCGACCACCAAGCCGATCTGGGCAGGGTCTGGGAAGAGGTGGTTCAGGAGCTGTCCTCGGGCACGCTCTCGCCGCAGCAGCGCGCGTGGATGCGAGTCACCCGGCCGATCGGCCTGCTGGACGGAACGGCACTGCTGGCCGCCCCGAGCGACTTCGCCAAGGAAGCGATCGAACGCGCGCTGCGGGAACCGATCACCGAAGCCCTCTCCCGCCGGCTCGGCCGAGAGGTGTCCCTGGCGGTCAAGGTCGACACCGCGGTGCCGAGCCCGGCCAGCCGCCCGGTGCCCCCGGCCGAGGTCTGGACCCCGCCCCGCAGCAACGACAACAGCCTGGTCGACACCACCTACTTACCCCGCACCGGCTACCAGCGCCCGGACGAGTCGTTCACCCCGCACGACAACTTCGGCAACACGGCGCACACCGGGTCGATCCCGCCCGCCTCGCCCAGCGGTGGGGGGCGGCACGCCGCGCAGGAATCGGACTACGACCTTCCGACCACCGAGTTCAAGTGGCCCAACGGGGACATCCCAGCCCCGGTGGCCGACACCTCCGCCACCTCGGCCCCGGCCGCCGAAGGCGAAGAGGAAGCCGCCTCCGACAGCGGTGCCGAGACGTGGTCGGCGACCAACCGCGGCGGCCAAGCCGCTGATCCGCAGCAGGGGCAGCCGTTCACCGCGCCGAAGCACGCCCCGCCCACGTCCCAGACCCGGTTGAACGCCAAGTACACCTTCGACACCTTCGTCATCGGGTCGTCCAACCGGTTCGCGCACGCCGCCGCGGTGGCCGCCGCCGAAGCACCGGCCCGCGCCTACAACCCGCTGTTCATCTGGGGTGACTCCGGACTGGGCAAGACCCACCTGCTGCACGCGGTGGGGCACTACACCCAGCGGCTGTTCCCGGGCATGCGGGTGCGGTACGTGTCGACCGAGGAGTTCACCAACGACTTCATCAACTCGCTGCGCGACGACCGGCAGGTGGCCTTCCAGCGGCGCTACCGGGACGTCGACGTGCTGCTGGTGGACGACATCCAGTTCCTGGAGGGCAAGGAAGGGACCCAGGAGGAGTTCTTCCACACCTTCAACACGCTGCACAACTCCAACAAGCAGATCGTGGTCTCCTCCGACCGCCCGCCGAAGGGCTTGCGCACCCTGGAGGAGCGGCTGCGCACCCGGTTCGAGTGGGGGTTGATCACCGACATCCAGCCGCCGGAGCTGGAGACCCGGATCGCCATCCTGCGCAAGAAGGCCGCGCAGGACCGGTTGAACGCGCCGGCCGACGTGCTGGAGTTCATCGCGTCCCGGATCGAGCGCAACATCCGGGAGCTGGAGGGGGCGCTGATCCGCGTCACCGCGTTCGCCTCCTTGAACCGGCAGCCGGTGGATCTGCAGCTGGCCGAGATCGTGCTGCGCGACCTGATCCCGGACTCCCAGACGCCGGAGATCACGCCACCGACGATCATGGCGGTGACCGCGGAGTTCTTCGGGGTCACCATCGACGACCTGTGCGGCCCGGGCAAGACCAAGGCGCTGGCGCAGGCCCGGCAGATCGCCATGTACCTGTGCCGGGAGCTGACCGACTCGTCGCTGCCGAAGATCGGCCAGTACTTCGGCGGCCGGGACCACACCACGGTGATGTACGCGGACAAGAAGATCCGCAAGGAGATGGCGGAGCGCCGCCGGGTCTACGACCAGGTGCAGGAGCTGACCGCGCGGATCAAGCAGCGGTCCCGCACCCCGGGGGCCTAGTCGGGCACCGCCGGCACGCCCCGCTTCTTCGAGCAGCGGGGCCGCAGCGCTCCGCGGAGCGCACCCCCCTTCGGCTTCCCACTTCCCACCGCTGGTGAGCGGGGAGTGCTGTCCCCTCCACCCGGCAGGGAGCAGCGGTCACCTCTTCGTGCGCGGTTGTCGTCCCGCCTGAGCTGCTCGTGCTCCTGGAGCGCCGCCCCGTGCGGTTGACGCGGAAGCCGCGGTCGGGGAGTCCAGGACCGCTGGCACCGGTTCCCGGTCGGACGAGTCCTGCGAGCGGACCGGGCAGTCCGCGCAACGCACCGACCGGCCGGGGCCGTCGGAGGTAGCCCGAAAGTTTGATTTTTCCCTCGGAGAAGGGAGAAGCGCGGGTGTTCCCCGCGTGAACGGCCACCGGGAGCTCCCACCGGATCCGGCAAAACCCCAGGTCGCCGCCCACCACACCCCACCAATGAGAGTGACTTTGATCACATTGATCGGGTGGTTCGCCGGCTGTCCGGCCGCAGTTCTCCACAGGTTTCCGATGATCCGCTATCCCCAAGGTCGACCAGGGATTTCCTTTCGATCATCCACAGGGCATGCACAGCCATGGTCGACTTGCCCACAGGGAGCGGGGAGTTAACCACAGAAAATTCACAGCTTTACCCACAGGTCGGCCGCGCCCCGGGCTGCGGCGGCCAGGAGTTGGGTAAAAGTTGGGGACTGACTGTGGATGCGACTGTGGATAACTGTGGATAGCTGTGGACAACTCTGGGGGTGGCTCGAGTTATCCACCGTTCGGCCCAAATGATCCACCGGTAGATCACAGGTTCATCCACATCACGACGCGCCGTATGAGCTGCAGGAATTGCAGTTCTCCCCACAATCCACAGGACTTACTACTACTTCGCTCTTTTTCCCTGGAGGAAAAAAGAAAAGAGAAGTAGGCGCGGTGGAAAAGTGGATAACTCGCGCCGGAGCGCCTCGTTGCGGGAAGCTCGGCCCCGGATGCAGGCGGCGGGCGCCACGCTCTACCGTTGGAACTCCCCTCGATAGCCGCCCGCCGCGGCTGGTGCGGGACCTGTCTGCGCCACCGGCGCACCACCCCCGATCGCGAGGAGCGGCTTCGACGCCCAAAGCTGTCCGGCAGCCGAGCCATGGCTGATACCGAAAGGACACCCATGAAGATCCGCGTGGAACACGACGGCCTCGCCGACGCCGTCTCCTGGGTCGCGCGCAGTGTGCCGGCACGTCCGCCCGTCCCGGTGCTGGGCGGGGTACTGCTCGACGCGACCTCCGGTGACGCGCTGACGATCTCCGGGTTCGACTACGAGGTGTCAGCTCAGGTGACCGTGGACGCCGTCATCGAAACGCCCGGCAAGACGCTGGTCTCCGGCCGTTTGCTGGCCGACATCACCAAAGCCCTGCCGAACCGCCCCGTGGACATCACAGTGGACGGGGCCCGGGTGGCGATCACCTGCGGCAGTGCGAAGTTCAGCCTGCCCACCATGCCCGTCGAGGACTACCCGGAGCTGCCGGCCATGCCCGACCACGTCGGCTCGGTCCCGGGCGACCTGTTCAGCGAAGCGGTGGCGCAGGTGGCGGTGGCCGCGGGCAAGGACGAGACGTTGCCGATGCTCACCGGCATCCGCGTGGAGCTCAACGCCGACCAGCTGACCATGGTCGCCACCGACCGGTTCCGCTTGGCGATGCGGGAGTTCAGCTGGGAGCCGAGCAATTCCACTGTGGACAGCGCGGTGCTGGTGCCGGCGAAGTCCTTGGCGGATTCGGCGAAGACGCTCGGGTCCGGTGGCGGCAACGTCGAGATCTCGTTGGCTTCCGGGGACGGCCTGCTCGGCTTGGCCGGGAACAACCGGCGGAACACCACCCGGCTGCTCGACGCGGAATTCCCCAAGTACCGGCAACTGCTGCCGACCGAGAGCGCGGTCACCGCGCAGGTCGAGGTCGCCCCGCTGGTGGAGGCGATCCGCCGGGTCTCCCTGGTGGCCGAGCGCGGCACCCAGGTCCGGCTGGAGTTCACCGCCGGCCTGCTGCGGCTGACCGCCGGCGGCGATGACGAGGGGAGCGCGGAGGAGGAGCTGCCGGTCGAGCTGGCCGGTGAGGAGCTGACCATCGCGTTCAACCCGCACTACTTGCTCGACGGGTTGGGGGCGCTCAAGAGCAGCCACGCCAAGATGCTGTTCACCACGGCCAACCGGCCAGCGCTCATCAAGCCGGTCACGGAAGATGGAGAAGAGACGGGCGGGTACCTCTACCTGTTGATGCCGGTGCGCCTGCCGGGCTGAGTCACATCTGGAGGCTGCCCCGCAAGATCTGCGAAGACCGCTGGATAGGCTCAGGCCAGATCGATTCAGCTGGGGAGGGCCCGCACCCGGTCCGCCGGTGACCCCGGAGCGGGCCGGTCCGCGGCCGGCGATGCGCCGACCAACCAGTCGAAACACGACGCGCAGAGGAGATTCCGGTGCAACTCGGACTTGTCGGTCTTGGCCGAATGGGCTTCAACATGCGGGAGCGGCTGCGGGCCGCCGGCCACGACGTCGTTGGCTACGACCGGAATCAGGACGTCAGCGACGTCGCCTCGATCGCGGAGATGGTGGAGAAGCTCAACGCTCCTCGCATCGTCTGGATCATGGTTCCGCACGGCGAGCCGACCAAGCAGACCGTTCGGGAGCTGGCCGGGCTGCTGTCGGCGGGCGATCTGGTGATCGAGGGCGGAAACTCCAAGTACACCGACGACCAGGAGAACGCCGCGCTGCTGGCGGAGAACGGCATCAAGTACGTCGACGTCGGGGTTTCCGGCGGGGTGTGGGGCGCCAAGAACGGCTACGGCCTGATGGCCGGTGGTGACGCCGAGGACGTGGAGCGCGCCATGCCGATCTTCGACGCGCTGCGCCCGGAGGGTCCCCGCGAGGAGGGCTTCGTGCACGCCGGTCCGGTGGGGGCCGGTCACTACGCCAAGATGGTGCACAACGGCATCGAGTACGGCTTGATGCAGGCCTACGCCGAGGGCTTCGAGCTGCTGGCGGCTTCCGACGTGGTGACCGACGTGCCGGGCACCATCAAGGCGTGGAGCCGGGGCACCGTGGTCCGCTCCTGGCTGCTGGACCTGCTGGTCCGGGCGCTGGAGGAGGACCCGGAGCTGGAGCAGTTGCGCGGCTACGTCAACGACTCCGGGGAGGGTCGTTGGACGGTGGAGGAGGCCATCAACAACGCGGTGCCGGCTCCGGTGATCACCGCGGCGTTGTTCGCCCGGTTCGCTTCTCGCCAGGAGGACTCGCCCGCGATGAAGGCGGTGGCGGCGCTGCGCAACCAGTTCGGCGGGCACGCCGTGCAGAAGTCGGAGGACTGAGCGCGCGGCTGGCCCGGGCGGCGGCTCGGGCCAGCCGGGGACGGTTTAGGTTGGACTGCCGTGTACGTCCGCCATCTTCAGGTGACCGATTTCCGGTCCTGGCAGCACGTCGATCTGGCGTTGGAGCCGGGCACGACGGTGCTGGTCGGGGCGAACGGCCAGGGCAAGACCAATCTCGTCGAGGCGATCGGGTACGTGGCCACGTTGGGGTCGCACCGGGTCGCCAACGACGCGCCGCTGGTGCGCAGCGGCGCGGAGCGCGCGGTGGTCCGCGCCGCGGTGGTCAACCAGGGGCGCGAACTGCTGGTCGAGCTGGAGATCAAGCCGGGGAAGGCGAACCGGGCCCGGATCAACCGAGGTGCGGCCACCAGGCCGCGCGAGGTGCTGGGGATCCTGCGCACGGTGCTGTTCGCCCCGGAGGACTTGTCGATCGTGCGGGGGGATCCGGGGGAGCGCCGGCGGTTCTTGGACGACCTGCTGGTGGCGCGCTCACCGCGGTACGCGGCGGTCCGCTCGGACTACGACCGGGTGCTCAAGCAGCGCAGTGCGCTGTTGAAGACGGCGGGAGCGGCGCGCCGGGGCGGGGCCGATCCGGCGGAGCTGCGCACGTTGGAGGTGTGGGACGGGCACCTGGCCCGCTGCGGGGCGCAGTTGTTGGCCGGGCGGCTGGACCTGGTGGCCGCCATAGCTCCGCACGTGGCCGAGGCCTATGCGAGCGTGGTCGCTTCGGAGGGGGCTGGTGCTCCGGGCCGCCGGGCGGCGGATGTGCGGTACCGCAGCACGTTGGGGGAGCTGCTGCCGGCGGGGTACGGGGTTCCGCACGGTCAGCCGGCTGATGTCGAGCGGTTGGAGCAGGTGCTGCTGGCGGCGTTGCAGCGGGTGCGCGCGCAGGAGTTGGAGCGCGGCGTGTCGCTGGTCGGTCCGCACCGGGACGACCTGGAGCTGCTGCTCGGGGAGCTGCCGGCGAAGGGCTACGCCAGTCATGGCGAATCGTGGTCGTTCGCGCTGGCGTTGCGACTGGCGTCCTACCACTTGCTCGCCGAGGATGGCGCGGAGCCGGTGTTGATCCTGGACGACGTGTTCGCCGAGTTGGACGCCCGGCGGCGGGCGCGGTTGGCCGAGCTGGTGGTGGGCGCGGAGCAGGTGCTGGTGACGGCGGCCGTGCCGGAGGACGTGCCGAAGGAGCTGGACGGGGTTCGGTTCCAGGTGGGTGAAGGCGAGGTGCACCGTGTCTGATGACGATGAGCAATCGCCTCGTCCACGCGGAGTGACGAAAACGCGTCATTTCGGCTCCGATTTGCCCACAGTTGGGGATAACTCTGTGGATGATGTGGATAACTCAGTGCTATCGGCCCGGCGCATCGGGGGATCGGATGGCGCGGAGCTGCGCGGCCCGGACTTGGCCCGCGCCGCGTTGCGGGCGGCCCAGGAGCAGTCGGCCGGCCGTCGTCGCGGGCGCCCGGCCGGTGCCGGTGCGGGTGCGGTTCGCCGGCGCCGCCGCGGTTGGTCCGGACCGCGCCCGGACGAGCGGGATCCGCAGCCGCTGGGCCGGTTGCTGGGCCGGATCGCCAAGGAGCGCGGTTGGGGGGACCGGCTGGCGGGTGGCCAGGTCTTCGCCGACTGGCCGCGCCTGGTGGGGCCGGAGGTGGCGCAGCACACCAAGCCGGTTTCGCTGAAGGACGGGGTCCTGGTGGTGCAGGCGGAGTCGACGGCTTGGGCCACTCAACTGCGGTTGTTGCAGCGCCAGCTGGTGCAGCGGATCGGGGACGGCGTCGGTCAGGGGCTGGTCCGGCGGATCAAGGTGCAGGGGCCGGCGGCGCCGAGCTGGCGGCACGGGCCGCGGCACGTTTCCGGGTACGGTCCGCGGGACACCTACGGCTAGCGGATGGGCGGCCCGATCGGCGGGGTGCGCACCGGGAGCGGGCCAGTCGCCGCGGAGATCTGCTCGAGATGCCTCGCGGCTCTTCGATGGTGGATTGATTTGAGTTCTCGGCTCTGTGAGCAATTCAGGGGTGTCCTTGCCCCACTTCTGTCCTGGGGGACCAGTAGAATCGGCTGCGGGATGCGGCTGAAGCGTTCGAACAAGCAATCGTGCAACCGCCCTTAGCCGCACCACCAGGGGTGAGCCCGCCGAGCGGAGAGTTCTGTCGCAGAAGACGCGCAGTGCAGTGCGGCGGCGTGTGCGCTCAGCACGACCAGCCCCCCAGGTAAGCACAGTCGGCTCAAGGAGATATCGAGGCCCGTGGCATCGAAGAAGAGCGAGTACAACGCTTCATCCATCACTGTTCTTGAGGGCCTTGAGGCCGTCCGGAAACGTCCGGGCATGTACATCGGATCCACCGGGGAGAAGGGTCTGCACCACCTGGTTTGGGAGGTGGTGGACAACTCGGTCGACGAAGCGATGGCCGGTTACGCCTCCAAGGTGGAAGTGACCCTGCTGGCCGACGGCGGTGTGCGGGTGGCGGACGACGGCCGCGGCATTCCGGTGGACATGCACCCGGTGGAGAAGAAACCGACGCTGGAAGTCGTGCTCACCGTGCTGCACGCGGGCGGCAAGTTCGGCGGCGGAAGCTACGCGGTTTCCGGTGGTCTGCACGGCGTCGGCGTGTCGGTCGTGAACGCGCTGTCGGTGGCGTTGGAAGCGGAGATCTACCGGGACGGCTACGTCTGGCGCCAGCGCTACGAGGATTCCAAGCCGGTGCACGACCTGCAGAAGGGGGAGCGCACCAAGAAGACCGGCACGGTCATCACCTTCTGGCCGGACCCGAAGGTGTTCGAGGTGACCGAGTTCAACGCCGAGGTGGTCGCCCGCCGCCTGCAGGAGATGGCGTTCCTGAACAAGGGCCTGACCATCGTGCTGCGGGACGAGCGGGAGCTGCCCGGCGAGACCGCGGAGGGCGAGGAGAGCGCCGAGGTCCGGCCGCGGGAGCGGGTCTTCAACTACCCGGGCGGCTTGGAGGACTTCGTCCGCCACATCAACGCCACCAAGGAGCCGATCCACAAGAAGGTGGTGTCGTTCAGCGCGAAGGGCGAAGGCCACGAGCTGGAGATCGCGATGCAGTGGAACTCCGGCTACCAGCAGTCGGTCTACACCTTCGCGAACACGATCAACACGCACGAGGGCGGCACGCACGAGGAAGGTTTCCGCGCGGCGCTGACCCGGGTGGTCAACGCCTACGCCAAGGAGAAGAAGCTCCTCAAGGACAAGGACGGCAACCTCACCGGTGACGACGTCCGGGAGGGGCTCGTCGCGATCATCTCGGTCAAGGTCGCCGAGCCGCAGTTCGAGGGCCAGACCAAGACGAAGCTGGGCAACACCGAGGTCAAGTCGTTCGTGCAGACCACCTGTTTCGAGTGGCTGTCCGACTGGTTCGAGCGCAACCCCAGCGACGCCCGGGTGATCATCAACAAGGCGGTCTCCTCGGCGCAGGCCCGGATGGCGGCCCGCCGGGCGAAGGAGCTGGTGCGCCGCAAGAGCGCGATGGACATCGGTGGTCTTCCGGGCAAGCTGAAGGACTGCCAGTCCAGCAACCCGGAGGAGTGCGAGCTCTACATCGTCGAGGGCGACTCCGCGGGTGGTTCGGCCAAGGAGGGCCGGGAGTCCCGGTTCCAGGCGATCCTGCCGATCCGGGGCAAGATCATCAACGTGGAGAAGGCGAGGATCGACAAGGTCCTCAAGAACGCCGAGGTCCAGTCGATCATCACCGCGCTGGGAACCGGCATCCACGACGAGTTCGACCTGTCCAAGCTCCGGTACCACAAGGTCGTGCTCATGGCCGACGCGGACGTGGACGGCCAGCACATCCGGACGCTGCTGTTGACGCTGCTGTTCCGCTTCATGCGCCCGCTGATCGAGGCCGGGCACGTGTACCTGGCGCAGCCGCCGCTCTACAAGATCAAGTGGCCGCGTTCGGAACCGGAGTACGCCTACAGCGACCGGGAGCGGGACGCCCTGCTGCAGCGCGGTGCCGCCGAGGGCCGCAAGTTGCCCAAGGAGGAGGGCATCCAGCGCTACAAGGGTCTCGGCGAGATGAACCCCGCCGAGCTGTGGGAGACCACCATGAACCCGGAGACCCGCCTGCTGCTGCAGGTGACGTTGGAGGACGCGGCGGCCGCGGACGAGCTGTTCAGCGTGCTGATGGGGGAGGACGTGGAAGCGCGGCGCACGTTCATCACCCGAAACGCCAGGGGTGTTCGGTTCCTGGACGTCTGATCCCGGCGCAACTCCCGATCCCGATCTAGCTGAAGAAGGACGAGAATGACCGAAATCCTGCCCCCGGAACACGGCCGCGTCGAGCCGGTCGACCTCCAGCAGGAGATGCAGAACTCGTACATCGATTACGCGATGAGCGTGATCGTGTCGCGTGCGCTGCCGGATGTCCGGGACGGACTGAAGCCGGTGCACCGGCGGGTGCTGTACGCGATGTACGACTCCGGGTACCGGCCGGACCGCGGGTACGTGAAGTGCTCGCGCGTCGTCGGTGACGTGATGGGCAATTACCACCCGCACGGCGACTCGGCGATCTACGACACGCTGGTGCGGTTGGCGCAGCCGTGGTCGATGCGGCACCCGCTGGTGGACGGCCAGGGCAACTTCGGTTCCCCGGGCAACGACCCGGCCGCGGCCATGCGGTACACCGAGGCCCGGTTGCAGCCGTTGGCGATGCACATGCTCGCCGACATCGAAGAGGACACCGTCGACTTCTCCGACAACTACGACGGCCGCACCCAGGAACCGGACGTGCTGCCGTCCCGCTTCCCGAACCTGCTGGTCAACGGCGGTGGCGGGATCGCGGTCGGGATGGCCACCAACATCCCGCCGCACAACCTGCGGGAAGTCGCCGACGGCGTGGTGTGGGCGCTGGAGCACCCCGAGGCCTCCGACGAGGAGCTGCTGGAAGCGCTGCTGGAGCGCATCAAGGGACCGGACTTCCCCACCCGCGGGCTGATCCTGGGCGCCAACTCGATCGCCGACGCCTACCGCACCGGCCGGGGTTCGATCCGGATGCGGGCCGTGGTGTCGATCGAGGAGGACAACAAGGGCCGCAACTGCTTGGTGATCACCGAGCTGCCGTACCAGGTCAACCCGGACAACCTCATCGAGAACATCGCCGCGCTGCACCGCGAGGGCAAGATCAGCGGGATCGCCGACATCGCGGACGAGACGAACAACCGGCGCGGCATGCGGATCGTCATCACCCTCAAGCGGGATGCGATCCCGAAGGTGGTGCTGAACAACCTCTACAAGCACACCCAGCTGCAGACGACGTTCGGCATGAACATGCTGGCCCTGGTGGACGGGGTGCCGCGCACCCTGCGCCTGGACCAGATCATCCGGTACTACGTCAAGCACCAGCTCGAGGTCATCGTCCGCCGGACCCGTTTCCGGTTGCGCAAGGCCGAGGAGCGGGCGCACGTGCTGCGCGGCTTGGCCCGGGCGCTGGACCACCTGGACGAGGTGATCAGCCTGATCCGCCGTTCGCCCACTGTGGACGAAGCGCGGACCGGTCTGATCGAGCTGCTCGGGGTGGACGAGATCCAGGCGAACGCGATCCTCGAGATGCAGCTGCGCCGCCTGGCCGCGCTGGAGCGGCAGAAGATCCTCGACCAGCTCGCCGAGATCGAGCGGGAGATCGCCGATCTGAAGGACATCCTGGAGAAGCCGGAGCGGCAGCGCCGGATCGTCCGGGACGAGCTGATGGAGATCGTCGACAAGTACGGCGACGACCGGCGCACCAAGATCGTCCCGTACGAGGGCGAGGTCTCGATGGAGGACCTCATCGCCGACGAGGACGTGGTCGTCACCATCACCCGCACCGGTTACGCCAAGCGGACCCGCACCGACCTGTACCGGGCGCAGAAGCGGGGCGGCAAGGGCGTGCAGGGGGCGCAGCTGAAGCAGGACGACATCGTGTCGCACTTCTTCGTCTGCTCCACCCACGACTGGATCCTGTTCTTCACCAACAAGGGGCGGGTCTACCGGGCGAAGGCCTACGAGCTGCCGGAGGCCAGCCGGGCGGCGCGCGGCCAGCACGTGGCGAACCTGCTGGCGTTCCAGCCGGACGAGCACATCGCCCAGGTCATGCAGATCAAGGACTACACGGCTGCTCCCTACTTGGTGCTGGCGACCAAGAAGGGTTTGGTCAAGAAGTCCCGTCTGACCGATTTCGACTCGAACCGTTCGGGTGGACTTATCGGCATCAACCTCAAGGACAACGACGAACTGGTCGGTGCTGTGCTTTGCTCAGCGGATGACGACCTGCTGCTCGTTTCCTCGGAGGGGCAGTCGATCCGGTTCCACGCGAGCGATGACGTGCTGCGCCCGATGGGGCGGGCCACGTCCGGCGTCCTCGGCATGCGCTTCAACGAGGGCGACGAGCTGTTGGCGATGGGTGTCGTCCGGCCGGACCGGTACGTGCTGGTGGCCACGGGCGGCGGCTACGCCAAGCGGACGGCGATCGACGACTACCCGGTCCAGGGCCGTGGCGGCAAGGGCGTGCTGACCATTCAGCACGACCGGAAACGTGGCAGGCTGGTTGGCGCGCTCATCGTGAACGAAGACGATGAGCTGTACGCGATCACCTCCACGGGCGGGGTTATCCGGACCAGTGCCAAGGAGGTGCGCAAGGCCGGTAGGCAGACGAAGGGAGTTCGTCTGATGAACCTGGACGAGGGCACTTCCCTGGTGGCTGTCGCCCGGAGCGCGGACGAGGCCGCGGATCCGGACACCGCGGGGCCGGAAACGCAGAAGTGATGCCCGTGGGAGATCTCGTAGACACCGCCTCCGATGATCAACGAAGGATCGCCCGTGACAGCTTCCGAGAAACCGGAGCACCCGGAACCGCAGGAAAGGCCGGCTGGGGGCTCGGGTAGCACGCAGACAGTGGATGACAACGGGACCGCTGCCTCCTCCTCCGCCGAGGCGGAGCAGGAGGACCGGTCCGAGCCCGCTGAGGGCGGTGCGGACACGCCGCCTTGGCAGCGGGCGGCCGCTGCCACGCCGGGGTCGGACGGTGAGAACGGCTCCGGCGGCGGCGGTGGTGCGGACATCGAGGACACCCAGACGATCCCGAAGCACATCCAGGACCAGGACACGGTGCGCACCGAGTTGCCCAAGACCGAGCAGCCGGCTCGCACGACCGTGTCGTTCAGCAGCGGCCGGCCCGGGGTGACCACGAGCGTTCGGCGTCCCAGCCGGGGGCCGCGCCGGGCCACCTTGCAGATCAGGCGGGTGGATCCCTGGTCCGTGCTGAAGCTGGCGCTGGTGCTGAGCGTGGCCGGCTTCTTCGTCTGGATGATCGCCGTCGCGGTGCTCTACGGGGTGCTGGACGGCATGGGCGTGTGGGAGCAGCTCAACGGCACCATCACCGAGTTGACCCAACCGGACGACGCCGCGGCCGAGCCGCTGATCAGCGCTGGTCGGGTGTTCGGGGTGGCGTCGATCATCGGTGCGATCAACATCGTGCTGATCACCGCGCTGGCCACGGTGTCCGCGTTCATCTACAACGTGGCGGCTGACTTCGCCGGTGGGGTCGAGATCACCCTGTCCGAGCGGGACTGACTTCGCCGCGCAAGACCCGGCGCCGGCTTCGGCCGGTGGCCGGGTCTTGCGCTGAGCGGGGGTGTTCGCCCAGCTCAGCGGCTTAATCGAAAAAATGGCCCCCCGGTTTCAGCAAGGGGTGGGGCGTCAGGTAATGTTTATGTCGCAACAGGGGCCTATAGCTCAGACGGTTAGAGCGCTTCGCTGATAACGAAGAGGTCGAAGGTTCAAGTCCTTCTAGGCCCACTAACGGCAAGCCAAGGCACCACGGAATCAAAGCCGTGCTAGGAGGCGACGGAAAGTGAAGAAGCTGCTTGCACTCGCCGCGGTCGCTGGCGTTGTTCTGCTCGTCATCCGGCGCAACCGTGCTGCCAAGGCAGAAGCCGACCTGTGGCGTGAGGCCACCGCGGAGGCCTGATTCCAGGCCGACTCCCGGGCTGCTTTCACTGCTCGGCGGTTCCGCGTAGAAGTCTTGTGAGCTGGCGTCGCCGGGAAGTTCTTTCTGGTCTTCAACGTCGTCCGGGGACGTAGCTCAATTGGCAGAGCACCGCCTTTGCAAGGCGGGGGTTAGGGGTTCGATTCCCCTCGTCTCCACGGTTTCAACGGGGCTGATGCGTTTTCGCGTCAGCCCCGTTTTGTTGTCTTCGACCGCTCGTCGCGCGTGGTCTGCTGCCGGTGCGGGCGCACCACCGCTCGGCCTCTGCTCCGCGGCTGGGCGGGAGCGCTCCTCCCATCGAGGGCTCGGCCCCGGGGTGTCGAGGCCGCTCGGGCGGCCGTGGCCCGCGGGAATTCCGGTGAGCGCGGCAGGCGGGCCCCGGTGGTCGTCCCGTTCGCAGGCGGAAATCCGCGACAACGGATTTTCCGACCAGCAGAAGAAAATGTGTTGCTAATCACCTCTAAGCCGGCAACATGCGCCCAATGCTTTGGCAGCGGACTTGGAGGGTGACATGTCGAATCCCGGCCGGCACCGCGGATGGGTGCTGCCGCTGTGCTGGACAGCGGTCCTTCTCGAAGGCTTCGACATGGTCGTGCTGGGCACGGTGCTGCCGGTGCTGCTGGAGGACCAGCAGTGGGGGCTCACCCCGGCCAGTGCTTCCGCCGTGTCGACCACCGGCTTGATCGGGATGGCGATCGGTTCGCTGGCGATCGGCACGATCACGGACGTCATCGGCCGGCGCAAGACGCTGATCTTCGCCGTCATCAGCTTTTCGGTGCTGACCGCGCTGTGCGCGGTCGCCCCCAACGCCTTCGCCTTCGGGCTGCTGCGCTTCCTGGCCGGTCTGGGGCTCGGCGGGTGCTTGCCGACCGCGCTGGCCCTGGTGACCGAGTACGCGCGCGCCGGCAAGAACGGCAGCGCCACCACGCTGATCATGACCGGCTACCACTTCGGCGCGGTGCTGACCGCGGTGCTCGGCATCCTGGTGCTGCCGGTGCTGGGGTGGGAAGCGATGTTCGTGTTCGGCGCCCTGCCCGCCGTGGTGCTGGTCCCGCTCATGGTGCGCTACCTGCCGGAGTCGGAGTCGTTCCGGCGGGAGGCCGAGCAGCGCCAGCGCCGAGGCGGGGGAGTGGACGCGATCGCTTCCCTGTTCCGCGACGGGTTCGCCCGGTCCACCGTCGCCTTCTGGGTGGCCTCGTTCATGGGGCTGCTGCTGGTGTACGGGTTGAACACCTGGCTGCCGCAGATCATGCGGGAGGCCGGTTATCCGCTGGGGGCCGCGTTGGGGCTGCTGCTGACGCTCAACATCGGCGCGGTGGCCGGTTTGCTGCTCGCCGGTGCGGTGGCCGACCGGGTCGGGCCCCGCGCGGCGACCATCGGTTGGTTCGCGGTGGCAGCGGTGTTCCTGGCCGCGCTGAGCATCCGGTTGCCCGAAATCGGGCTGCACGTCGCGGTTTTCGTGGCGGGCTGCTTCGTGTTCAGCTCCCAGGTGCTCGTCTACGCCTACATCGGCCGCGTCTTCCCGGCGGCCAACCGGGCGACCGCGTTGGGGTGGGCTTCCGGGGTCGGCCGGCTCGGCGCCATCTGCGGTCCGCTGCTGGGCGGGGCGCTGCTCTCCCTGGACCTGGCCTATCCGTGGGGCTTCTACGCGTTCGCGCTGGTCGGTGTGCTGGGGGCGCTCAGCGTGGCGGCGGCCCGCCGGCCGGTGGAGGACGTGGCCGAATCGGCGCGGCTGCACTCGGTGGGGAGCTGACCGGCGTCCCGGGGGTAGGTCCCCGGGCGCGGTGGACTCGTGGTCCGGTTCCGGTGGCTCGTCCAGCGCTCGCCGTGGCCCTGGGAGGGGTTGTTGTGCGGTGCCCGGTTGGTGGCGGCACGGATCGGCTGGTGCGGGACGGCCACCGGAACCGAAGCTGTGGCTCACGAGGAGGTGGTTCCGGGGCGCGGTGCGCTCGCGCACCCGCTGTCGCGCGGCAGGGTGACTACACGATCCGGTGGTGTCCGGACCGGTCGTGCTCGGTCAGCTGGTCTTGTGCTGACCGGCTGCCGCTTTTCGGGTGTCCGAGTTGTCGTTCTGCGCCGGCTGCACCTTGTGCGGCTCGGGGCGGTGGAAGTCCTCGCTGGCGTTGGCCACCGGCAGTTCTTCCGGACGCCGGGACAGGACGAACGTGGCCGCGGCTGCCGCGATGCTGCCCAGGACCAGCAGCACCCAGGGCCACTTGCGCCGCTTCTTCGGCTGCAGGTTCGGGTTGAGCTGGGCGGCCAGCTCCTTGCGCTTGGCCAGTTCCTTGCGGGCGGCTGCGGTGTTCTTGGCCAGCTGCTTGCGCGACTTGGCGATCTTCTTCTCCCACCGCTTGCGGGCCTTGCGGGTGAGCCCGGCCAGCTCCTGGGGCGATTTCCCGGTCACCTGGGCGAGCACTTCCGGCAGCTGCTCGGTGGAGATGCCGCGGTTGGCCAATTCCTGCTCCGCGCGCATCGCGGCCTGCTTGGACAGCATCCGGCCGAGCTCACCGGCCCGCGCGGCGTTCTCCCGGGCGTTGCGCACCCCGACGCCGACCAGCCGGCCGATGCGTTCCCCGGTCCGGGCCATCGTCTCCACTTCGTCCATGTGTGCCTCCTAATCGGGTATTTCGGACGCCCTCGCGCCTCGAGCACTTTCCGGGTTCGCGCGCTCACGGACGGCGATCAGCCCTCATACTGACCCAGACACCGCTTTCCCGCTCTTCGATGGCAGGATGGTTGAGTGGCTGAAGACAACGGATCGCTCGTTGGGACGAAGGTGACCGCGACTCTGCACACCTCGCAGGGCGACATCCGGATCAACCTTTTCCCCGACAAGGCGCCCAAGACAGTTGCCAACTTCGTGGGCCTCGCGGAAGGCACGAAGGAGTACAACGCCCCCAACGCGCGGGGTGAGCGCTCTGGGCCGTTCTACGACGGTGTGATCTTCCACCGGGTCATCGACGGGTTCATGATCCAGACCGGTGACCCGACCGGAACCGGTCGTGGCGGCCCCGGTTACGAGTTCGCTGACGAGTTCCACCCGGAACTGCAGTTCAACAAGCCGTACCTGGTGGCGATGGCCAACGCCGGGCCGAACACCAACGGCTCGCAGTTCTTCATCACCGTGGCGCCCACGACTTGGCTGAACTACAAGCACACGATTTTCGGTGAGGTCGCCGACCAGCAGTCCAGGGACGTGGTGGACGCGATCTCGCAGACCCCGACCGGGCAGGCCGACCGTCCGGTGCACGACATCGTCATCGAGAAGGTCACGATCGAGCGGTCCTGACCCGGACGACAAGGCAGGTCTCGAGTGACTGTTCCGCCCGGAGCCTCACCGGGGACCGAGGGGTCGTCGGCGCAGTTACCCTCCTGCGCCCGGCACCCGGACCGGCCGACGGGGCTGCGCTGCGTCCGCTGCGAGCGGCCGGCTTGCCCGGAGTGCTTGCGCGAAGCCCCGGTGGGCTACCAGTGCGTGGACTGCGTCGCGCAGGGGCGGGCCAGCGTCCGGCGACCGGTGACGGTCGCCGGGGCGCGGCTGGCCGACAAGCCGCTGCTGGTGCCGCTGCTGATCGCCGTGAACGTGGTGGTCTTCGCGATCACGGCGGTGCAGTCGGGCGGCGCGAACAGCAACTACACGGCGACGCTGTTCAGCGAGATGGCGCTGTGGCCGATGCTGGCCGCCGGTGGGCAGTGGTGGCGGCTGATCACCTCCGGCTTCCTGCACCTGGGCCTGGTCCACCTGGCGATGAACATGATCGCGCTGTGGGTGATCGGCCGGGACCTGGAGCTGCTGCTCGGCCGGCTGCGGTTCGCGCTCGTGTACCTGCTGTCCCTGCTGGGCGGCAGCGCCGCGGTGTTCCTGTTCGGGGAGCCGCTGCAGCCCGTGGCCGGTGCCTCCGGTGCGGTGTACGGCCTGATGGGCGGGATCGCGATCGCCGCCTTGCGGCTCAAGGTGAGCCTGCGGCCGGTGCTGACCGTCATCGCGCTCAACCTCGTGGTCAGCGTGCTGATCCCGGGGATCTCGCTGCTCGGGCACCTGGGCGGGCTCGTCCTGGGAGTGGCGTCGACCGCGGCGCTGGTCTACGCCCCCCGGCAGCGGCGGAACCTGTACCAGGCGGGTGGCCTGCTGCTGCTGTTCGTCGTGCTGGTGGCGGTGCTGATCACCCGGGATGCGCAGATGGGCAACATCGTGTGCTTCGGCTCCGGGTGGGACACCAGGTGCGGCCGGCTGCCCGGTTAGGGGCGCAGTTGCGCCAGCCGGTCGGCCACGTCCTGCGGTTCCGCTCCGAGGTCGGTTCGGGTGAGCACGACCAGGTGCTCACCGGTGTCCAGTTCCAGCAGGTGGATGGAGCGCCCGAACCTCCGGGTGGTGTTCACCCGGATCGCCACCGCGGGCCAGGGCAGTTGCTGCCGGCCGAACAGCTTGCGCACGGTCAGGCCGTCGGCGTCGGCCCGCAGTCGTGGGCGGCAGATGGTGCCGTAGGCGGAGAACGCGGCCAGCACCAGGACGACGACACCGATGAAGAACCGGTCGAGCGCGGTGTCGCTGGCCAACCACCAGGCCACCGCGGCCGCGGTCAACAGCCAAGTGGCTGTTAGTAACCCGACCGGAGTAGCCCACGCCTGAGCTTCGCTGTTATCCACACCTCTAAGTGTGACCTAGAACGTCCCTACTGCCGAGTTATCCACAGGTTTATCCCCAGTGGGGATAACTTACACACATGTTCTTACACAGGTGTTCTTACGCCGACGTAATTCATCTGGAGTAACCGCTGCTCCGGTCGTCTGCCGCGGTCGGCTCGTTGCGACGTGCTGCAGCTCCAGCGACCGGCGGGGTTGAGCGGGGGCGAGCACCGCCCAGCAACAAGATCATCGCGCAACGCGGCCGCTCGGCCAAGAGATCAACGCCGAAAACGCGCAAGATGACCCGGAATGATCAATCCGGTTCCACCCGACCGGGAACAAGCACCGGCAGCTGCGCCCGCGGCAGCCGGTGCGGCCGAGCGCGCCGGAAGCGGTGCGCCGAGGTCGATGCACACCCACCTCGGCGGGGGACGCTCGCGCGGCAACACCCGCTCCACCGGGCGGCGGCGCACCGCCCCGCTGCGGTGGGGAACAGCTGCAGCGAGGAGTTCAGCAGCGGAGGAGCCGGGTCACCGCCAGCGCATGGTCATCAGCAGGCCGACGATGATGAAGGCGAACCCCACGGCGAAGTTCCAAGCACCCAGTTCGAGCATGAACGGGATCTTGTCGCCGGCGAGGTAGTTGACCACCAGCCACAGCAGGCCGATCAGCATCAGGCCGAGCATCACCGCGACGTAGAGCGGGTGCGACGGGCCCATCGACTTCGGTTTGACCGGGGTGCGGCGGTCCACCGGGGCAGTAGCGGCCTTCTTCCGGACCTTCGACTTCGGCATGGGTTTGGATCCTCGCCTGTGCTGCGGGTACGCGCCAACCTGCGCCGTGTGCCCGGAGCCGCGGCTGCGGCGAAACCATCGGCGTCACGGCTCGTTTTCCTGTTACCACGTTAACGCAACCACGTGGCGGATCAGACCCAGCAACTCGCACTCAGGTGTGAGCGGAGGAACACCGATGGGGGATGAAGGCCTGTACGCAGCGCCGCCACCACCTACCGGCCGTCCCGGGCTCCGCACCGCGGTCCGGGTCGTGGGAGCGTTCTGCGTGGTGTCCGGGCTGGCCCTGCTCTCCTGGGTGTTCTACGCCGGCTACGCCACCAACTGGGTGAGCGGGCGCAAGCAGGCCGAAGCCGAAGCGCAGCTGGTGCAGCGGTGGGACGAACCGGAACCGCGGCCCAGCGACTTCCAACCGGGTGAGGGCATCGCGAAGCTCCACATCCCGGACCTGGGCGCCGAGCTGGTCGTGCTGGAAGGAACCGATGCGGACACGCTGGCGGCCGGCCCCGGGCACTACCCGGCGACCGCACTGCCCGGTCAGCCGGGCAACTTCGCGGTGGCCGGGCACCGGAACGGGTACGGCGCACCGTTCAACGAGCTCGACGAACTCACCCCGTGCGCCCCGCTGATCGTGGAAACCGCCACCCACTGGTACGTCTACCGGGTGCTGCCGCTGGCCGACTCGGACACGTCCGGGGACGACCCGAAGTGCGCGCCGCAGCTGCCCGCCCCCTACGACGAGGTCGTGGGCGTGCGGACGGTGTCCCCGGACCAGGCCGCCGTGCTCAACCCGGTCCCCGGCGAACCGGAGCAGGTGCTCCCCGCCGACCAGCAGTTGCCGCTGATCACGCTCACCACCTGCCACCCGGAGTGGTCCGCCCGGCAACGGCTGATCGTGCACGGGCTGCTCACCAAGCAGTACCAGAAGCTGCCGGACCAGCCCGGGCTGCGTCCGCCAGAACTCACGGAAAACGCCGTGCCCGAACGTTGAAAACAGCGCGTACGCTGGGCGAGTGCGTGTTCTGGTGGTCGACAACTACGACAGCTTCGTCTACAACCTGGTGCAGTACCTGGCGCAGCTCGGCGCGGAGTGCTCGGTTCGGCGCAACGACGTCGTGACCGACGAAGAGGTGACCGAGGCCGACGGGGTGCTGTTCAGCCCCGGGCCCGGAACCCCGCAGCGGGCGGGCCGCACCATGGAGCTCATCGAGCGCTGCGCCGGCGAGCGCAAACCCGTGCTCGGGGTGTGCTTGGGGCACCAGGCGATCGGCGCGGTCTTCGGCGGCACGGTCGAGCGAGCCCCCGAGCTCCTGCACGGCAAGGTCAGCGAGATCCACCACGACGGTTCCGGGGTGTTCGCCGGTCTGCCGAACCCGTTCATCGCCACCCGGTACCACTCGCTGATCGTCCGGGCCGACAGCGTTCCCGAGGAGTTCGAGGTCACCGCCCGCACCGAGAGCGGCATCGTGATGGGCATGCGGCACCGCGAGCTGCCGGTCGAAGGGGTCCAGTTCCACCCCGAGTCGGTGCTCACCGACGGCGGGCACCGGATGCTGGCCAACTGGATGGCCGACGCCGGGCACCCGGTTCCCGAGCACCTGGTGGCCGAACTGGAGACCGGCATGCGCCGGGTGGCCGCCGCGGCGCACCGCTGAACCGGTCGGAAAGCACCCCGAGAAGCAGAACCGGGCGGACGCCGAAGGCATCCGCCCGGATCAACGCGGCACCGCTCAGCCGAACGGCGGGAAGATCCCACCGCCCGGGGTGGTGCTCGGGGAGTCCTCGTCCTCCCCGACGTAGATGGTCACGGGCTGGTTCTTGCCCAGCGACTGGCCCGGGCTCGGGTCGGAGCCGATGACCTTCCCCTCCTCGTCGGAGTCGGAGGTGCTCCGCGAAACCTGCCGCAGCTCACCGCTCCAGCCCATGTCGCGCAGTTCCTCCAGGGCCTCCTCCGGGCTCATCTCCCGCAGGTCCGGCATGGTCAACTGCTCGCCCTTGGACACCATCAGGGTCACCGTGGTGCCGGGCCGGGCCTTGCTGCCCGGAGCCGGATCCTGGTTGACGACCGTGCCGCCGGGCTGATCGGAGTCGACCTCCTGCTTCTGCACCTTGAAGCCAGCGCCCACCAGGAAGGCCTCGGCGGTCTCGAACGGCTGCCCCCGCAGGTCCGGGATCTGCACGTTCTCCGACTTCTTGCCGATGACCACGTCGATGGCCGTGCCCTTGTCGATCGTGCTGTCGCGGTTGCTCCACTCGATGATCTTGTCGACGAGCTGCTCGTTCTCCGTCTCCTGGTATTCGATGGAGCCCAGGCTCAACCCCGCCTTGTTCAGCTGCTCCCAGGCCTCCTGGATGCTCAGCCCGTACAGGTCGGGCACCTGGGTCTGCTCGGGGCCGGTGCCGATGCACAGCTTCAACTGCCGCTGGTTCTCCGGGACCAGCGTGTTCGCCTCCGGCTCCTGGTTCACCACTCGGTTGACCTGCTCCTGGTTGGAGGGGCACTGGACGATCACCGGGTTCCAGCCGTTGGAGTTGGCGAAGGCGACCGCGTCGGCCTGCACCCGGCCCCGCAGGTTCGGCACCCGGATCTGCTCCGGTTCCTGCTGGGCCATCAGGAAGGTGGTGAGCCAGGCGGCCAGGGCGAACACCGCCACGCAAGCCACCGTCACTAACGCGATGAGCAGGTTCTTGCGCCGCTTGCCGCCGCGCGCGGGGGCCTGCTCGTACGCCGTTTCCTCGCCGTCCTCCTCCGGTTCCACCCGGTGGTGCCGGCCGGTTTGGACCATCTCGGTGCTCGACGTCTCCTCGAGCATCGCGGTCCGCTCCTCGTCCGACATGATCATCGGTGCCTTCGGCCGCTGCCCGGACAGCACCCGCACCAGGTCCGCCCGCATCTCGGAGGCCGACTGGTAGCGGTTGGCCGGGTTCTTGCTGAGCGCCTTGAGCACCACGGCGTCCAGCGAGGCCGGCACGGTCGGGTTGACGTCCGAGGGTTTGCGCGGCTCCTCCCGCACGTGCTGGTAGGCGACCGCCACTGGCGAATCACCGGTGAACGGCGGTTCTCCGGTCAGCAGCTCGAACAGCACGCAGCCCGCCGCGTAGACGTCGCTGCGGGCGTCCACGGACTCGCCGCGGGCCTGCTCCGGGGAGAGGTACTGGGCGGTGCCGATGACCGCCGCGGTCTGGGTGACCGCGGCCTGCTGGCCGTCCAGCGCGCGGGCGATGCCGAAGTCCATCACCTTCACCGCGCCGGAGGTGGTGATCATGATGTTCGCCGGCTTGACGTCCCGGTGCACGATGCCGTGCCGGTGGCTGAAGTCCAGCGCCGCCGAAGCGTCGGCCATGACTTCCATCGCCCGGCGGGGCGGCAGCGGGCCCTCGGTCTTGACGATGTCGCGCAGCGTCCGGCCGTCGACGTACTCCATGACGATGTACGGCAGCGGCCCGTTCTCCGACTCGGTTTCCCCGGTGTCGTAGACGGCGACGATCGCCGGATGGTTCAGTGCAGCGGCGTTCTGGGCTTCCCTGCGGAAGCGGAGCTGGAACGTCGGGTCCCGGGCGAGGTCGGCCCGCAAGATCTTGACCGCCACGTCCCGCCCCAGCCGCGTGTCCCGGCCGCGGTGCACTTCCGACATACCGCCATAGCCGAGTGTTTCACCGATCTCGTAGCGGTTGGAGAGAAGTCGCGGTGAACTCATCGAAGCGTCGTTCCGATCCTTGTCAACGATCGTCCCATCATGCTGCCCCGCCGTTTCCGGACAGCGGTTCCAGGGCGGCGTACGTGGTTCCCCCGACCTCGGGCTCCCCCAGCCTGGTGTCGACTCCTGGCAGAGGGGCATGCCGTAGCGCAGTCTGGCCTAAACCGGGCGAAGGGTCCAGGGTGAGCTCGGTCGGATGACCGCTCCGGTCCAGTCCCTGGTTCTGGACCGTCCAGAAGATCAGCGCTCCGGCCACCACCAGCAGTACAACAGCCAGCACGGTCGAGAGCACCCAGACGACGGCTCGGTTGTTGCGCTGCTGCGGTGCTTGCGGCTGCGGTGGCAGCTGCTGCGGTGGTGACTGCGGGGTGAGCATTCCCGGCGGATACGTGTTGGCGGCCATGGGTGGCGGCTGATTCGCCGGTGCCTGCGGCTGGTTCGCCGGTGCCTGCGGCGGCACTCCCAGAACCGGTATCGCCGGTTGGGACTGCAGCTGCCGCTGCACCGGCATCCCCGCCAGCCTGGCGGGAGGCGGGGGTGGATGGCCGGCTCGCACAGCGGCGACGGCGTTGGCGAATTCCCCGCCGTCGGCGTAGCGCCGGCGGGGGTCCTTCACCAAGGTCGCTTCGATCAGCGTCCGCACACCCGGGGGAACGTCGGGCGGCAGCGGTGGCGCCACGTCCCGGATGTGCATCATGGCCACGGTCACGGCGTTGTCCGACAGGAACGGCCGGTGGCCCATCAGGCACTCGTAGCCTACGACCGCCAGGGAGTACACATCGCTGGCAGGGCTGGATTCTTCGCCCAGCGCCTGTTCCGGCGCGATGTAGTGGGCCGTGCCCATCACCATCCCCGACCGGGTCACCGGTGCCGCGTCGGCGGCCTTGGCCAGGCCGAAGTCGGTGATCTTCACCGTCCCGTCCGGGGTGATGAGGATGTTCCCGGGCTTGACGTCCCGGTGCACCAGGCCGCGTTCGTGAGCTGCCTGCAGCGCCCGGCCGGCCTGCTCCAGCATGTCGAGCGTGTGGTCGGTGTTGATCCGTCCTTCCCGGGCCAGGATCGCCGCCAGCGGCTCACCTTCGACCAGCTCCATCACCAGGTAGGCGGTGTCGTCCGGACCGTCCGGCGTGGAAGCGGTCTCGCCGTAGTCGTGGACCGCGGCGATCCCCGGGTGGTTCAGCGACGCGGTGGTCCTGGCCTCGGTGCGGAAGCGGTGCAGGAACTCGGCGTTCCCGGAGAGCTCGGCCTTGAGCACCTTCACCGCGACCGTGCGATCTAACCGGACGTCGACGGCTTGCCACACCTCGCCCATGCCGCCCACGGCGATCCGCCGGTCCAACCGGTAGCGCTCGGCGAGCAACTGGCCGGAGGTAAGCACGGATCAGCCACCTCCCTGCAGACCCGCCCGGATGACCTCCCGGCCGATCGGGGCGGCGATGGAGCCGCCGGTGGCTTCCGCACCCTCGTCACCGCCGTTCTCCACGATCACGGCGACCGCGATCTGCGGGTTCTCGGCCGGGGCGAACGCCACGTACCAGCCGTGCGGTTTGTCCTCCGGGTCACCGTGCTGTGCGGTACCGGTCTTGGACGCGATGTCGATGCCGGAGATCTTGCCGGAGCCCTTGGTGTAGCGCTCCGACTGGATCATCATGTCCCGGATGGCCTGGGCGATCTTGGGGTCGACCGCCTGGCCGAGGGATTCCGGTTTGAAGGTGTCCAGCTCCGACATGTCCGGTGCCCGCGTGGCCTTGACCAGCTGGGGCTTCATCAGCTCGCCGTCGTTGGCGATGGCCGCTGCGATCATCGCGTTCTGCAGCGGGGTGACCCGCACGTCGCGCTGGCCGATGCCCGACTGGTACAGGGCGGCGGCGTCCGGCATCGGGCCGAGGTCGGAGTGCGCCACGCTCATCGGGATCTGCAGGTCCTTGCCGAACCCGAACCGGGCCGCGGTTTCCCGCAGCTTGTCCGGCCCGACCTCCCCGGCGATCTCGGCGAAGGCCGTGTTGCAGGAGTGGGCCAGGGCCTCGATGAGGGTGTTGCCGGCGCACTGCTTGCCGCCGTAGTTCGGCAGCTGGGTCCGGGTGTTGGGCAGGGTGATCGACGCGGCGTCCTCCACCTTGCTGTCGGAGGTGTAGCCGTTCTCCAGCGCGGCCGCGGTGGTGATCAGCTTGAAGGTGGAGCCGGGCGGGTAGGTCTCCGAAACCGCCCGGTTGGACAGCGGTCGGCTGTCGTCGTTCTCCAGCTCCTGCCAGGCCTCGGCGACCGCGTTGTTGTCGTGCGCGGTGAGCACGTTCGGGTCGTAGGAGGGCGCGTTGACCATGGCCAGGATTTCGCCGGTGGACGGGTTCAGCGCCACCACCGAGCCCTGGAACCCCTTGCTGGTGAGCTGCTCGTAGGCGACCTGCTGGATCGCCGGGTCGATGGTCAGCTCGACGTTGCCGCCCCGCGGCTTCTCCCCGGTGATGATGTCCGCCAGGTGGTCGAACGCGAGGCTGTCGTCGGTGCCGTTGAGGATGTCGTCCTCGGCCCGCTCGATGCCGTTGGAGCCGTAGTAGAACGAGTAGAACCCGGTCACCGGCGCGAACATCGGGCCGTTCGGGTACTTGCGCTGGTACTTCAGGATCTCGCTGTCGGCGGGCACCGAGTGCGCCAGGGACTGCCCGCCGGCGATGATCTGGCCCCGCTCCCGGGAGTACTTGTCGTAGAGCGTCCGCTGGTTGCCGGCGGCCTTCCGGTACTCGTCGGCCTTGATGACCTGGATGTAGGTCGCGTTGCCCATCAGCAGCACGACCATCGCCATCATGACCAGCGCGACTCGGCGCAGCGGCTTGTTCATCGGGGACGCTCCACCAGTTCGGTATGTGCCTCCGCGATCGGGGCCTGCTTCGGTTTCGGCTTCGGCGGTTCCTGCGGGCGGCGGGCCGCGTCGGACACCCGCAGCAGCATCGCGATCAGGATGTAGTTGGCCAGCAGGGAGGAACCGCCGTAGGCCATGAACGGCGCGGTCAGACCGGTCATCGGGATGAGCCCGGTGACGCCCCCGGCCACCACGAACAGCTGCAGCGCGATGGTGAACGACAGACCGCCGGCGAACAGCTTGCCGAAGGAGTCGCGGACCGCCAGCGCGGTGCGCAGCCCGCGGGTCATCAGCAGCAGGTACAGCATGAACAGGGCCATCAGGCCGACCAGGCCGAGTTCTTCACCGATCGCGGAGATGATGAAGTCACTGGCCGCCCACGGGGTCAGGTCCGGTCGACCGTTGCCCAGCCCGGTGCCTGGGATCCCGCCGTAGGTCATCCCGAACAGCCCGGTCCGCAGCTGGTAGCCCGGGTCGTTGGGCAGTTCCGCCAGCGGGTCCAACCAGGTGTTGACCCGGACCTGGACGTGGCTGAACAGGTTGAACGCCAGGACGCAGCCGACCGCGAACATCGACAGGCCGAGGAAGACCCACACCGCCCGCTCGGTGGCGATGTAGATCATCACCAGCACGATGCCGAAGAACAGCAGCGAGGTGCCCAGGTCCTTCTCCAGCACCACGATGCCGATGGACAGGAACCAGGCGAGGAGCACCGGACCCAGGTCCCGGGCGCGGGGGAAGTCGACGCCCAGGAAGCGCTTCCCGGCGGCGGTGAACAGCTCCCGCTTGGACACCAGGAAGGACGCGAAGAAGATCATCAGCAGGATCTTGGCGAATTCGCCGGGCTGGATTGACATCCCGCCGATGGAGATCCACAGTTTGGCACCGTTGATCTCGGAAATGGAGCTGGGCAGCAACCCGGGCAGGGCGAGCAGGATCAACCCGGCGAAACCGCAGGTGTAGCCGTAGCGGGCGAGCACCCGGTGGTCCTTGAGGAAGGCCAGGACCAGCACGAACATCAGCACACCGACGGTGGAGAAGAAGATCTGCTTGCCGGTGAACGGCGAGCCCGTCACCTCCGCCAGGTCCAGGCGGTGCAGCATCACCAGCCCGAGCCCGTTGACCAGGGACACGAGCGGCAGGATCAGCGGGTCGGCGTACGGGGCGAACTTCCGCACCGCGAGGTGGGCGCCGCCGAACAGCGCCAAGAACGCCAGCCCGTAGTACAGCAGTTGCCGGGTGACGGTCTGCTCTTGATTGATCTCCACGATCATGATCGCCCCGGTGACGATCACCGCGGAGAACACCAGCATGAACAGCTCAGTACCCCGCCGCGTGCGCACGTTCGGCGTGCTGGCGGAGCCGCTGGCTGGGCCGGTCGTGACCGGTGTTGCCATCAGCTCACCATCCGGCAGGTAACGCCTGGTTTCTGTTCTTTGGTCTGCAGCGGGGTCGCGTCCGTGCTCGAGGGCTCCGGCGGCGGAGGCTGCTCGGGCGGGGGCGGCACCGCTTGCGTCGGAGTGCCGGGCGGCACGGACTGACCTTCCGGCGGCACCGGCGGGTGCGCCGGGGGCTGGCTCGGCTGCGGGGTCGGCTCGGGCTTCTCGCACTCGGGGAGCAGCGCGTTCATCCGCAGCCGGCGCATGGCTTCCCGGGCCTCCTGCAGCCCGTTGACCTCCAGGGCGCCGCTGCGCACGTCGGGCCGCTGGGCTTCCACCAGGTCCTGCAGCTTGATGGGTTCGCAGTCCGGTGCGGAACCCTCCGGGCAGGAGGTCTCCACCTGCCAGTTCATGGAGAAGCCGAGCACGTTGCCCGGAACACCTTGGTAGATCACCACTTCATCGGCCTCGTTGACCCCGATGAAGTACCGGTTGAGCACCCACCAACGCCCAACCAGTACGGTTCCACCAAGCAGGATGAGCACACCGCACATCACCATCAGCAGGCCGAGCCAACGGCGTTTGCGGCGCGGCTCCACCGGTGGTGAGGTGGGTTCAGGTCGCTGCTGCTGCGGCGGCCGCGGCAACATCGCGGAAGCTCGAGCAGCAGACGAGTCCGGCTGCGGGTGCTCATCGCCATTTCCCGCCGCACCCCCGACGATGGGGGCGTCGTCGCCGAATTCGACGTCGACGACGTCGGCGACGATGACTGTGACGTTGTCCGGTCCGCCGCCCTTGAGCGCCAGCTCGATCATCCGGTCCGCGCACTGCTGCGGGTCCGGGATCCGGAGCGCTTCGGCGATCGTCTCGGTGCTGACCGGGCCGGTCAGGCCGTCGGAGCACAGCAGGTAGCGGTCGCCAGCGCGGCACTCCCGGATGGTCAAGGTGGGTTCCACCTCGTGCCCGGTCAGCGCCTGCAGCAGCAGGGAGCGCTGCGGGTGGTTGGCCGCTTCCTCCTCGGTGATCCGGCCTTCGTCGATCAGGGACTGGACGAACGTGTCGTCGTGGGTGATCTGGGTCAGTTCGCCGTCGCGAACCATGTAGCAGCGCGAGTCCCCGACGTGCACTAAGCCCATCTTGCTGCCCGCGAACAGGATCGCGGTCAGCGTGGTGCCCATGCCTTCCAGCTCGGGGTCGCTGGCGACCAGTTCCGCGATGGCGTTGTTGCCGGCGAGCACCGCTTGGTGCAGCTGACCAAGCAGGTCGTCACCCGGCTCGTCGTCATCCAGGGGCGCGAGCGCCGCGATGACGACCTTGCTAGCAACCTCCCCGGCGGCATGGCCGCCCATGCCGTCTGCGAGGGCGAGTAGTCGTGGGCCGGCATAGACCGAGTCCTGGTTGTTCGAACGGACCAGGCCGCGGTCGCTGCGGGCTGCGTAGTGAAGGACGAGGGTCATGAGCGCAGCTCGATCACCGTCTTGCCGATTCTGATCGGAACGCCGAGCGGGACTTTGGTCGGCCCCGTGACCTTCGCCCGATCGAGGTATGTGCCATTTGTGGAGCCTAGATCTTCCACGTACCAGTCAGAACCTCGGAGCGACAACCGGGCGTGCCTGGTGGACGCGTAGTCGTCGTCGAGGACCAGCGTGGAGTCGTCAGCGCGACCAATCGTGATCGGCCGACCGTCCAACGAAATGCGAGTACCGGCCAGGGCGCCGTGCGTGACCACCATCTGGCGGGCGACTTTGCCCTTCTTGCCCCGGTTCTTGCCGGGCATCCGGTTCCCGCCTGGCATCGGGATACGCATCCCGGACGCCGAGTAGAGGTCAGAACGGACCACCCGCAGGGCGGCCAGCACGAACAACCAGAGCAGGGCGAGAAACCCTGCTCTGGTCAGCTGTATCACCAGCTCTGGCACCTGTTGTGAACGCTCCTACTCGTGTCTGGACGCGTATTCCGCGACCTCAGGCCTGCTGAGCGCGGAAGATCAGGGAGGAGTGGCCGACCCTGATCACGTCTCCGTCTGCCAATTGCCAAGTTTGCACCGGAGTGCCGTTCACCGTGGTGCCATTCGTGGAACCGAGATCGGCGAGCATGGCGTTCTGCCCATCCCAGGTGATCTCGATGTGCTTGCGGGATACACCGGTGTCCGGCAGCCGGAACTGCCCCTCCTGGCCACGGCCGATGATGTTCGAGCCGTGCTTGAGCGTGTACGTGCGGTTCGAACCGTCGTCCAGGTGCAGGGTCGCGGTCAGCTGCGGCCGCTGACCCGGGTCCGCGGCCGGGTAACCGCCCGGTGCGCTCTGCGGGTAGGCGCCGCCGGGCTGCTGGCCGTAACCCTGGTCGAACCCCGGCTGGCCGTAACCCTGGTCGAACCCCGGCTGGCCGTAACCCTGGTCGTAACCGGGCTGGGCATAACCCTGGTCGTAGCCGGGCTGCTGGCCGTAGCCCTGGTCGAACCCCGGCTGGCCGTAGCCCTGGTTGGGGAAGCCGCCGGACTGCGGGTAGGCGCCGCCGGGCTGCTGGCCGTAGCCCTGGTCGAACCCCGGCTGGCCGTAGCCCTGGTTGGGGAAGCCGCCGGACTGCGGGTAGGCGCCGCCGGGCTGCTGCCCGTAACCCTGGTCGTAGCCGGGCTGCTGGCCGTAGCCCTGGTCGAACCCGCCGGGCTGCTGGTCGTAGCCGGGTTGCTGGCCGTAGCCCTGGTCGTAACCCGGCTGCTGGCCGTAACCCTGGTCGTAACCCGGCTGCTGCCCGTAGCCCTGGTCGAACCCGCCGGGCTGCTGGCCGTAACCCTGGTCATAACCGGGCTGCTGGCCGTAGCCCTGGTCGAACCCCGGCTGGCCGTAGCCCTGGTTGGGGAAGCCGCCGGACTGCGGGTAGGC
>NZ_AYJW01000019.1 GCF_000497205.1 Saccharopolyspora rectivirgula DSM 43747
GGAACGCCAACCACTTTAGCAGCCCCGTTTTCGGCCTCTCACAGGGGGGCATCCCCACCCCGGACACCGGAACCGACCACCGCAGCAGCCGCTCACCCCAGCCAGGCTGGAGCACCACGGAAAAATTCAATTTCTCAAACCCTACCCCGAAAACCCCACCACCCGGTGGTATTTCCGGAAGCCACCGCCCGGCCCGAAACTCATCTCCTCATTCCGGCCCGCTCCGCGCTGGCACAAAACAATTTACACCCCCACCGAACACCGCCGAACACCACCCCCCACAAAACAACAAAACACCAGGTCAACGACGCAATTCCAACTCGAATAGGATTTCCAGCTCGGTGAGCGTCGAGTCGGTGTCGCGATGGTGCACACCGACCATCCCCGCGGCCACCGCACCGTCCACATTGCGCCTTTGGTCGTCCACGAACGCGCAATCGCCCGGCGCAACACCGAGC
Source organism: Saccharopolyspora rectivirgula DSM 43747 (assembly GCF_000497205.1). Lineage (GTDB taxonomy): Bacteria > Actinomycetota > Actinomycetes > Mycobacteriales > Pseudonocardiaceae > Saccharopolyspora > Saccharopolyspora rectivirgula. Next base: position 459 of record NZ_AYJW01000019.1, read on the forward strand.
CGCGCGGCGGCGAGCCGGTAGATCTCCGGGTCCGGTTTGGCCACTCCTGCTTCCGCGGAGATCACGACCGCGTCGAACAACCCCGCGTCCACCCGTTCGTCCACCGAAGTCGCATTGGACACCAGAGCGGTGCGCACACCGCTGTCGCGGATCAGCCGGACCGCGGCGACCAAGGGGAATCCGCTCGGTCCCGGTCCCGGGTCGTCGAGCACCCCGCCCCAGTCCACGAGCAAACCGCGCAACTCCACGCGCGCACCGTAGCTCACCTGTTCCGGTGCTTCCCGGCTGGAACCGACCGGATTCCCGCGGTCACCGCCTCTGTTACCGCGGAGGGCGAGACGAGATCCCGGGGAGGAACGGTGACCACTTCGCTACCAGCTCGACCGCACTACGGAATCCCGGTCGCGGAACGCTCCGCGTGCGCGCTCGCGGCCAGGATCGGCACCCCGATCCTGGAAGTCCTCTCCGGACGACGTCCGGTGCACCAGATCCGGGACCGGGTGTCCGGCCCGGTCGCCGGGCTGCTCGCCGCCACCCGAGCGCACACCGCGAAAAGCCCGGACTACCGGTTGCGCTCGGTGCATGCCTGCCTGGTCACCAGTCATCGGGTGGAGGCCTGCATGGTCGTCGCCACGCACAACCGGGTCCGGGCTGTCGTGCTGAGGCTGGAGCAGGAGGCCAGCCGGTGGCTGTGCACCATGCTGGCCCTGCTCTGATCAGCGCCGCTTGTTCTTCTTGGCCTGGGCGCGCGCGGCCGCTCGACGTTCGCGACGGCTGGCTCCCCTGGCCGCCGGCCCGGCCGCACCACCGGGTTCACGGGTGGTCTGCGCGTTGCCGGACTCGTTCGGGCCGGTGTAGCTGAGGCCGCTGTTGCGCTGCGGCGCTTCCAGTCCCTGCCCGCGCAACGCGGAGGGGACGCCCGGAGCACCACCGAGCTGGGCCATCGCCGGTCCGGCCGCCGCGTGCTTGGGCCGCTGCTTGGCGCGGGGCTGCTGCTGCGCCCCACCCCGTTGCTGGGTTTGCGGTGCCTGCTGGGGTTGCGCCGCGGCCATTCCGCCGGCCCCACCGCCCGGGGCGGTGCTGACCGAGACGGGCACCGAAAGCTCCGGGGCCTGTTCGGGCTCGGCCGCCTCGACCTGCGCCTTGAACAGCAAGCTGACTGCTTCTTCCTTCAACCCGTCCAGCATCGTCTTGAACAGGTCGTAGCCTTCGCGCCGGTATTCCACCAGCGGGTCCCGCTGGGCCATCGCCCGCAGCCCGATGCCCTGCTTGAGGTAGTCCATCTCGTACAGGTGCTCCCGCCACTTGCGGTCGAGCACGATCAGGACCACGCGGCGCTCCAGCTCGCGCATGGCGCCCTTGCCGACCTTGCCGTCGACCTCGGCCTCGCGCTGCTCGTAGGCCTTCAGGGCGTCCTCGATGATCGCGTTGCGCAGGTCGTCCCGGCTCAGGTCCTCGTTCTCCTCGACGAGCTGCTCCCAGTCCAGGGTGATCGGGTAGAGGCTCTTGAGCGCGGTCCACAGCTTGGGCAGATCCCAGTCCTCGGCGTAGCCCTCGGCGGTCTCCGCATCGACGTAAGCGGTGATGACGTCGGTGAGCATGTTCTTGACCTGCTCACTGAGGTCTTCGCCCTCCAGCACGCGGCGCCGTTCGTCGTAGATGACCTTGCGCTGCTGGTTCATCACCTCGTCGTACTTGAGGACATCCTTGCGGATCTCCATGTTCTGCTGCTCGACCTGGGTCTGGGCGCCGCGGATGGCCCGGGTGACCATCTTGTGCTCGATCGGCACGTCGTCCGGGACCTTCATCCGGGTCATCACCGCTTCGACCATTCCGGCGTTGAACCGGCGCATCAGTTCGTCGCCCAGCGACAGGTAGAACCGGGATTCGCCCGGGTCGCCCTGCCGGCCGGAGCGGCCGCGCAGCTGGTTGTCGATGCGGCGGGATTCGTGGCGTTCGGTGCCGAGCACGTAGAGGCCGCCGAGCTCGCGGACTTCGGCCGCTTCAGCTTCGGCCTGGGCCTTGATCTTCTCGACGACCTTGGGCCACTCGCTCTCGTACTCCTCGCGGTTGCGCACCGGGTCCAGGCCGCGGCGGCGCAGTTCGGCGTCGGCCAGGTGGTCCACGTTGCCGCCGAGCACGATGTCGGTGCCGCGGCCGGCCATGTTGGTGGCCACGGTGACCGCGCCCTTGCGCCCGGCTTCGGCGATGATCGCGGCTTCCCGTTCGTGGTTCTTGGCGTTGAGCACGCTGTGCGGGATGCCGCGCTTGGTCAGCAGCTTCGACAGGTATTCGGAGCGTTCCACGCTGGTGGTGCCGACGAGCACCGGCTGGCCCTTGCGGTGCCGTTCCTCGATGTCTTCGGCGACCGCCTCGAACTTGGCCTTCTCGGTCTTGTAGACCAGGTCGGGCTGGTCGATGCGGATCATCGGCTCGTTGGTGGGGATCGGCACCACGCCGAGCCCGTAGGTGGCTTGGAATTCGGCCGCCTCGGTCTCCGCGGTACCGGTCATGCCGGCGAGCTTGTCGTAGAGCCGGAAGTAGTTCTGCAGGGTGATCGTGGCCAGCGTCTGGTTCTCGGCTTTGATCTCGACGCCTTCTTTGGCCTCGATGGCCTGGTGCATGCCCTCGTTGTAGCGGCGCCCGGCCAGGATGCGGCCGGTGAACTCGTCGACGATCATGACTTCGCCGTTGCGGACGATGTAGTCCTTGTCGCGCTTGTAGAGCTCTTTGGCCTTCAGCGCGTTGTTGAGGTAGCCGACGAGCGGGGTGTTGGCCGCTTCGTAGAGGTTGTCGATGCCGAGCTGGTCCTCGATGAAGGCGACGCCTTCTTCGGTGACGCCGACGGTGCGCTTGCGCTCGTCCACCTCGTAGTGGACGTCGCGCTGCATCATCGGGGCGAGCCTGGCGAACTCCTGGTACCAGCGGGAGGACTGGTCGGCGGGCCCGGAGATGATCAGCGGGGTGCGGGCCTCGTCGATCAGGATCGAGTCGACCTCGTCGACGATGGCGTAGTTGTGCCCGCGCTGCACGCAGTCGGACAGGCTCCAGGCCATGTTGTCGCGGAGGTAGTCGAAGCCGAACTCGTTGTTGGTGCCGTAGGTGATGTCCGCGGCGTAGGCCTTGCGCCGCTGGTCGGGCGTCATGTCGGCCAGGATGGCTCCGACTTCCAGGCCGAGGAAGCGGTGCACGCGGCCCATCCACTCGGCGTCGCGGCGGGCCAGGTAGTCGTTGACGGTGACGACGTGCACGCCTTTGCCGCTGATGGCGTTGAGGTAGGCCGGGAGCACGCAGGTGAGGGTCTTCCCCTCACCCGTTTTCATCTCGGCGATCTGGCCGAAGTGCAGAGCAAGACCACCCATCAGCTGGACGTCGTAGTGCCGCTGCCCGAGGGTGCGGCGGGCGCCTTCCCGGGCGACCGCGAAGGCTTCGACCAGCATCGAATCCAGGCTTTCGCCGTCCTGGTAGCGTCGTTTGAACTCGTCGGTCTTGCCCCGCAGCTCGGCGTCGGACAGCGCGACGACGTCGTCTTCGATCTCGTTGATCTTCGCTGCGTAGGCGCGCAGGCGTTTGAGCATCTTGCCTTCGCCGGCGCGGAGCAGTCGGGACAGGACCATCCGGTCGACCTCGCTAGCTGATCGTGACGCGTCCGTCACGGACGCTTTGTGGTCATGGTATTAGAGCCGGGGCCTGGAAGGCTTCTCCGGCACGGGGCGCACGTGGCTGTCCCCCGCGCTCTACCGTACGCGGGGGACAGCCACGAGGTTGACGATTGGCACAGACTCGCCTGCTAGTGGGCTTGCTCGTCGAGTCTGATCAATCCGTAGTCAAACCCCTTGCGCCGGTATACCACGCTGGGTTTGCCGGACTCAGCATCGTTGAACAAGTAGAAGTCGTGACCGACGAGCTCCATCTCGTAGAGGGCCTGGTCCACCGTCATGGGGTGAGCCGGGTGCTCTTTCACCCGAACGATGCGCCCGGGCTCGTAGCTCTCCTCAGCGGAACGGCTCTGTTCTGGAACTTCTTCCGCCAGGCTCGTCTCAGCAGGTGATTCCAGGAGCGCGGTGCCCTGGCGAGCGGTGCTGCCGCCCTGCGCGGCCGCCGCTGTCGCCTCTGCCACGGAAACCGGGCTGCGCTGACCGTAATGGACCTTCCTGCGGTCAAGTTTGCGCTTGAGGCGGGTCTCCAGCCTGTTGATCGCCACGTCGAGAGCGGCGTAGAAGTCACCCGCGCTGGCTTCCGCTCGGACTGGCGCCCCTTTGCCTACCAGGGTAATTTCCACTCGCTGGCAGTTCTTGGCCTGCCTGGGGTTGCGTTCGTGGAGGAGTTCCACGTCCGCCCGGATTGCCTTTCGGTCGTACCGCTCGAGCCGGGCCAGCTTGGTGTTGACGGTCTCCCGGTAGTGCTCGGGGATCTCAACGTTGCGCCCCTTGACGACGATGTCCATTCACGACCTCCGATTCCGAAGTAGAGGTGCGTACAGCGGCGCCGGGGCGTGAAGGCTCAGCTCACTCCGGCGCCAGGAACGTGGTCATTCCCTCCTTCCCGTCGCCCGAGCCGGCTGGAGTTACCAGCACGCTAGCGTGGTTTATCTTTTTGTGACATCCCCCACGGTGGGGGAAGTCAGACCGCCCGAAAGTGTGATGACGCTCGAAAGTCGCCGCTCCCGCGCCACGCACCGTGCCCGGTTCCCCGGCGACCGTTTCGGCAAACATCACTCTTCCGCGTCTCCTGTTGGGGCCACGCTTGCTTCTTGGATCGCCTGCTTCCCCACTTGGGAAACGTCCCGGAAGAGGCGATGGGTTCCGAATTCGATCAGAGATGTGCTGGACCGGTTCAGCCGCGCGGCCCGGCGGTGGCGGTCAAGCTCAGCACCGCGCGCACCCGAACCGGAGTCGTCCGCAGCGCCCGCGAACAACTGGCGACGGTTGCCCCGGTGGTGATGACGTCGTCCAGCAGCACGGCCTCCACCGGGCGCGCGGGCAGCCGTCCCGGGCGGAGCCGGACGTTGCCGGCGAGGTTGCGCAACCGCTGCTGCGGGTCGAGCGCGGCGGAATCGGCCGCCCGGTGCGCGATCCGCAAGCAGTCCGCCACCCGCAGCTCCCAGTCGGGCAGCTCGGCGGCGAGCTGGCGGGCCAGCCGGGTCATGTGCGAACCGCCGCGGCGGCGGGCCGCCACCGCCCGGGACGGCGCCGGGACCAGCAGCGTTCCGGGACCGAGCCGCAGCCTCGGGGCTAGGCCGACCAACCCGACGGCCAGCTGGCGGGCCAGCGGGGCCGCCAGCTGCCGCCGACCGGACTCCTTGTAGGCCAGCACCGCGCGCCGGGCCGCCGCTCGGTAGGCGCCCAGCGCGTACATCGGCGGGCCGTCCACCACCAGCGGGCGGTGGATGCGGTGCAGCCCGCCCAGGGCGCTCGCGCACCGCTGGCACCACGCGGTCGCCGGCGCGGCGCACCCGGCGCAGTGCAGCGGCAGCAGCAGGTCGAGCACCGCGGAACCGGCTCTTCCCAGCAGATGGCGCACGCGGCGAGCGTGCCGGAAACGGCGGTCCGACTCACCGGGGCGTGTCGGATCAGCCCGGGTAGAACGGCAGCGAGCCGCCTCCGATGGGCACCGACAGCAGCGACCACACGTCGTCGGTGTCCGTGGCCTGCCACAGCCCGCTGCGGTCGGCGACGATCACCCGCCCGTCCGGGGCAACGGTGACCGCGTTGAGCGGCTGACCGAGGTTGGACGCGGTGTAGGCGTTCCACTGGTAGCCGTCCACGGTGACGTCGTAGACGAACCTGCTGTTGCTGTCGGTGAGCGCGACCAGGAAGTCGGCCTGCCGCCACTCGAGGCGGGTCACCTGCTGCGCACCGGGGGGCTGCAGGACGACGGGGCGCTGCAGGGTGACCTGGTCGCCGTCCTCCACCACCCCGGCCACCACGACATCACCGCCGACCACGGCGGCCACCCGGGTACCGTCGCGGGAAACGCGCAGTTCGGCGACCGGCTGGTCGCCGGCGAGCTGGCGGCCGTCCACCCGGCCGAGCTGCCAGCCGTCGGCGGTGCGCACGGCCCGAACGATGTTCCGCCCGTCGACGACGGTCCACACCTCCGAGGAGCCGCGCCAGGTGGGTTTGCTCATGAAGCTCCCGGTCACGGGCAGTTCGGGCAGGTTCTCGCCGAACGCGCCGATCCGCAGCGCGACCCCCTCGGGGCGCCGGGTCACCGCGGCCAACCACTTGCCGTCCGGGGACTGGCCGGCCCGCACGATGTCGAGCTCGCCGCTGCCGGCCGCCCCCGGCACCGGGTTGGCGTTGCTGTCCAGGTACACCAGCCGTTCGTCCACCACGGCGAGCCCGGGCAGGTCCGGGCGGGGCCAGAAGTCGGTCGAGTACTGCTGGACGTCGGAGGGGCGCAGGTCCTTCTTCTCCGGCAGCAGCGCGGAGCCCTCCTCCATCAACCGCACCCGCGCGCTGGACACGCTCTGCAGGGACAACACCACTTGGGCGGCGATCAACCGCCGGGTTTCCAAGCTGATGTCGCCGAGGTTGGTGAAGTTGACCTCCAGGGCCGCGTCGGGGGACTCGCTGGTGTTGGTCGTGGTGCCCACCCCCTCCGGCAGGGCGGTTTGCATCGCCCCGGTCATGCCCTTGGACGGGCCGGCGATGAGCAGGTCGATGACCTGCCGCGGCAGCGTGCTGGTGGGCTGGGCGGGCAGGTAGCGGATGTCCGGCACCACCGCGGTGCGGCTGTGGTTGAGGAAATAGACCGGCACCGGCCGGTAGATCGATTCGAACGAGGAGCGGCTGGCGATGAGCTCCGGCGGGGGGCTGACGATGCGCCACTCCCCGTTCGGTTGCCGCTCGGTGCGCAGCTCCACCGTGTACTCCCCGGTCTCGGGGACGAAGGAGCTGTCCGGCAGCAGCCGCCCCACCTTGTCCGCCTGCAGGGTCACCGACTGCACGCCCCGGGGCTGCGGCCCGGTCTGCGGGGTGGGGATCGTGTCGACGTTGGTCAGCAGCAGCAGGCCGGCCGGCGGGTGCCAGTCGCGTTCGGCCTTGCCGGCCAGGTGCAGGCGGGCGGCTTCGTGGTCCTTCTCCGGGGAAGCGGCCGAATCGACGAAGCTGCGCACCAGGGCGAACGGGTCGAGCCCTTCCGGGGGCGGGCTGATCTCCACGGAGGCGTTGCCCCCGTCGACCCGTTTGATGGCTTTGGGCGAGGAGTGCTCCGGGATGGACGCGCAGCCGGTGAGCACGAGCAAGCAGGCTGCCAGTGCCAGCAGGCGGCGGAGCGACCCTGTTGTCATTCCTGCTCCCAGGCTTTCTCGGACAATCGCGCGGGCCCTTGGTCGCGCTGCTCGGTGTCGCCGTGGGCGGAGGTCGACTCGTCGACGTTCGTGGCCAGCAGGGCTTCGGGGGCGGCGATGCGCCTGGTGTCGGGCATGGGCAGCGGGCTGCCGGTGATCTTCTCGCCGGCCCGGCGGGGCAGGGTGAGCCGGAAGCAGGCGCCCTCGCCGGGTTCGCCCCAGGCGTCCAGGGAACCGCCGTGCAGCCGGGCGTCTTCCAAGCTGATGGACAGGCCCAGACCGGTGCCACCGGTGCGCCGGTTGCGGGAGGGATCAGCCCGCCAGAACCGGGTGAACACCAGCTCCGCTTCGCCCGGGTTCAGGCCGACCCCGTAGTCGCGGACGGCCACGGCGACGGCGGACTTGCTGCTGCCGAAGCGGATCTCGACCGGGCCGCCTTCGGCGTGGTCGATGGCGTTGGCGACCAGGTTGCGCATGATCCGCTGCACTCGTCTGGCGTCGGCGGTGATGCTGAACTGCTCCTCCGGGACCTCCGCGTCGTCCTTGACGGGCCGGATGATGCGCAGTTCCACCCCGCTGCTGTCGGCGATGGCGCGCAGCGATTCGACGGCTTGGGTGGTGATCTCGATCAGGTTGATCGTTTCCTTGGAGAGCTCGGCGACGCCCGCGTCGAGCCGCGAGATCTCCAGCAGGTCGGCCAGCAGGGCTTCGAAGCGGTCGAGCTCGTCGACGAGCAGCTCGGTGGAGCGGGACAGGCCGGGCGGGAACTCCTCCCGGGAGGCGTGCAGCACGTCCGCGGCCATCCGGACGGTGGTCAGCGGGGTGCGCAGCTCGTGGGAGACGTCGGAGGTGAACCGCCGCTGCAGCTGCCCGAACTCCTCGAGCTGGGTGATCTGCTGCTTGAGGCTGTCGGCCATTTCGTTGAACGACTCGGCCAGCCTGGCCACGTCGTCCTCCCCGATCACCCGCATCCGCTTGTCCAGGTCGCCGCGGGCCAGCTGTTCGGCGATGCGGGCGGCTTGCCGCACCGGGCGCACCACCTGCCGGGTCACCAGGCTCGTGATGGCTCCCAGCAGCACCAGCAGCACCACCCCGCCGATGAGCAGGGTGCTCTGCACCACGCTGAGGGTGCGCTGCTCGGCGGTGAGCGGGAACAGCAGGTAGGCCTGCAGCGGCCGGGTCGCGGTGTCCACCGGGGTGCCGACCGCGAGCATGGTGATCGGTTCGTGGTTGCGCACCACGGTGGTGATCTGGGTGGCGAGCTGTCCTTTTTCGACGAACCGGCGCAGCTCCTGGGGGACGTCCTCGACCGGGCCCGCCGAGGACTGCTGGTCCGCGGTGGCGTGCCCGTCGACGAGCACGGGGTCGAAGGCACCGGCCACGGTTTCGGTGGTGGACTGGCCGGAAGCCGAAGTGGTGAGCCGGTTCAGCGCGGCCTGCAGTTGTTCCGAGACGCGGCCGGAGTTCGGGTCCACCGCGATGAGTTCCCGCTCCAGGGTGGGCAGGCTGTATTCGGCTTGGGTGATGGCCGCGCGCTCCTTGGCCGCCACCAGCTGGGAGGTGATCTGCCACTGCAGCACCATGCAGAGCGCGAAGACCACGGCGAGGGACAGCGCGAGCGTGCTGACGACGATGCGCAGCTGCATGGAACGGCGCCACAGCGATTCGAACTGGCGCCACTTGTGCGCGGCCAACTCGCGGACACGGCCCACCGAACGCCACACTTCGCGTCCTCGACGTGTCCACATGCTCACGGCAACCGTCCCTCCGCGGCCACCTCTTCACGGTCTGCGGGGTTCGCAGCGCCCGCCCCGATCGGGCAGGCGCTGCGGCGCAGTGGTTCTATCACGGCGGGCCGGCCTTGTAGCCGACACCGCGGACGGTGAGCACGATCTCGGGTCGCTCCGGGTCTCGCTCGACTTTGGACCGCAGTCGCTGGACGTGCACGTTGACCAGCCTGGTGTCCGCTGCGTGCCGGTAGCCCCAGACCTGTTCGAGCAGCACTTCCCGGGTGAAGACCTGGCGGGGCTTGCGGGCCAGCGCCACCAGCAGGTCGAACTCCAGCGGAGTCAGTTGGATCGGCTGGCCGTCGCGGGTGACTTCGTGCCCCGGGACGTCGATGGTGATGTCGCCGATGGTGAGGATCTCAGCGGGTTCGGCGTCGGTGCGACGCAAACGGGCACGCAGCCGGGCGACGAGCTCTTTGGGTTTGAACGGTTTGACGACGTAGTCGTCGGCACCGGATTCGAGGCCGAGCACGACATCGACCGTGTCGCTCTTGGCGGTCAACATCACGATCGGCACCACGGACTCGCTGCGGATGGCCTTGCAGACGTCGATGCCGTTCATCCCGGGCAGCATGAGGTCCAGCAGAACCAGGTCTGGCTTGAGCTCCCGGAGGGCAGGCAGCGCCTTGGTGCCGTCACTGACTACGGCGGTCTCGAACCCCTCTCCCCGGAGCACGATGGTCAGCATTTCGGCCAGAGCCGGATCATCGTCCACCACGAGCACGCGTGCCTTCATGCCCAACATGGTTGCACTTGTCACTCGTAAGCTGTGCATCCACCCGCTAATCGTCACCGCAGGTCGCGGCGGATGCGGCTGTTCGGCGCAGTGGTGACGGCCGAACAGAGCAGCCGTTGAGCTGGGAAAACACCGTTGCTCCCGACTCCGGGGCTGGCTGGTCGGAGGCGGTGCGCGGCGCAGCGGGGCACCTCGGACGAACACTTCCGGTGTCCGCCCGATCACTTCAGGTGTCCAGCAGGTGCTGCTCGACCAGCGCAGCGGAGTTGGGCTGACCGGCCCCGTCCACCGTGGTCCAGGGAGACCACCAGTGCGCTGCGGCCAGCTGCCGGTACACCTGGCCGCAGCGCTGCTGCAGGTCCGCGTCGGACTCGAAGTTGTCGCGGCGCCGGTGCTGTTCGGTCCGCTCCCGGTGCTGCGCTCGGCCGGCCGCGACGTCGACCGGGACGTCCAACAGGATTTGCAGGTCCGGCCGGGGCAGGCCGAAGCGTTCGACCTCCAGCTGCCGCACCCACTCGACGAATTCGCCGTCGGCGCCCTGGTGCAGGCGGGCGGCACCGTAGGCGGCGTTGGAGGCGACGTAGCGGTCGAGGAGGACGACGTCGCTGGATTCGATCGCGCGCCGCAGGTCCTCGATCGCGCCGCGGCGGTCGAGCGCGTACAGGACGGCCATGCCGTACACCGAGCTGCCGAGGTCGCCGTGCTGGCCGTGCAGCGCTTCGGCGACGAGTTCGGCGTGCACGTCCTGCGCGTAGCGGGGGAAGGCAGCGCGGGTGACGCTGCGCCCGCGGCGCCCCAGTTCCTGTTCCAGGCCGTTGGCCAGGGTTCGCTTTCCGGCGCCGTCGAGTCCTTCGATGACCACGAGTCGTCCCACGGGCCACGACGGTATCTCAGGCGGTTGAGCGCTTCCCGCGGCAGTCCGCCGCGCTGCGCGGGCGGGAGCGAAGCGGTCACAATCGCGCCGACAAGATCGCGAGGGCGCGCTCGGCGGGGGAGAATCAGCAGCGCCGTAACGATCTGAGCCGGTAGGGAGGGCCAGTGCAGCAACCTGGGCCCGACACCCGCGTTGTCGAGCTGCGGGTGCACGGAATCCTTGGCACCACGGGCGATGAGCTGACCGACTCGGTCGCTTCGGTGGACGTCGCCGGAGACGGGGTGGGGCGGATCGTCCGGCCGGCGGACCGCTTGCTGCGGCCGGTGGCAGGGCCCGCGCTGCGAGTGGGGGACCGCAGCGTGCCGCGGATCGTGGAGGGCTACGTCTGGGGCGGCATGACCTCGGGTGGCCTGGCCAAGGCGGCTTGGGCGCTGCTCTTCCCGTTCGCCCTGGCCAACGTGGCGCACTGGATGTTGCCGCCGCACCGGGCGGACCACCCGGTGAGCCGGGTGCTGGCGAGCTCGTTGCGGGCGCTGCTGCGGCTGTCCTCGCTGCTGTTGACCATGCTGCTGGTGGCGCAGCTGGCGGTGGCCACACTGGACTTGGTGGCCGCCCAGTGCTTGGCGCCGGGCACCGGGTGCATGCCGGCGGTGCCCGATCAGCTGCGGGTTCCGGTGCTGCGCTCGCTGGTGGGGTTGTTGCCGGTGGCCCTGCTGGCTTTCCTGATGCACTGGCTGGCCAGCGTTTCCTGGGAAGTTTCCACCGAGGAGCCGGGGCGTTCGCCGCATCCGGCGCAGGCCCCGGTGCTGCCCGGGCAGAACGTGGTGCCCGATCCGGACACGCCGTTGCTGCGGACGCTGCACATCACCGCGGCCATGTCCACCGTGTCGTTGCTGGCGTTGGGCGGGCCGCTGGCGTTCAGTTGGGATCCGCGCTGGTTGGTCGCGGCAGCGCTGCTGGTGTTGAGCTTGGTCGGCACGCTGCTGCTGGACGATCCCACGGGTCGCGCCGGGGTGCGCCGGATCTGGTCGGCGCTGCCGGCGCGCGTGCTGACGCGTTCCCTGCTGGCGGTGTCCGGGGCGGTGCTGGCGCTGGTCGCGCTGGTCCCCGGGCAGCTGCGCGGCCCGCTGCCCGGCTCGTCCTCGACGATCGACGTGATCACCGCGGCGCTGGCCGGGAGCTGCGCCGCGGTGGCGGTGCTGCTGGTGCCCGCGGCGCTGCTGGCCCGCCGTTCTTGGGCTTCGTTGCCGCGCCAGCTGCGGCCGTGGGCCGGTGGCTGGATGAGCGCGCCGGTGCTGATGCTGGCGGCGCTGTTGGGGGCTGGTTTCGGCAGCGGCTTGGGGTTGGCGCTGCGTCGCAGCCTGGACCACCCGGAGCTGGTGCTGCCGGCGGCTTACTCCGATGTGGCCGCTTTCTGGGGGTGCACCGCCCTGGTGATGCTGCTCGGGGTGCTCGGCGGGTCGTGCTGGCTGCTGGTCCAGCGGTGGCGGGAGTCCCGCCGCGGGCAGCCGGTGCCGGCCGAGGTGGCGCTGTTGCACGCGGGCCGCAAGGAGGACCAGGAAACCGCGGCGAAGGCGTGGCGGCGGGCCGATTTCCAGCGCCGCTACTTGCACTGCGTGCTGTTGCTGCTGGTGGCTGCCCTGGCGGTGAGCGCGGTGCCGACCGTGCTGGCCCGGATGCTGGGCGCGCGGCCGTGGGTGTGGTGGGACTGGCTGCTCGGTCTCGGGGTGGCTTGCTTGGCGGCGCTGGCGGGTTCGCTGCTGCGCATGGTGTTCTTGGCGGCCCACCGGCGGAACGCGGCGCGCTACCTGGGGATCCTCGCTGATCTGACCCTGTTCTGGCCGCGCGAGGCGCATCCGATCGTGCCGCCGTGCTACGCGTTGAAGGTGATCCCGGAGTTGGCGGCCCGGGCCGCCGAGCACCTGGAGGACCCGGACACGCGGGTGGTGCTGGCCGGGCACAGCCAGGGTTCGCTGCTGGCCGTGGTGGCCGCCGCTCGACTGCTGGAGTCGCTGGAGCCGGCCGACCGGGAACGGGTGGGTCTGCTGACGGCCGGGTCCCCGCTGCAGTGGGCGTACGCGCGCGGTTTTCCCGGCGCGGTGCCTCCCGCGTCGCTGCGGGAGCTGTCCGGGGCGTTGAACGGGCGCTGGCGGTCGCTGTGCCGGGGCACCGATCCGATCGGCGGGGCGGTCACCACGTGGAACCGGCAGGTCTACTCGGGGATGCTGCTCGGTGTCGGTTTCCGGGCCGACGGCACCGAAGGTCCGCTGCCAGCGGCGGCGCGCGGCCCGACCGGGGCGTTGGTGCTGGGGGGCGAGCACTGGTTGCCGGATCCGCTGCGCGGGCCGGTGTCCGCTCGCCGGTGGATGCCCGGGGTGCTGGGCCACGGCGAGTACAGCGGAGATCCGGAGTGGGACCGGGCGGTGGCGATGGCGGCCGGGCTGACTTCGCCGAGCAGCACGGCCGTGCCGGAACAACCGGAGCCCGAACCGGAGCAGCCGGAGCCCGAACCGGAGGAGCCCGAGGGCGGCTCGGGCGCGCCCGCCACGGCAACGGCCGAGCGGACGCGGCCGCGGGTGACCGAGCTGATGGCTCGCGAAGCCGCGAAGCCGGCGGCCGTTCGGAGGGCGCCGGCGGCTCCCGAGGCGACCGATCCTCGCGGTCGGGTCGCGCCGTGGGAGCGGGCGGCCCAGCTGTGGCCCGCCAAGCACTGAGATCCGCTGAGCGGTGAGAAGAGCGGCGCCGCCCCACCGGGCAGCGCCGCTCCTCGCACCTGGACCACTACTTCGTGGTCTCCGGTTGCTGTTCCACCTCGGCGGCCAGTTCGTCCAGCTCGCCCCGGCCCAGTCGGGAGTGCGAGCGGCTGTACGCGAAGTAGATCACCACGCCGGCGGCCATCCACACCAGGAACCGCACCCAGGTCAGCGCGGTCAGGTTCAGCATCAGCCACAGGCAGACCAGGATGGACAGGATCGGCACCAGGGGCACCATCGGCACCCGGAACCCGCGCGGCAGCTCGGGGCGGGTCTTGCGCAGCACGATCACCCCGGCCGAGACCAGGATGAACGCGAACAGGGTGCCCACGTTGACCATTTCCTCGAGCTTGTCGGCCGGGAAGAAGCCGGCGCCCAGCACGACCGCCACACCGACCAGGATGGTGGCCCGGGCCGGGGTGCCCCGCTTCGGGTCGGTCTTGGCCAGCACGCGCGGCATGAGGCCGTCGCGGGACATCGCGAACAGCACCCGGATCTGGCCGAGCATCATCACCATGACCACTGTGGTCAGACCAACCAGGGCGCCGACCGAGATGATGGTGGCCGCCCAGGTGATGCCGTGCTGGGAGAAGGCGGTGGCCAGGGTGGCGTGCGTGCCGTCCTCCCCGGTGGCCAGCTCGGTGTACGGGACCATGCCGGTGACCACGAGGGCGACCGCGACGTAGAGCACGGTGACGATGAGCAGCGTGCCGAAGATGCCGCGCGGCGCGTCCCGCTGCGGGTTCTTGGTCTCCTCCGCGGTGGTGGCGACCACGTCGAAGCCGATGAAGGCGAAGAAGACGAGCGAGGCTGCGGCGAGCAGGCCGAACACGCCGTACGTGCTGGTTTCACCGCCCAGCAGCAGCGACAGCAGGGACTGCTCGATGGCCGGGCCGGATTCCTCCGCGGCCTTGGCGGGCGGGATGAACGGCGAGTAGTTGTCGGGGTTGATGTACGCGGCGCCGACGACGATCACCAGCAGCACCACGCCGACCTTGATGAGGGTGATCACCAGGCTGACCCGTGCGGAGAGCTTGGTCCCCAGCGCGAGCAGCGTGGTCAACGCCACTCCGAGCAGGACGGCTCCCCAGTCGAAATCGATCGGACCCAACGCGACCGTGGTGGGCACTTCCACCCCGGCGATTCCCAGAACTTGGGAAAGGTACACCGACCAGCCCTTGCTCACCGCGGCCGCGGCGACAGCCAGTTCCAGGATCAGGTCCCAGCCGATGATCCACGCGATGAACTCGCCGAAAGTGGCGTAGGAGTAGGTGTAGGCGCTGCCCGCTACTGGCACGGTGGAAGCGAACTCCGCGTAGCACAGCGCCGCAAAACCGCAGGCAATCGCGGCCAGCACGAAAGCCACCGACACGGAAGGACCGCTGAGGTCACCCGCTGTCCTGGCCGCCAAAGTGAAGATGCCGGCACCGACCACCACGGATACGCCGAAGACGATCAGGTCCCGGGTACCCAGGTTCTTCCGGAGTTTGGTGTCCGGTTCGTCGGTTTCTAAGATTGATTGTTCAACCGACTTAGTTCGCCACAGCCCAGTGCCTGGCACTGTCGCCTCCTTGTGGGTCCAGTTGGTGGGACGCGCCCTTTTTTGGGCGGCAGTCTTACAACCGGAAAGCGCAAACCAGAAGTCCGCCCCCGATTCGTTAGCTGCTTGTGACCCGGCTCAACGAGCCGGAGCGTCGCCCCCTGCAGATCAGGCTCCAGATGCATGAGTCCTGCCGCGGGCACCGTTGCCCAGATCCGGCCCCAGCCCTGCACGGCATCGATCCCAGCAGCCACCTGCGGAACCGACAGCGACGAGGCCAGCTGGAATCTCACTGCGACCAGCAACTCACCGGCTCAAGGTACTGCGTCCGGATGCTGGTCACGTGCTGCCCCCTCTCGGCCTTTAGTTGCGTCACTACCGCTGGCCACCGGCGATTTCCCGCCAGAGTAAGGACGAGGCGGGGCGAGCACAACGCGAAGCGGGACGCGAACTGACGATCCAATGCGGACAGTGTTGGACCGGATGCGAACAGTCGCGAACAACGCGCTGGGCGACAGATCCGAAGCAATGAGTAGTTGGCGGAATTCGCCTTCCCACCACTCGGTCCACCAGCAGGGCAGCCCTCGAGAACGGCCCCGCCGCGTGGGGCTCATCACCCCGCAACCGGATCAGAAATGGCCAGCCGCGGCGCGGAAGACCTGGGCGTGGCCGGACTCGTCCAGCTGCTCGGGGAACACCCGCACGGCCGGATCCGCCGCCGGCAACCACGCCGACTGCCCCCGGTTGAGCACCAGTTGCCCGGCCTCGGGACCGGTGCTCACCAGCCGGACCTTCCCCTTGGTGCAGAACAAGATCTGCGGCCCCGGGGAGTCCACGGTCACCGGCCTGGACTCCGCCGGCGTCCACTCCAGCTTGGACAACTCGAACTCCGCTGCCGTGGTGTGGTAGACGGCGAAGTTCGCGTCCAGCGACTCCCCCTTGAGGATCCGCATGTCCCCGCAGGAGAAGTCGAGCACCCGCAACAGCTCCGGCACGTCCACGTACTTGGGGGTGAGCCCGCAGCGGAGGATGTTGTCCGAATTGGCCAGGATCTCCACCCCGGTGCCCTGCAGGTAGGCGTGCAGGTTGCCGGCCGGTAAGAAGATCGCTTCCCCCGGCTGCAGCACCAACCGGTTCAGCAGCAGGCTCGCCAGCACCCCCGCGTCGTTGGGGTAGGACTCCCCCAGCTCCAGCACCGTCCGGCATTCCAGGGTGAACTCGCCGTGCTGGCGCACGTGCTCCACGCACGCCTCCAGCAACTGCGGCATCAGCTCCCTCAGCCGCTGCTGCGGCAACGTGATCCAAGTGGTGAACAACGCCCGCAGCCCGTTGGCGTCCGGCTGCTCGGCCAGCAGGTCCCGGTGCGGGCGCAACTCGGGCACCGCCAGCTCGTCCAGCAGCCGAACCGTCCGCTGCGCTTCCCGGAAGCCGGCCAGCGCGTGGAACTCGGTGAGCGCGCAGACCAACTCCGGCTTCGCGGTCGGGTCGGGGTAGTTCCGGTTGGGGGCGTTGCGCGCGATCCCGGCCCGCTCCTCCCGGGCGAACCCCTCCGCCGCCTGCTCGGCGGAAGGATGCGCTTGCAAGCTCAGCGGTTCGTCAGCGGCCAGCACCTTCAACAGGAACGGCAGCCGTCCACCCCAGCGCTCCAAACAGCTCTGCCCCAGGTGGTGGACGGGGTCTTCGGTGAGCAAGCTCAGCAGCGACACTTCCGTGCCATCGGCCCGCACCACCCTGGACGGGTCCCCCGGGTGGGCCCCCATCCACAACTCCGCCTCCGGGTGGGGCGTAGGAACCGGCCGGCCAAGCAGGTCCGCGATAACGGTACGCGAGCCCCAGGCATAGGGACGTACCGCGTTCCGCAGCAACTCCACAGTCGGTCTCGCTTCCTCGTCTTCTGCCTGCCAGTGCCAACCTGGTCAAGCACACCGGATCTCGGCAGCGTGCCGCATCCGGGCAAACCCCGAGTTCCTCCCTAGTGCACGGCAAGTGCCGGCCAGCCCGGCCCCGGTGTCCCGGCGGCAAGCCCCAGGTAAACGGCGGTGAGCTCGAAGCGCGCGGCCAGCACCGCCGCCCGGAGCACCGCGTCCCCTTGCACGAACTCGCCCGGAGTGATCAGGTCGGCGTGCGGCAGGTCCCGAGCAGCTGCCTGCTCGGCCGCCACGCTGGGCTCGTCATGACTCGTGCCGATCAAGAAGACCCGCAGCGGCGAGGTCTGCTGCTCCTCCGGATCGGCGAACAGGTCGGCTTCCGAACCGGCCTGCACCGCCACCCGGTGCAGGGCCCTCCTCGCCACCGCCTGCTGGTAGTCACCGGTGTCGCACGGCACCCCGGCGTGGCATCCCAGCGCGAACGCGGCGTGCTCGGCCACCGCGGTGCCGATCGCCCCCAGGCCCCACAGCAGCACCGACCGGTCCGCCATCCGCATCGCCATCGACTTGGCCGGGTTGACCAGCAGCTCGTGCCCCGGGTGGGCCCGTTCCGCTTCCCGGTCCAGCGCGTCGGCGAGCGCCTCGGTGTCGGTGCGCAGCACCCCCAACGCCTGCAGCACGCACAGACCGGCGGCGAAGACGTGCGCGAAGGAGAGCTCCGGCGGAACCGGAACGCGCGGGGACAGCAGTTCAGCGCGGCCCGCCCCGGCGGCCGCGACCGGTCCGTCGTCGGGAATGGTCAGGACCACCGATGCCCCGCGGTTGCGGGCCATGGCGACCGACTCCGCCAGCACGTGGTCGCCCAGGTCGTCGGTGTGGGCGAACACCACGTCCAACGGCCCCACCCAGGTGGGGATCTCGTCGGTGACCAGCAGCGGGAACGGGCATCGCGGGCCGGCCAGCGCGGCCAGCAGGCGGCACGCCGCCGGCGCGGTTCCCGGCCGCGCCACCAGCAGCACGGCGCGGGGGCGCTCCTCGCCCAGCCGGTCCAGTCCGGTTTCGGCCGCGCTCTCCACAGCGGCCCGGACCTGCGCCCCGGCCAGCGCAGCTCCCCGCAGCAGCCCGCGGGAATCCACGTCGGCCAACCGGGCCGGGTCGTCGAACAGCGTGTCGTCGAGCACCAGAACCTCACCCCTCAGCGGAGGTATCGGCGCCTGGCCCGCCGGTGGCCTCTTCCAGCAACAGCACCGGGATGCCGTCGCGGACGGGGAAACTGCGGCCGCAGGAGGTGCAGGTCAGAAAATCCGCTTCCGGCTCTCCCGGACGTCCCGGCTGCAGCGGCGCGTGCTGCGGGCACGGGCAGGCCAGGATCTCCAGCAACTGCGGTTCCAGGTCAACGGCCACTCTTCCTCCCAACTGGCCCGGAGCCTGCACCCGGGCCCGTACCGGCCGCCGCGGTGACGTCGGCCTTCACCCTCTGACCACCGCGAGAACCTCGTCGCGCAACGCGGTCATGGCATCAGTGTCCCTCGCCTCCACGTTCAACCGGAGCAGCGGTTCGGTGTTCGACGGCCGGAGGTTGAACCAGGACCCGTCCGCCAGTTCCACGGTAAGTCCGTCGAGCTCGTCGATACGAGCGCCATTCCGGTCACGGAAGGCCTCGGCGACCGCCCGCATCCGCTCCTGCTGGTCGTCGACGGTGGAGTTGATCTCCCCGGAAGCCACGTACCGGCTGTAGGAGGCCATCAGGTCGGACAGCGGGCGCTCCTGCTCGCCCAGGGCGGCCAGGACGTGCATGGCGGCCAGCATGCCGGAGTCGGCCCGCCAGAAGTCGCGGAAGTAGTAGTGCGCCGAGTGCTCCCCGCCGAACACCGCTCCGGTCTCGGCCATCGTCTGCTTGATGAACGAGTGGCCGACCCGGGTGCGGACCGGCTTGCCGCCGTGCTCGGTGACGATCTCCGGAACCGCCTTCGAGGTGATCAGGTTGTGGATGATCGTGCCGCCCGGCTCCTTGCCCAGCTCCCGGACCGCGACCAGCGCGGTGATCGCGCTGGGCGACACCGGGGCGGCGTTCTCGTCGACCACGAAGCAGCGGTCGGCGTCCCCGTCGAAGGCCAGGCCCGCGTCGGCCCCCACCTCCCGGACCTTCTCCTGCAGGTCCACCAGGTTGGCCGGGTCCAGCGGGTTCGCCTCGTGGTTCGGGAAGGTGCCGTCCAGCTCGAAGTACATCGGCACCACTTCGATCGGCAGGCCGTCGAAGACGGTGGGCACGGTGCGCCCGGCCATCCCGTTGCCGGCGTCCACCACGATCTTCAGCGGGCGGATCCCGGACAGGTCCACCAGGTTGCGCAGGTACTGGGCGTACTCGGTGACCATCTCCCGGTGCGAGACCGAGCCCTTGGCCCCGAGGAACTCGGGCACCCCGTGCGCGACCAGTTCCTTGATCTCGGAAAGGCCGCTGTCCTGCCCGATCGGCGCAGCACCGGCCCGGCACAGCTTGATGCCGTTGTACTGGGCCGGGTTGTGGCTGGCGGTGAACATGGCACCGGGCAGCTCCAGCCAGCCGGAGGCGAAGTAGAGCATGTCCGTGCTGGCCAGGCCGATGTTGACCACGTCGACGCCCTGGCCGGTCACGCCCTCGGCGAAGGCCTCCACCAGCTGCGGCGACGACTCCCGCATGTCGTGGCCGACGACCACCGCAGGACCGCCCACCAGACGGGTGAAAGCAGCACCGACCTCACGCACGACGTCAGCGTCAAGCTCGTCACCGACCACCCCGCGGATGTCGTACGCCTTGACGATCCCGGACAGGTCCCGCACGCTGCACCCTCCCCAAACTGGCATCAGCACGATGTGGGATGAAGCCTACCGGCGATCAGGGGCCAGTTGTGGCTGCCGGACGCTACCGAGCTGTTCATCACGATGCCCCCTGTGCCGGAGGTCATTCATCGGCCGGATCGGGCAGCGCCCGGAGATGCCCGCGGCGAATCCCGCCGTCGGGCAGCTCTTCACCGATGACCGGACGGTCCGGCTGCTGGCCCGCCTCACGCACTGCCTCGGCCAGCGCGGTCAGATCGTCGTCGGAGGGAACGGCCGGGGCGAACTCGCCTTCGTACCGGACAACCTCCCAGCCCTTGGGCACGGTGAGTCGCAACGCATGGGTTTCGCAAAGGTCGTAGCTGTGCGGCTCGGCATACGTGGCCAACGGGCCGACGACCGCGGTGGAGTCCGCATAGGCATAAGTGAGCGTGGCGACAGCCGGGTTCGTACACCCCGTTCGCGAGCAACGCCTCACGCTCCGCACGAAAGCACGATAGCGCTCCTTGCCGGCAGCGCGCCGCAGGCACGCGGAAACGATGGCCAAGGTGATCTAAATGGCACTCGGGCAACCGGGAAAACACCTGGCGGCGGTTGACCCGGTGGTGCCCGGGAGGGCGTACCCTCACCCCCGTGGCTACCGCTCGCAGAACCCGGCATCGCGGCCGCACCAGACGTGATCGTCGAGGCCGTGGACTGCGCGGGCCGCTGTACCCGTCGTCGATGCCGGTGGCCCGCAGCCGTTCGGAGCGCTTCGACGCGATGGTGCTGGAGGCGCTGGAACCCATCGAACAGCGCTGGCACGCCGAACTGACCCAGCTCGACGTGGCCGTCGACGAGGTTCCGGAGGTGGAGACCGCTTCCCCGGAAAACCTGGTGTGGGACGACGACGTGGTGGTGGACGCCAACGTCCCCCTCGCCCGCTTGGTGCCGGCCGGGGTGGATCGGCGCGGCCTGCCGACCCGAGCCCGGATCGTGCTGTACCGGCGACCGCTGGAAGCCCGGGCCAGGGACGGCACCGACATGGCCGACCTGCTGCACGACGTGCTGGTCGAGCAGGTGGCGGCCTACCTGGGGCTGGACCCCGACGTCATCGACGGCCTGTAGCGCGACCGCGCAGCGGCAGCGCGGCGACCGCGGTGAACAGGACGACGGCGGCCTGCAGGACCAGCAGCGCGGTGCGCGGGGCTTCGGTGTAGCCGATCCGCACCTCGCTGGCGCGCTGCGGCAGCGGAACCGCGAGCTGGTTGCCCCACGCGGTGGCCAGCGGGGCTTCCCGACCGTCGACCCAGGCCCGCCACCCGGGTTCGTTCTCGGTGGCCAGCACCAGGGCTCGGCCGGCTCCCCCGTCGGAGACCCACACCGACACGTTCGGCAAGTCGGCCGGCACCTCCAAGGGGCGGTCCCGCGGGTCCGGGGCGGGTTCGGAACGCGCTTTGCGGGCCAGGTCGGGCCCCAGCAGCGCCACGGGGCTGCCTGGCCGCTGCAGTCGCAGGGCGGTGCGCCCGTCGCCCGTGCTGCCGTGTTCGGCCACCAGGTCCCCCGCCACCCGCAGGACGTCACCCGGGTCCCGCACCACCACGAACTCGGCGCCGCGGGCCGCCGCGGCCGCCAGCGCGGTGCGCACCTGCTGGGGGTCGCCGGAGCGCAGCTGCCGGTCCAGGCGCTGCGACCAGGCCACCGCGCTGCTGGTCGGCGCCAGGTCGTCGGCTCCGAACCGCGGCCAGCCCTCGGGGACCAGTCGAGCTGGCCCGGGGTCGACGACCAGTGCGGTGCCCGGCAGCCGGGGCGTGGCGGGGCGCGGCCCCAGCGGCCCAGACTTGCCGGCCAACGCGCCACCGATGCAGAGCCCGGCCAGGCCGACGACCACCGCGGGGACCGCGATCCGGCGCGGAACGCCGCGGCGGGGTTCCCCGGCGGCCAGGCACACCCAGCACAACCCAGCGGCGGCCAGCACCAGCGGACCGCCGGCCCAACCGGGGCTGCTGGGGCCGCCGCTCACCGGCTGGGCGCTGATCGAGGTCACCACCGCGGCTGCGCCCAGTCCGGCACCGGCCACCACCAGCCCGGGCAGCATGCGCCGCGACGGGGCCACGGCCAGCGCGGCCAGCGCCGCGACCACCAGCACCCCGCCGGTCCAGCTGGCCGGTGATCCGTCCGGGCTCAACGCCAGCAGCCACGGACCGGCCCCGGGCTCGGCAGCGCGCGCTCCGAACCCGTGCAGCAGGTGTTGCGGGTGCTCCAGCAGCGTCACCGGCCAGGGCAGCAGGCACGCCACCGGCAGCACCACCACCGCGGCCAGGCCGGCCAGTCGCCGGCGCGGCTGGTGCGGGCGGCCGGAGGTGAGGACGAACCCGATCACCGCGAGCCCGACCAGCAGGACCAGCAGTTGCGGGGAGAACGCCCCCAGCACCGCCATGCCCAGCGCGGTGCCGCAGGCGGTGCTCAGCCACTGGTCGCTGCTGCGGCCGATCCCCAGCACCGCGGCCAGCCCGGCCAGCAGCGGCGGCAGCAGGACGTGCGGGACTGCGACGTCCAGCCGGCCTTCCCCGGACGACAGCACCGCGGCGGGCAGCACCGCGTAGGCCGCGGCGACCGCGGCGCGGAGCACCGGGCGCGCGCGCAACGATCGAGCGGCCAGGTAGGCGGTCAACCCGGCCAGCGGGGCGTGCGCGAGCAGCACCACCGCCGCCACCGCGGCCGGTCCGCCGAGCACGGTGCCCGCCAGGGCCAGCACCAGCAGCGCCGGGGAGGCCGGGGCGGTGGTTCCACCGTGGACCGGGTGCCAGGCCGCCAGGTAGTCCTGCCACGTGGTGGCCAGGTCGGCCACCGGCAGCAGCCTCCCGCCCGCCAGGTCCGCGCCCAGCCGGGCCGAGTTGACCAGCAGGGCGAACCCGACCAGCAGGACCACCAGCAGCACCGGTGGCGCCAGCAGCAGTTCCCGGAGGGCCCGCCGGCCGTCCACCCGCACCAGCCACAGCGGACCGGGCCCGGCCGGGGCGGGCGCGGGTTTGGCCCGCGGCGCGTCGACCTCCTCCGGCGCCGCCACCACGACCGGCACCGGTCCGCCCACTCCGGGGCGGCCGCGGCGCAGTTCCGGGCCGGTGCGCGTGGTCCGCGGCGGCTCGGCGGGGACGAGCTGCGCCGCGGGTTCGCGGCCGGACCGCAAGTCCTGCTCGATGCGCTGGTGGAGGAACCGGGCGAGCGCGCGTTGCAGTCCGAGGCGCAGCAGTGCAGCGCGGCCGACCAGCAGCCCGCGGACGCTCCGCCGGTCGGGGGCTGCGGCTCGGCGAGCTCGCCGAGCGGCCCGCAACCGCAACCGTCCGGCGAGGAGGTTGCCGGCCAGCGCCAGCTCGGCCGCGGCCGCCCGCCACTGGCGCAGCGCAGCGCCGCGGGCGGCGCGCAGCAGGCTCAGCAGCAGGAACCGCGCGATCCCCGCGGCGAAGGCCAGTGGTGCGGCGTTGAGCAGGAAGGTGCGGAGCTCCGCGCGGCGAGCGGCGGGGCCCCGCGGTGGTCCGCTCCGCAGCAGCCGGGCGGTGGGCACCACCAGCACGCGGTGGCCGGCGGAGTTCATCCGCCACCCCAGGTCGACCTCGGCGTCGGTGGTGCCGTCGAACCCGCCCAGCTCGGAGAAGACGCTGGTGCGCAGCAGGGCGCCCGCCGCCGGGACCGCGAGAACGCCGGTCACCGCGACGGGAGCACCGGTCACCGCGGGGTCCAGTTCGGACGGACGCAAGCAGGTCCGCCGGCGCCCGCAGGTGTCGCTGGACAGCCCGGCGTCGGTGACGAACCGCGGATCGCCCAGGTCCAACCCGAGCGGACCGAGCATCGCCGCGTCCGGGTGCTCCTCGGCGGCCCGCAGCAGCTCCGCCAGGCAGTCGGGTTCGGGAACGCTGTCCTCGGTGAGCAGCCACGACCAGCTCGGAACCGCGTCGGCGGCGCGGAGCGCCGAGTCCACCCCGGCCAGCGGCTCGTCCAGGTCGGCCAGCGGCACCACTTCGTCGATCAGCTCATCGGCCTGCGCTTTTTCCAGCAGCTCGGCGGTGGCTGAGCAGTTCTGGGGATGGACCGCGATCACGCGTTCGGGCCGGACGGCCAGTTCGGCGAGCGCGGAGAGCAGACGTGGCAGCCGCTGCCCGCCGCCTCGGCAGAGCAGTACTGCGAGCACCGGCGCGGTCGCGGCCAATGTTCCTCCCACCCGCTGTGATCATCACCGGACATCGGTGCCAGCCATGATGACTGACCGGGAGGCCGAGCGGGAGGCCGTCGAGCCGACGACTTGCGATCAGCCCGGCAACTGCGGTTGGCGACAGCCGCGCATTGGCCGGTCCACAATTATCCGGCGCGCCGCTTGAGCTTGCGTCGCTCCCTTTCGGACAGACCACCCCAGATTCCGAAACGCTCGTCGTTTTCCAGCGCGTACTCGAGGCATTCGGCGCGCACCTCGCAGCCGGCGCAAATCCGTTTTGCCTCGCGAGTGGAACCACCTTTTTCTGGGAAAAACGCTTCTGGATCGGTTTGCGCGCACAGTGCGCGTTCCTGCCAGTCCTGTTCTTCCTGAGTGAGGTCGAACAGCTGGGAAAAGATGTCGAACTCCGCTACCTGTACGTTCCCCCGCTCAGCAACAAGTCCCTCTTTCGACTCCCACATGTCCAGACTCCCCCGATTCTTCCCGTTCTCCCGGCCCTCCCCAGGACCGGAACAGGACGCACTCCATTTACCCGCGGGCACCCGGTGCCGGTTTTATTGCGGGTGCCCGCTAGCCGACGGCAAGGCCGTCGTCGACCGCCCGTCCACAATCGGTGCGAGCTTGATCGACCGGAAATTCCGGCCGGGCATTACTTCCCCGGCCAATTGCAGCGCGATCCCGGCGGCCGACGGCACAACCCGGTCATTGGCGCGGCGGAATGACATTGCTGTGATTACACATGCGTAGCTCCTTGTGGTCAAGTGAAGACCTTCCGTAGAGGGACAAGAGCGATCGCAGTGCTCGGAACACCGCTAACCGAGTGTGTTCTGCTTCGCCCGACTGCTCCTTTTGTCCGCACGGTCGGTGCTTGATCAATGAATACCACCAGCCGCAGCACTTGGCAGTTCGAAAACGGGGACACTGGCGGTTGTGAGACCAACGGTGACCAGAGTCAGTCCGGTGTTCCTGGCCCTGCTGGGCGCGACGGTGCTCGGCGGAGCGCTGGCCGCGCTGGAGAGCAATGCCGCCCGCATCGCCGGGGTCGTGCTGCTCGTGCTCGGCGGGTGGGCGACCTCCCTGTGCCTGCACGAGTGGGGCCACGCCTTCACCGCCTACCGCAACGGGGATTGGTCGGTGCAGGCCAAGGGCTACCTCTCGCTCGACCCGCGGCGCTACACCGATGTGGGGCTCAGCATCGTGCTCCCGCTGATCTTCGTGGCCATCGGCGGCATCCCGCTGCCGGGCGGGGCGGTCTGGATCAACCGCGCCGCGCTGCGGTCCCGCCGCGCGGAGTCGCTGGTGTCCTTGGCGGGCCCGCTGATGAACCTGGCGCTGGGCATGCTGCTGGCCGCGGCCGTGGCCACCCTGCCGATGCCGATCGGACTGGCCGCCGGTCTGTCGTACCTGGCCTTCCTGCAGGTCATCGCTTTCGTGTTGAACGTGCTGCCGATCCCGGGGCTGGACGGGTACGGGGCGATCGAGCCGTGGTTGTCGCCGCAGGCCCGCCTGTTCGGCGAGAAGGCCCGGCCGTGGGCTCCGCTGGTGCTGTTCCTGGTGCTGATCGGCGTTCCCGTGGTGGGGTCGGTCTTCTTCGGGCTGGCCTACCTGGTCTTCAGCGCGGTCGGCGGTGATTCCGCGGCGGCCCTGCAGGGAGCGGCGCTGTTCCGGTTCTGGCAGTGATCTGCGCGGGCAGGTAGCGGGGCCGAGGCGGCACCGTGCGAGGATCGGGAGCTGTGAAGGTCGTAGTTCTGGTCGGCGGAGTCGGCGGCGCCAGGTTCCTGCTGGGCGTCAAAGCAGCACTGGGCATGCCCGCGGTTGGCGAACCGGAACAACCGTCGGAGCACGAGGTCACCGCGGTGGTCAACGTCGGTGACGACATCTGGCTGCACGGGCTGCGGGTGTGCCCGGACCTGGACACCTGCATGTACACCCTGGGCGGAGGGATCGATCCCGACAAGGGCTGGGGCCGGCAGGACGAGACCTGGTCGGTCAAGGAGGAACTGGCCGCGTACGGGGCGGACCCGACCTGGTTCGGGCTGGGCGACCGGGACATCGCCACGCACCTGGTGCGCTCGCGGATGCTGCGGGCCGGCTACCCGCTGTCGGCGGTGACCGAGGCGCTGTGCGACCGGTGGCGTCCCGGGGTGCGGCTGCTGCCCGTCACCGACGACCGGGTGGAGACCCACGTCGCCATCGAGGATCCGGAGACGGGCGACCCGCGCGCGGTCCACTTCCAGGAGTGGTGGGTGCGCTACCAGGCGAAGCCCCCGGCGCACGCGATCGTGCCGGTCGGCGCCGAGGAGGCCGAGCTGTGCGAGCCGGTGCGGAACGCGCTGGCCGAGGCCGACGTGGTGCTGGTCGCCCCGTCGAACCCGGTGGTGAGCATCGGAACCCTGCTGGCGGTGCCCGGCTTCCGGGAGGCGCTGCGGAACTCCCCGGCCCCGGTGGTCGGCCTGTCCCCCATCATCGGCGGACGTCCGCTGCGCGGGATGGCCGACGCCTGCCTGGCGGCGATCGGGGTGGACAGCACGGCGGAGGCGGTCGCCCGCCACTACGGCTCCCGCAAGCAGGACAGCACCGGCATCCTCGACGGCTGGCTGGTGCACACCGACGACTCGGCCACCGTGCCGGGGGTGCAGGTGCGCTCCGTCCCGCTGCTGATGTCCGACGTGGCGGCGACCGCGGAGATGGCCAAGGCCGCCTTCGACCTGGCCGAGCAGGCCGGTTGAGACGGATTTTCGGAGGAGGCGCGATGAGGGATCACGGCGCTCCGGGCGGGATCCAGGTGTTCGCGGTGCCGGGCCTGCCCGAGTTCACCCCGGGAGACGACCTGGCGGCGGCCATCGCCGCGGCCGCGCCGTGGCTCCGCGACGGGGACGTCGTCGTGGTCACCAGCAAGATCGTCTCCAAGGCGGAGGGCCGCATGGTCAGCGCGCCCCGGGACCCGCAGCAGCGGGACGCCTTCCGCCGGGAGCTGGTGCGCCAGGAGGCGGTCCGGGTGCTGGCCCGCAAGAAGCGCACGCTGATCACCCAGAACAAGCTCGGCATCGTGCAGGCCGCGTCCGGGGTGGACGCTTCCAACGTGCCGGCGGACCAGATCGCGCTGCTGCCCGAGGACCCGGACGCCTCGGCCCGCCGGTTGCGGGAGGGCCTGGCCGAGCGGCTCGGCGTGCAGGTCGGCGTGGTGATCAGCGACACGATGGGCCGCGCGTGGCGGGTCGGTCAGACCGATGTGGCGATCGGGGCCGCCGGGCTGCGGGTGCTGCACCGCTACGCGGGCGCCCGCGACGACCAGGGCAACGAGCTGGCGGTCACCGAGGTGGCGGTGGCCGACGAGATCGCCGGCGCGGGCGATCTGGTGAAGGGCAAGCTGGGGGCCTGCCCGGTGGCCGTGGTGCGCGGATTGACCACTGTGGACGACGGTTCGTCCGCTCGCGACCTGGTCCGCCCGGTCGAGGAGGACCTGTTCCGGCTGGGCACCGAGGAGGCCGTCGAGCAGGGGCGCCGGGAAGCGGTGCTGCTGCGCCGCTCGGTGCGCGACTTCGCCGACACCCCGGTGCCGGAGGAGGCGCTGCGCCGCGCGGTGGGGGCGGCGCTGACCGCGCCGGCACCGCACCACACCCGGCCGGTGCGGTTCGTCTGGCTGCGGGACCGGGCGCTGCGCACCAAGCTCCTGGACACCATGCGCACCGCCTGGCTGGAAGACCTCCGCGCCGACGGGCTGGGCGAACAGGCCGCCCAGCGCCGGGTCACCCGCGGCAACCTGCTGTACGAGGCCCCGGAACTGGTGCTGCCGTTCCTGGTTCGGGAAGGCGCCCACGAGTACCCGGACGAGCGCCGCAGCACCGCCGAGCGGCAGATGTTCACGGTGGCCGGCGGGGCGGCCGTGCAAGGCCTGCTGGTGGCGCTGGCCGCCGAGGGCCTGGGGTCGTGCTGGGTGTCGTCGACCATGTTCTGCCCGGACGTGGTGCGTCGGGAGCTGGACCTGCCCGCCGACTGGGAACCGCTGGGCGGGGTCGCCGTCGGCTACCCGGCCCAGCCGAGCGGTCCGCGCCCGCCCCGGGAGTTGGACGGCGGGTTGGTGGAGCTGTGAACGGCCCGCACGCGGACGCGCAACGAGTGCTCGGCTCCTGGCAGCCGAGCGATCCGCAGCAGGAGGCGCTCCGGCACGCGTTCCTCGGCCTGTTGTCCGCTCGCCCGGACGCCTGCCTGCGGGAATGCGAACCCGGGCACCTGACCGCCTCGGCGGTGGTGGTGGATTCCACCGGCGAGCGGGTGCTGCTCACCCTGCACCCGCGGGTGGGCCGGTGGCTGCAGCTCGGCGGTCACTGCGAACGAGCGGACTCCACACTGGCCGGTGCCGCGCTGCGGGAGGCCACCGAGGAATCCGGGATCGAGGGCCTGGTGCTCGATCCCGAACCGGCCCACCTGGACGTGCACCCGATCACGTGCTCGCTGGGCAAGCCGACCCGGCACTTCGACGTCCGGTTCCTCATCCGCGCCCCGCGGGGAGCGGAGCCCCAGCGCAGCGCGGAATCGGTGGATCTGCGCTGGTGGCCGGTGGATTCGCTGCCGGCGGACACCGATCTCGGCCCGCTGCTCGAAGCGGTCCGGCCGCGCCTGGGCTGAGTCAGAACGCGCGGTAGTCCCGGACGGGCAGCCGCGGGGCGAACCGGGCCCGGCGGATTCCGGCCGCTTTGAGGTAGCGCACCGCGCGGTGCCGTTGCCCCCGGTAGGGCTCCAACGCGCGCAGCATTTCCGCGTCGTCCACCGGGTGCCCCAGCAGTGCGGTGCCGACCAGGGTCGGCAGGTGGTAGTCCCCGACGCTGACCGCGTCCGGGTCGCCCCAGGCCCGCTGCGCCACTTCCGCTGCCGTCCACGGGCCGATGCCCGGCACCTGCTGCAGCAACCTCCGGCCGGCTTCCCCGCCGCGGGAGACCGCCCGTTCCAGGCTGCTGGCGACCGCGGCCGCCGCCTGCAGGGTGCGCCGGCGGGAGCCGTCCACCCCGGCGCGGTGCCACTCCCAGGAGGGGATCGCCCGCACCTGCTGCGGTCCGGGTGGCACGCGCAGCCCGCGCGGCGCCGGCCCGGGTGCGGGGGTGCCGAACCGCCAGCACAGCTCTCGCCAGCTGCGCCAGGCCTCCCGGCAGGCCACCTTCTGCTCCAGCACCGCGGCCAGCAGCACGTCCCACACCCGTTGGCAGGAGCACAACCGCAGTCCGCGAGCGGCTCGCCGACCGCGGCGCACCACCTCGTGCACCGGGACGAAATCGCGGTCGTCGTCGGCGGCCCCGAGCAGGTCCGGCAGCGCGTCGAGCGCCTCCGCAGCGCCATCCCCCCAGGCCGTCGCGTTGACCTCGCCGGTGGGGCTGCGGTGCAGTCGGAGCGTGGCCGGCCCGCTGCCGGTGGTGCGGGCCAGCCAGAACGTCCCGTCCGGCGCCACCCGCAGCGCCGGGTCCCCGCTGCCGCGCTGCAGCGGTGCCAGCACGTGCCGCAGGTCCAGGTCGAAACCGGGACGCCAGGTGCGGGTGCGCTCGGTCATGCGCCCGCCGAGAAGCGCAGTCCGCCGTCGGGCAGCCGCACGCCCGGCCACAGCCGCGCACCGGCCAGCAGTTCGCAACCGGCACCGACGACCGCGCCGTCCCCGATCACCGCGTCGCGCAGCACGGCGCCGGCGCCGATCACCGCTCCGGTGCCGACGACCGAGTTCTCGATCACCGCCTCCGGCCCCACCTGGACCTCGTCGAACAGCACCGAACCGGTCACCCGGGCCCCGTCCGCCACGGTGCAGCCGGCGCCGACCGTGGTCCCCGCGGCCAACTGGGCGGTGTCGGCGACGGCGGCACCGTCGAGGACCAGCGCCGGCCCGGGCTCGCCCGGCAGCGCGCTCGAGGGCACCGCCCCCAGCACCAGGTCGGCCGAGCCGCGGACGAACGCGCCGGGGGTGCCGACGTCCAGCCAGTAGGACTGGTCGACGTAGCCCTGGATGCGGGCACCGGATTCCAGCAGCTGGGGGAAGGTCTCCCGCTCCACCGAGACCGGGCGCCCGGCGGGGATGCGGTCGACCACTTCGCGCCGGAAGACGTAGCAGCCGGCGTTGATCTGGTCGACCGGCGGGTCGTCGGTCTTCTCCAGGAATGCGGTCACCCTGCCCTCGGCGTCGGTCGGGACGCACCCGAACCGCCGCGGATCGTCCACCTTCACCAGGTGCAAAGTCACATCGGCGCTGGTCTTGCGGTGCGTGTGCACCAGTTCCCGCAAGTCCACGCCGGACAGGATGTCGCCGTTGAAGACCAGCACGTCGTCGTGGCGGAGCCGGTCGGCCACGTTGCGGATCGCCCCCGCGGTGTCCAGCGGCTGGTCCTCGACCACGTACTCCAGCTCCAGTCCGAACTCCGCACCGTCCCCGAAGTGCTCGGCGAAGACCTCCGCCTTGTAGGAGGTTCCGAGCACCACGTGCTCGATGCCCGCCTGCCGGATGCGGGACAGCAGGTGGCTCAGGAACGGCGCCCCCGCGGTGGGGAGCATCGGCTTCGGCGCTGACAGCGTCAGCGGACGCAACCGCATCCCCTGGCCCCCTACCAGCACCACAGCATCGGCCGCCAACGGCTGATGCGCGGCCTGTTCGTCGGCGGACATCAGCGTCGCTCCTTTACTCTCCGAACTTCTCTGCCGAAAACCCCTTGGGCGGAATACCCTTGCAAGGGTGACGTCATAATGGAGCCTAGGCGGCCCGGCGAGCGGGCCGACACGTGCCGACGTCCAGCGGACCACCGACCGGCGAAGGACTGAGAGGTCATCTTTATGGACCCGCGTCAACGAGCCGACGAAGCACTTGCTCGTGCGCGGGCACGAGGCGCTTTCGTCGTCACCCCGGACAACGCCACCTCGCCGATGGATGCCAACACCGTGCGTATCCCACGAGAGGTCGTCCGCAGTGTCGACGAGCGGCAGCAGCAGCCGACCCAGGCGATCGCCAGGCCCGGGCACCCGCAGCAGCCCGGCCAGCCACCTGCTCCGCACCAGCAGCAGCCGCCTCGTTCCCAGGCGCAGCAGGAACCGGAGCAGTTGAACTGGCCGACCGAGAACCACGACCAGGACGCGTCGCGGCCCAACCGGTTCCAGGCGGCGCTCAACCCGAACGAGTTCGGTCCCGCCGGGCCGCAGCCCAACGTGCCGCCGGACCGGCGCGCACCGGGGCGCTAACTGCGGGCTTTGCGGGTCAGGAGCTGGGCCCGCAGCCCCAGTCCGACCCGCAGCGCCAGCCGCAGCGGCCCCCACACCGGTCCGCGGTAGCGGTCGGCGAGGTAGCGGTAGGCGCTGCGGTGGTGTTCGGTGAGCATCCGGGCGGAGGCCCGCTCGGTCGCCGTTCCCCCGATGTGCACCACTTCGGCGGAGGGCACGTACACGTTGCGCCACCCTGCCCGGCCGAGCCGGTCCCCCAGGTCGACGTCTTCGAAGTACATGAAGTAGCGCGGGTCGAAGCCGTTGACCGAGTCGAACGCTTCCCGCCGCAGCAGCAAGCAAGCCCCGGAGAGCCATTCCGCGGGGCGTTCGGTGATCTCCGCCGTGGCCTGCTGGTAGGCGCGGGTCCACGGGTTCGTCGGCCAGATCCCGCACAGCAGGGCGTGCCCGATGCCGCGGCCCAGCGACGGCAGCAACCGGGCCGAGGGGTAGACCTCCCCGGTGACTTCGCGGATCAGCGGGCCGAAAGCACCGCCCCGGGGCCAGCGGTCGGTGGCCGCCAGCAGCTCGTCGAGGGAGCCGGGTCGCCACTCCAGGTCCTGGTTGGCCACCACCACCCAGCCGTAGTCCGAGCTCAGCTCGGCCACTCCGCGGTTGGCTCCGCTGCCGTAGCCGAGGTTTCCGCCGGTGGGGACGAAGCGGACGTTCTCCCGCTCGGCGGCGGCTTTCTCCGGGACGCCATCGGTGGACCCGTTGTCGGCGAGGATCACCTGGACGTCGCGCCGGGTCGCCTTCTCCAGCGAGTCCAGCTGGCGGTCGAGCAGTTCACCAGGCGAATAGGTCACGAGGACGACGGCGACTTCATCACCGTAGCTGCGCGGGTCGGTCACGCCGCCACATTCTGCCGAACCGGTTCGTCGCGCTCGGCAGGCCTCCCGGTTACCGTCGGTCGCGGTGCAGGCGCCAGGCCCGGTCGTAGGCCTCCCGGTGCTGCGCGGCGCAAGCCGCCCAGGAGAACTCCTTGGCGCGCAGCTGGGCCGCGGTCGCCAGGGCCGCTCGGCGGGCCGGGTCGTCGAGCAGTTCACCGAGGCCGGCCGCGATGTCCTGGACCGTGGTCCCGCAGTAGGCGACCGCGTCCCCACCGACCTCGGGCAGGCTCAGCAGCCTGGTGGTCAGCACCGCCGCCCCGCAGGCCATGGCTTCCAGCACGGGAAGCCCGAACCCCTCCCCCAAGCTGGGGTAGGCCACCACGTCGGCCCCGCCGAGGAAGCCGGAGAGCATCCGGAACGGCAGGTACCCGGCCCGGATCACGCGGATCCGGTGCGGCACCTCGGCCAGGGCCTGCTCCACCTGGGTGTCCCAGCCTGGCTGCCCGGCCAGCACCAGGGCGGGGGAGTCCTGGCGGCGTTGGCAGGCCAGGGCGAAGCCGCGGATCAGCGCCGGCACGTTCTTGCGCGGTTCCAGGGCGCCGAGGAAGGCCACGTAGCGCTGGTCGTCCAGCCCGAGCCGCTCGCGCACCGCCTGGACTTCTTCCGGGGTCGGCGGGTGGAACCGCTCCGGGTCCACCCCGTGGTACATGACCTGCAGCGGGGTGTTGGCGCCGGGCACGATGCGCGCCAGTTCGGCCGCGGTGGCGTTGCTGGGCACGACGCACAGCGTGGCCCGTCGCAGCGCGGTGCGCGTCCAGGTGCGGAAGAAGGCGGCTTTGACCGGGGAGTGCAGCTTCGGGTGGGTGAAGAAGGTCGCGTCGTGCAGGGTGACCACCGAGGCGGCCGGATTGACCAGCGGCGTGGTGTAGTGCGGGGAATGCACCACGTCCACCCCCAATCGCCGCACGATCCGGGGCAGGGTGGTCTGTTCCCAGGTCAGCCGGGCGGTCCGGGTGGCGATCGTCTCGCTGGCGGCGAGCACTGCGGTGTTCGGCGCGATCGAGCGGTACAGCTCGACGTCGCGGAGTTGGCAGACCACGCTGATGCGCGCACCGTCCACGTCGAGCGCGGCGATCAGCGAGTCGATGTACCGTCCGACTCCCCCGCGGTCCGCCGGTACTGCGGTGGCATCGATGAGAACGTGCGGCTCCCCTTTGTGCACTTGAGCAGAGTACGAGGCATCCGACGACGTCTGTTGCCGGTTCGAGTGAAAAGTTACAGTCTTGGTGACTCCGCGATCTCCTGGTGCAGCTCCCAGACCTGCTTCGCTGCCTTCTCCCAGCTGAATTGACCAGCTCTGCGATAACCGGCAGTAATCATTTCGTTGCGGCGTTCCCGGTCTTCGACCGCGGTCCGCAGAGCGACCGCCAGCGCCGCCGGATCCGTCCGCGGGACCACCGAGCCCGCTCCGCCGGCGACTTCGACCAGCGCCGGCGCGTCCGAGTGCACCACCGGAACCCCGCAGGCCATCGCCTCCACAACCGGCAATCCGAAGCCTTCGTCCAAACTGGGCGCGGCGAGCGCGGACGCGCGGTGCAGCAGCACCGCCAGTTCCGCGTCGCTGACCGGGCCGAGCAATCGGAGCTGCTGCGCCATTCCGCTCTCCTCGGCGATCCGCTGCAGGTCCAGTTGCCCCCAGCCGGGTCGACCGGCGACCAGCAGCGGCACGTCCGGCGCTTCCGGCCGGGCCATCGCCCGCACCAACCAGTCGAATCCCTTGCGCGGCTCGACGGTCCCCACCGCCAGCACGTAGCGCTCCGGCAGGTCGAGCTGGGCCGCCCGGGCGTCCGCGTCCGCCGGTGGTGCGGTCAGGGCAGCCGGCACGCCTTCACCGATGACCCGCACCGCGGCGCGGACCGGAAGGCGCCGGGCCAGGTCGGCGGCGACCGCGGAGGTCGGCACCACCAGCACGGCGGCGTTCCGGGCGGCGCGGGCGATCATCCTCCGGTGCCAGTGCGCGCCGCGCCGGGTGAGCGTCTGCGGACAGGTCCAGGCGACGGTGTCGTGCACGGTGACCACCAGGTGCCGGTTGCGCACCGGTGGCGCCAAGGGGGTCATCGCGTGCACCGCGTCACCGCCCGGCCACAGCGGAAGACCGTGCTCCCAGGCGGCGGACAGCGCACGCCGCGGCAGGGGCAGCACCCGCGGGCCGGCCACCCCGGGGATGCGGGCCGCCGCGGGGTCCCCGCTGCGACTGACCACGGTGGCCAGTTCCCACCCGGCGGGCGCGGTGGCCGCCATCGCCCGCAGCAGTTCCCGGGTGTAGCGCCCGGTTCCGCCGGGCACCGGGGCGAGCAGTTGATCGGCGATCGCGACGAGCACAGGCACCGGTTCAGCTTGCCACCCCGGAGCGGGGCGCCCTCCCCCACTGCTTAACGTGGCGCTCGTGATACGCACCACCGTGCTCGTGGTGACCTGGCGGGGCAGTGCGCACCTCGGCGCTTGCCTCGACGCCCTCACCACCCAGGATCGTCCACATCGGATCATCGTGGTGGACAACGCCGCCGACGAAGCCACCCGGCGCGTGCTGGCCGAGCACCCGGCGCGTCCGGAAGTGCTGCGGCTGCCGCGGAACCTGGGGTACGCCGGTGGCATCGCGACCGCCCTGCCGCACGTGCGCACCCCCTACGTCGCGTGGCTCAACGACGACGCCGCACCCCAGCGGCACTGGCTGGCGAGCCTGGAAGACGCCCTGGACGCGCAACCGGACGTCGCCGCGGCGACCTCCGTCCTGCGCACCCCCGACGGCCAAGTGCAGTCCCGCGGGGTGCGGTTGACCGGTCTCGGCCACGGCGCCGACGTGACCGAAGCCGACCGGGCGGTGTTCGGGTTCTGCGGTGGCGCGGTGCTGCTGCGCACCGCGGCGCTGCGCTCCGCCGGGGGCGTTCCGGCCCGGTTCTTCTGCTACTACGAGGACACCGACACCTCGTGGCGGCTCCGGCTGGCCGGCTGGCGGATCACCACCGTTCCGACGGCTCGGGCGACGCATTTGCACGGGAGGAGTTCGCGACCGGGTTCCGCCCGGTTCCACCGCTGGAACGAGCGCAACCGGCTGCTCATGCTGGTGCGCTGCGCACCGGGTGCGGTGGCGCTGCGCGAGCTGGGCCGTTTCGCGGCGCTGACGGCGGTGCTGCCGTTCCGGCGGAACGTCCCCGCGGCCGCGAACTTCCGCACCGGCTTGCGGTTGCGGGTGCTGGTCGAAGTGCTCCTCGGGTTGCCGATGGCGCTGGCCGCCCGCCGCCGCATCGGGCGGTGGGCCGGGCTGTCCCGGTGGCGGGTGTGGCGGGAGTGGGCCGGCCGCTGACGCGCACCCGCAGCGCTGTCCACTGTGCTCGCTCCGCCCCCGGGGGTCGAGCACGGAAAGTGATCGGGTGAGCACCGAGCGAAGTGGCTCGCGGATCGGGGGCGGTTTTTTCCAGGGCCCGGGCACGAACCGGGCCGCCATGGGGCAGGCTTGAGCACGTGGCTGAAAGCAGCGTTTTGCCCCTTGTGTCGGTGATCGTGGTCAACTACCGCGGCGCCGAGGACACCACCACCTGCCTGCGCTCGTTGCACACCGAACTCGACTACCCGGCGGACCGGCTGGAAGTGGTCTGCGTGGACAACGCTTCCGGCGACGGCAGCGCCGAGCGGATCCGCTCGGCGTTCCCGCAGGTCCGGCTCATCGAGTCGGAGACCAACCTCGGCTTCGCCGGTGGGTGCAACCTGGCCGCCCGCAACGCCAGCGGTGAGGTGCTGGCGTTCTTGAACAACGACGCCCGACCGGACCGCAACTGGGTGCGCGCCGCGGTGGACCTGCTGCGCGCCGAACCGACCGTGGGCGCGGTGGCCAGCAAGGTGCTGGACTGGGAAGGGCGGCACATCGACTTCGTGGACGGCGGGCTCACCTGGTTCGGCATGGGCTACAAGCGGCACGCCGGGCAGCCCGACGACGGCTCCCACGACGCCGCCCGGGACGTGCTCTTCGGCACCGGTTCGGCGCTGTTCGTGCGGGCCGAGCTGTTCGCCGAGCTCGACGGGTTCGACGAGCGCTACTTCATGTTCTACGAGGACGTCGACCTGGGGTGGCGGCTGAACCTGCGCGGCTGGCGGGTCCGCTACGAACCGGCCTCGATCGCCTACCACCGCCACCACGCCTCGATGCACGGCATCTCCTCCGCCCGCGAGCACTACCTGCTGGAGCGGAACGCGCTGGCCACGCTGTACAAGAACGTGTCGGACGAGACGCTGGCCAAGGTGCTGCCGGCGGCGTTGGCGCTGTCGGTGCGCCGGGCGACCGCCCGCGGCGAGATCGACCCCACCCAGCTGGAGATCACCCGCCGACCGGAGCAGGACAGCGAGGACCCGGTGCCGGTGGAGCGCAGCGCGCTGGCCGGGATGCTGGCCATCGACCAGTTCGTCGAGATGCTGCCTTCGCTGCAGGAATCCCGGCGGCGGGAGCAGCAGGCGCGGGTGCGCAGCGATGCCGAGCTGGTTCCGCTGATGCGCAAGGCGATGGAGCCGGCTTACCCGCTGCCGCGCTACTTGGCCGCGCACGACGTCCTGGTGGAGGCCTTCGGCTTGGACGAGGTCTTCGGCCGGCCCCGCCGGATCGCGGTCATCACCGGGGACGCGCTCACCGAGCGGATGGCCGGCCCGGCGATCCGGGCCTGGCACATGTCCGAAGTGCTCTCCGCGGAGCACGAGGTCCGGTTGGTCAGCGTCAATTCCCGCGTCAGTCCACCGGAATCGGCTTTCCCGGTGTTCGCCGCCCGCCCCCGCGATCTTCAGTCCCATGTGGACTGGGCGGACGTGGTGATCTTGCAGGGCCACGTGCTGGAAATGGTTCCAGCGCTGCAGGAGGAGGACTCCCGCAAGATCGTCGTGTGCGACGTCTACGACCCGATGCACCTGGAACTGCTGGAGCAGGGGCGGGACACCGACGACGAGCAGCGCGCCAAGGACCTGGTCGGGGTCACCAAGGTGCTCAACAACCAGCTGGCGCGAGGGGACTTCTTCCTGTGCGCGTCGGAGCGCCAGCGGCACTTCTGGCTGGGCCACCTGGCCGCGCTCGGCCGGCTCTCCCCCGGGCTGTACGACAACGACCCGACGGTGCGCTCCTTGCTGGCCACGGTGCCGTTCGGCCTGCCCTCGGCTGAGCCGCGCCGCACCGGCCCGGGCATCAAGGGCGTTCGGGACGGCATCGGACCGGACGACAAGGTCGTCCTGTGGGCCGGCGGGGTCTACAGCTGGTTCGACCCGTTGACCTTGCTGCACGCGGTGCACCAGCTCGCCGAGCAGCACCACGACGTGCGGCTGTTCTTCCTCGGCATGAAGCACCCGAACCCGGACGTGCCGGAGATGGGGATGGCCGGGCGCACCCGGGCGCTGGCCCGGCAGCTCGGGCTGACCGACAAGTTCGTCTTCTTCAACGAGACCTGGGTCCCCTACCACGAGCGGCAGAACTACTTGCTGGACGCCGACTGCGGGGTGACCACCCACTTCGAGCACGTGGAAACCACCTTCGCGTTCCGCACCCGGGTGCTGGACTACCTGTGGGCGGGGCTGCCGGTGGTGACCACCGACGGCGACGCGTTCGCCGATCTGGTGCGCCACGAGCGGATCGGTGTCGTGGTGCCGCCGGAGGACCCCGGTGCCCTGGCCGCGGCCTTGGAGAAGGTGCTGTTCGACGCCGAATTCGCCGCCGAGTGCCGGGAGCGGATCGCTCCGCTGCGGGAACGGTACCGGTGGGAGTCGGTGCTGGCCCCGCTGACCGAGTTCTGCCGCAATCCGCGCCCGGCCGCCGACCGGTTGGCGGGAGCGGGCCCGCTGGTGCGCACCCCACCGGCCGGGCGGATGGAGCGCGTCCGCCGGGACCTGGCCCTGGCCCGGGAGTACCTCGACGCGGGTGGACCGCTGGAGGTGGTCCGCAAGGCCGCCGGCCGGGTGAAGCGGCTCGCCGGGGAGCGGCTCCGTGGCAGTTGAGCTGGAGGCCGTCCTGGACGGCACTCCGCTGCTCGGGCAGCGCACCGGGATCGGCCGCTACACCGCTTGCCTGGCCGAGGAGCTCGCCGAGTTGGCCGCGGTGCGGTTGGTCGCGTTCACCGTTCGGGGCTGGCGGAAGCTGCGCGACCTGGCTCCGCGCGGCACCCGCGCGGTGGGGTGGCCGGTGCCGGCCCGGCTGCTGCGGACCTGTTGGCGCGCCGCTCCGCTCCCGCCGGTCGAGCTGCTGACCGGACCGGCCTCGGTGGTGCACGGGACCAATTTCGTGCTGCCCCCGACCGCCCGGGCGGCCGGCGTGGTCACGGTGCACGATCTGGCCTTCTTGGACGATCCGCGGTTGGCGGACGCGGACCTCCCGGCGCTGGTGCGGACGTCGGTCCGGCGGGCCCGGGTGGTGTGCACGCCCAGCCGGGCGGTGGCCGAAGCGGTGCAGGAGCGGCTGGGCGCGCCGGAGCACAAGCTCGTGGTGACCCCGCTGGGGGTGGCCGCCGAGTGGTTCACCGCGGCGGCACCGGACGAGCCGTTGCGCCGCCGTCTCGGCCTGCCCGACGAGTACTTGGTGTTCGTCGGCGCGGACGGCCCCCGCAAGGGCCTGGCCGACCTGCTGCGGGTGCACCGGGACCTCGACCTGCCTCCGCTGGTCGTGTCCGGGCCGGGCCGCGCCGTCCGGGACGAGCGGGTGATCCGCACCGGTTACCTGACCGAGTCCGAGCTGCGGCGGGTCGTCGCCGGGGCGCGGGCCCTGGTGCTGCCGTCCCGGGACGAGGGGTTCGGGCTGCCCGTGCTGGAGGCGTTCGCCTGCGGGGTTCCGGTGGTGTGCTCGGACGTCCCCGCCCTGCGGGAGGTCTCCGGGGGGCGCGCGCAGCTGTTCCGCCGCGGCGATGACGACTCGCTGCGGGACGCCCTCCGCCGGGTGCTCTCGGAGCCGGTCGATCCGGCCGCGCTGCAGGCGCGCGCGGCCGGTTTCACCTGGCGCCGGTGCGCGGAGCGGACCCTGGCGGCCTACCGCCGGGCGCTCAGCTGAAACCGCCGGTTCGGAAGGCCGCGGCCAGCGCTTCCCGCCACGGGCGCAGCGGGGTCAACCCGGCCTGCTGCCACGAGCGCCCGGAGAGCACCGAGTAGGCCGGCCGGGGAGCCGGCCTGGGGAATTCCGCGCTGGTGCACGGCTGCACCCGCTGCGGATCGGCGCCGACCTCGGTGAAGATGGCGCGGGCGAACTCGAACCAGCTGGTCTGGCCGGAGTTGGTGCAGTGCAGCACCCGGGCGGCGGGGCCGTTCCGCTGCGCGATGAGCTCGGCGAGCTCGACCAGTCCCGCGGCCAGGTCGGCGGCCCAGGTCGGTGAGCCGACCTGGTCGTGGACCACGGTGAGCTGGTCCTTCTCGGCCTGCAGCCGGAGCATGGTCTTGACGAAGTTGGTGCCGTGGGCGCCGTAGACCCACGCCGTGCGCACCACCCACGCGTGGGCCTCGGATTCCAGCACCGCCCGCTCGCCGGCGAGCTTGGTGCGCCCGTAGACGGTGCGCGGGTCGGTGGCGTCTTCCGGTTCGTAGGGCTGGGAAGCCTCCCCGGAGAAGACGTAGTCGGTGGACACGTGCACCAGCGGAGCGCCGTTCTCCCGGCACACCCGGGCCAGGATCGCGGGGGCGGTGGCGTTGACCAGCTCGGCCCGTTCGACGTCCGTTTCGGCCTGGTCCACGGCGGTGTAGGCGGCGGTGTTGATCACCACCGGGCGCAGGTCGGCGTCCCGGGCGGCCTGGGTGAACGAGCCCACCGCGTCGGCCACGGCCTCTTCGTCGGTGATGTCCAGTTCTCGCGAGCTGGGTGCGTGCACCAGGGTTCCCGACCGGCTGCCGAGCAGCTGGGCCAGTTCTGCGCCGACCTGACCGCGTCCGCCGGGGACCAGCACTGCCAGGGGCATGTTCATTCGGCCGTCACCACGCGGTTCTTCAGCGGCTCCCACCACGCCCGGTTCTCGCGGTACCAGCGGATGGTCTCCCGCAGGCCCTCTTCGAAATCCACAGTGGGCGCGTAGCCGAGCTCGTCGGCGATCTTGCTGTCGTCCACCGAGTACCGCCGGTCGTGCCCCTTGCGGTCGGTGACGTACCGGACCATCGACCAGTCCATGCCCATTTCCGCCAGTAATCGCTCGGTCAGCTCCCGGTTGGTCAGCTCGGTCCCGCCGCCGATGTTGTAGATCTCACCGGGGCGGCCGGACTCCGCCACCAGCTGCACGCCGCGGCAGTGGTCGGTGACGTGCAGCCAGTCCCGCACATTGCCGCCGTCGCCGTACAGCGGCACCGGTTTTCCGTCCATCAGGTTGGTGATGAACAGCGGGAGGACCTTCTCCGGGAATTGGTACGGACCGTAATTGTTGGAGCACCGGGTGATGCAAACCGGAATTCCGTGGGTCCGGTAGTAGGACCGGGCCAGCAGGTCGGAACTGGCCTTGGAGGCCGAATACGGCGAATTCGGTTCCAGCACGTGGTCTTCCGGCCAGGAGCCGGATTCGATGGAACCGTACACCTCGTCGGTGGACACGTGGACGAATTTGGTCAGATCGCTGTCCACGGCGGCTTGCAGCAGGGTGTTGGTGCCCAGCACGTTGGTGCGCACGAAGGCGTCCGCTCCGACGATCGACCGGTCCACGTGGGTCTCCGCCGCGAAGTGCACGACCACGTCGGTGTTCCGCAGCAGCTTCGACACCAGCTCGAAGTCGCAGATGTCGCCGTGCACGAAGGAGAACTGCGGGTGCTCCGCTACGGGTGCGAGGTTCTCCTTGTTGCCCGCGTAGGTGAGCTTGTCCAGCACGACGACCTCGGCTCCGGCGAACGCCGGGTAGGCCCCGCCGAGCAGTTGCCGTACGTAGTGCGAGCCGATGAAGCCGGCTCCGCCCGTGACCAAGATCCGCATTTGCCTTACCTCGTAGCCTGCGGCGACCGGACCGCCGCAAGGAGCAGTCTAGGGAAGTCGAACCCGAGTCCACCGCTCGGTCGGATTGTGCGACCGGCGCCCGGAATCCGGTAAACCGGTCATTGCTAGCACGCTCTGCGACTAGCCCGTATGAGTGGCGTCACCTGTTGTCGCACACGTATCGAACGGCCACTGCTGTTTCGTTAACCTGCACAGCACATAGGAGCTGGATCACGTCGTTATGGTGTAACGCCCGGAAGGAAGGGCAAGGGAGGATCGCGTGGAGGACCTGCCGCGCCGGCCGAGAAGCCCGCACGGGCAACCGGGCAGGCCCGCACCGCCGCGCCACCCCGGCCGGGTTCCCCGCGCTGGCAGCGGCAACCCCGCTCAGCGACGCCCTGCGCGGCCGAACAGCCCGGTCCCCCCGCCCGGCCCAGGGCGTTCCGCCGGACGGCGGAACGCGATCGCCGAGGAAGAGCTGGCCAACGACCCGTGGGAGCGGCGCAAGCAGCGGCGCGCCCATGCGATCTGGCACAACGCGGGGCGCACGGTGGTGGCCCTGCTGTCGGTGATCGTGCTCAGCGCCACCGGTTTCGCTTGGGCGTCGCTGAAGGGCTTCAGCGGCAGCACCACCGCCGGCGACGTGATCGGCGACCTGTCGGCCGAGGACGGGGCCGTGGACATCTTGTTGGTGGGCAACGACAGCCGCACCGACGCCCAGGGCAACCCCCTGCCCGACGAAGTCCTCCGCGAGCTGCGCACCACCGATGACGAGGGCGGCGACCTCACCGACACCATGATCCTGGTGCGCATCCCGAACAACGGCAAGCGCGCGGCAGCCGTTTCCTTCCCCCGCGACACCCTGGTGGACCTGGACGAATTCGGGGAAGTCAAGCTGAATTCGGCGCTGGGCCGGGCGAAGCACGCCGAGGAGCAGCGGCTGCGCAACGCGGGGGTGACGGACGAGAAGGAGATCGAGCAGAAGTCCCGCGCCGCCGGGCAGCGGTACTTGGTGAACACCATCGAGGACCTCTCCGGCGCCGAGGTCGACCACTACGCCGAGGTGAACCTGCTCGGCTTCTACCAGATCACCAAGGCCATCGGCGGCGTCGACGTGTGCTTGAAGAACCCGGTCGACGACAGCGCCTACTCCGGCGCGGTGTTCCCGGCCGGGCGGCAGACCATCGAAGGCGCCGACGCGCTGGCGTTCGTCCGGCAGCGCCACGGCCTGCCCCGCGGCGACCTGGACCGGGCAGTGCGGCAGCAGGTGTTCATGTCCGGCCTGGCCCGCAAGATGCTCTCCAGCGGAACCCTGGCCAACCCCAACAAGCTGTCCAAATTGGTGGACGCGATCCAGGACTCCATCGTGCTGGACCCCCGGCTGGCCAACAACATCATGGGTTTCGCCCAGAAGCTGCAGGGCGTTGCCGGTGGCAACATCGAGTTCCACACCATCCCGGTCCGGTTGGAAGGGCCTTCCGGCCAGGAGGACGTGGTCGCCGACAAGGCGGAGGTCCACCGGTTCGTGGCCAACCTGCTGCTGCCCCCGGAGGAACGGGCGAAGAAGGAGCAGGAGCAGAAGCGGCTCGAAGCGGCCCGGGAGCAGGTGACCGTCAGCGTCTAC
The DNA here is from genome assembly GCF_000497205.1 of Saccharopolyspora rectivirgula DSM 43747. Taxonomy (GTDB): domain Bacteria; phylum Actinomycetota; class Actinomycetes; order Mycobacteriales; family Pseudonocardiaceae; genus Saccharopolyspora; species Saccharopolyspora rectivirgula. The sequence goes on from NZ_AYJW01000019.1 coordinate 42,948, forward strand.
AACGGCACCGGGATCAGCGGTCTGGCCAACCGGGTGCTGGAGAGCCTCTCCGCGGAGGGCTTCACCCCCGGCGGCACCGGGAACTCCGATTCCACGAGCGAGTCGCTGGTCTACCACGCCGAGGGCGACGAGGCGTCGGGCAAGCTGGTCTCCGACGCGCTCGGCGGTGTTCCCACCGCGCCCAGCCCCAACCTCAGCTCCGGCCAGGTCGAGGTGCACCTGGGTTCGGACTACCAGGGCCCGGGGGCGCAGACCTTCGCCGCCAACCCGCAGGTCCAGCTGGACGGCATGGCGCAGGTCGGTCCGCTGCCGGTGCAGATGGGCGAGGAAGAGGAGCAGGTGATCACCGCTGGTGGGGTCCCCTGCGTGAACTGACGTTCCGGTTCTCGGGGCGGATCGACCGCAATGCGGCATTTTTCGCCAGGTGAGCCGAACGCGGATCACGCCGCTGCGCCCGCGGTTAAGATCCTCCCGAAAGATCAAGATCTCTTTCGGGTGAAATTTGGTGCAGCGCAAGGAGGACCGATGTGGACGCTCCACCGCAGTGGCCGCACGACGGGGCTGAGCCGGTAGCGGAATCCGCGCAGCGCAAGCCGTCGCGGTGGCGCACCGGCTGGCGGTACACCTGCCGGTTCCTGGCCACCCTGATGTCGGTGACGGTGCTGAGCACCACCGGCTACGGCTGGAGCACGATGCAGAGCTTCCGCGGCAGCACGGCCGTCAGCGACATCACCGGGCCGGAACTGTCCGCCGAGGACGGTGCGGTGGACATCCTGCTGGTCGGCGACGACAGCAGGACCGACGCCCAGGGCAATCCCCTGCCCGACGAAGTGCTGCGCACCCTGCGGGCCGACGACAGCGGCGGGGGCAACCTCACCGACACCATGATCCTGGTGCGCATCCCCACCGACGGCAGCCACATCAGCGCCGTCTCCTTCCCGCGGGACACGGTGGTGGAGACCAAGTACGGCCAGCACCTGCTCAACGCCACCCTAAGCAACGAACTGCACCACGAGCGGAAGCGCCTGCAGGACGAAGGCGTGACCGACGAGACCGAACTGCGCGAGCTGTCCCGAGCAGCCGGGCAGAAGTTCCTGGTGCAGACGCTGGAAGAGATCAGCGGCGTGGACATCGACCACTACGCCGAGGTGAACCTGCTCGGCTTCTACGAGATCACCAAGGCCATCGGCGGGGTGGAGGTCTGCCTGAAGAACGCCACCAAGGAACCCAAGTCCGGCGCGGACTTCCCGGCCGGGCGGCAGACCATCGAAGGCGCCGACGCGCTGGCGTTCGTCCGGCAGCGCCACGGCCTGCCGCGCTCCGACCTGGACCGCGTGGTGCGCCAGCAGGTGTTCATCTCCGGTCTGGCCCGGAAAGTCCTCTCCAGCGACACCCTGGCGAACCCGGTGAAGCTCACCAGCCTGGTCAACGCCGTGAAGAAGACCGTGGTGCTGGACCAGGAACTGGCCGACAACCTGCTGGACTTCGCCCAGGTGCTGCAGGGGATCGCCGGCGGCGACATCGAGTTCCACACCATTCCGGTGCACCTGGTGGGCCCGGTCGGGCTCGAGGACGTGACCATCGACAAGCGGGAAGTCCGCCAGTACGTGGCGAACCTCCTGCTGCCCCCGGAGGAGCGGGCGCAGCGGGAGAAGGAGCAGGCCGAGCTCCGGAAAGCGCGCGAAGCCGTCGCGGTCGACGTCTTCAACGCCGCCGGCGTCGGCGGCCTGGCCGTCCGGGTGCGCAACGAGCTGGCGGCGGAGGGCTTCGGCGTCGGCGGCGCCCAGAACGCCGACGCGACGGACACCTCGGTGGTCTACCACGCCGAGGGGGACGAGAAGTCCGGCCAACTGGTCGCGGAGTCGCTCGGCGGCCTGCCCCTGCAACCGAGCCCGAACTTGGCCCCCGGCCAGGTGGCGGTCTACCTCGGCGCGGACTACCGGGGCCCGGGCGCGCAGGGCTTCACCGGTGCCCCGGTCGTGCGGCTGGACGGCGCGCTGCGCGGACCGATCCCCGCCCAGCAGGTGGAGGACGCCCAGCAGGACGAAGCGGAGGAACCGACCATCACCGCCGGCGACGTGCCCTGCGTGAACTGAGACCGCTTTCACTCGTCCGGTACGATCGGGCGATTCTCCCGCGTGGTGATCGTCATGCCAGCTAACCTGGGAAATCGATCGCACATCACGCGGGGAGGTGCAGGTGGAAGAGGCAGGCGAGACCGCGCAGCGGCCGGACGGGGCTCCGGTTCGCCGGAAGGTGGTGCGGATTGCCGGCCGCAGTGTGCTGGCGCTGGTCTCGGCCGCCGTGCTCACCGTCACCGCGATCGCTTGGAACACCCTGGGCAAGCTGGACCGCGAGAGCACCGCCGAGGTGCTGGCCGAGCACCCGGCCGCCCCGCCCGCCGACGACGGCGCCCTGGACGTGCTGCTGGTGGGCAGCGACAGCCGCACCGACGCGCAGGGCAATCCGCTGCCGGAGAGCGTGCTCAAGGAGCTGCGCACGGAGAGCACCAGCGGGCTCAACACCGACACCCTGATCGTGGTCCGGATACCGCACAACGGCAGCTCGCCCACCGCGGTGTCCATCCCCCGGGACACCTACACCCCGGTGCCCGGCGGCGGACGCGAGAAGATCAACGCCGTCTACGGCATGACCCGGGCCGAGACCGAGCGCGAGCTCAGCGCCTCCGGCAAGTCGCCCCAGGAGAGCCGGCAGGAGGCGATGCTGGCCGGGCAGCGGGCGCTGGTGCAGACCGTGGAGATGCTCACCGGCGTCCGGATCGACCACTACGCGGAGGTCAACCTCCTCGGTTTCTACGAGATCACCGAGGCCGTGGGCGGGGTCGAGGTGTGCTTGAAGCAGGCCACCAGCGACAAGGACTCCGGAGCGGACTTCGCCGCCGGCCACCAGACCATCTCCGGCGGGGACGCGCTGGCGTTCGTCCGGCAGCGGCACGGCCTGCCCCGCGGCGACCTGGACCGGATAGTCCGGCAGCAGGCGTTCATGGCCGGGCTGGCGAAGAAGGTGCTGTCCACCCAAACCCTCACCGATCCGGACAAGCTCAACGACCTGGTGGCAGCGGCGAAGCGGTCGGTGGTGCTGGACCAGGACTGGGACACGATCAGCTTCGCCCAACAGCTGCAGCAGTTGGGCTCCGGGCAGGTGCAGTTCGTCACCATGCCGGTCACCAGCACCGGAGAGCGCAACGAGCGCGGGCAGAGCATCGTCACCGTGGACCGGCGCGAGGTGCAGCGGTTCTTCGCCGGTCTGACCGAGCAGCAGCCCCCGCGGTTCGCCCCGGCTCCGGTGGTCGGGTTGGACGGTTCCGGCCGCCAGCAGCCGCCGGTGATCACGTCGGACGGCGAGATCCCCTGCGTGAACTGAGCGGCATGCCACCGGGGCGGCCGGGCTAGGCTGCCAGCATGAGCGTTACCCGGAGACTGCTTGAGCCACTGCTGACCGCGGACGCCCCCCGGCCTCTGATCACGCACTACGACGACGCCACCGGGGCGCGGATCGAGCTGTCCCGGCTCACCGCTGCCAACTGGGCGGCCAAGACGGCCAACTGGTTGGTCAACGAGATCGACCTGGAGCCCGGCACCCCGGTCGTGGTGGCGCTGCCGGCGCACTGGCAGACCGTGGGCGTGCTGCTGGGGGCCTGGTGGTGCGGGGCGCACCTGATCGACCAGCCCGCGGAGGCCGAGGTCGCTTTCGTCCCGGCCGACGACCTGGAGCGCGGGGCGGGCGCTTTCGTGACGGCCGCGGTCGGGCTGGACGCGCTGGGCGCGCCGCTGTCCGGGTTGCCCAGCGAAGTGGTGGACTACGTGTCCGACATCCGCGTCCACGCCGACGAGTTCAGCGGCCCGGAAATCGCCGGTGACCAGCCGGCTCTGGGCGAGTTCACAGTGGATGAAGTGGTCACCCGGGCCGCGGACCGTGCTGCGGAGTTGGGGATCAGCAGCACCGACCGCATTTTGTCCACAAAGGAGTGGGATGGCCCGGACGGGATCATCGACGGACTGCTCTCCGTGCTCGCCGCCCGAGCTTCCCTGGTGCAGTGCACCAATGTGGACCCGACCAAGTTGGAGCGCCGCGAGCAGGACGAACGCGTCACCAAGACGCTTGGTTGAGCACCGAGGCACCCGCTGACCGGTGACCGGCGAGCCAGCCGGTCAGCGGCGGGACCTCGCCCGTCAGGAGGCGGCTTCGGCCTTGCCGCGGTCCTTGCCGAACGCGGCCGCCAAGGTGAAGCGCGAGCCGCTGAAGCCGAGGGCCAGGCTGGCCGCGGCGAGCACCAGCACGTACTCGAAACCCCCGTTGGCGACGAAGAAGGCCGACGAGTGCGCCAGCACCAGCGCCCCCAGCATGACCAGGGCGAGCAGGGCACCGGCGACCGGCAGGGCCACTCCGACGACGAGCGCCAGACCGCCGAGCAGTTCGACGAGAGCGGTGAACCAGGCCGCCAGAGCTGGCAGCGGGATGCCCATGGCACCGAACCCCTCGACCGTTGCACCCATGCCGTTGATGGCGAACTTCTGGTACGCGTGCGCCACGAAGGTGCCGCCCACCACCACGCGGGCGATCAGGTTCATGACATCGCGGAGACTGTGCTGCATGGCCACCTTCCACATCAGACGTGAAGCGCCATCAGCATATAGATGAAGCTTCAAGCAAAAATGGAATTGAGAAGGCGGTCACATTTCGCGGCGCACCCTCCCGCGCCGGGCTCGAGCGGGCGCTCCAGCGCGGGAGGACGACTGCTCCGCCGATCCCGCGAGCGCCGGCGCGGCCGGGCGCGGCGACCTCCGCGGCGCCCCCGCCGGGCACGGGCTACTCGCGAGTAACATGGAGAGGTGCTCGATCACGACAGCCTGTTCACGCAGGACGGCGACCGGTTCGTGCCGACCTCGGCTGCCGGGAACCCGTGGGGCGAGTTCACCGGAGGCGGCCCCATCGCCGGTCTCGTCGCCCGCGCCGTCGAGACCGCCGTCGACGACCCGGACCTGCTCGTCACCCGGCTGACCGTCGACCTCGTCCGCCCGGTGCCGCGCACCCCGCTCGAGGTCACCGTCGAACCGCTGCGCACTGGAAAGCGCCTCCACGTCGTCGACGTCACCCTCCGCACCGGCGGCCGAGCGGTCACGCGCGCCACCGCCCAGCTGCTCCGCAGGTCCGAAGTGGACGGACCGGAGGGTGGCGCGCCGGCGGACTTCCCCGGCCCCGAGGGGATCGCCGACGGCCACCTGCTCCCGCCCGAGCTGGAGCTGCTCCCCGGGGTGCACGACATCGTCCAGGTCAGGTGGGTGGCCGACCAGAGCACCAGCGGCCCCAGCCGCGCGTGGATGCGGATGCCGCTGCCACTGCTGCCGGACGAGCCGCTGAGCCCGCTGAGCCACGTGGCGGTCCTGGTCGACTGCATCAGCGCGGCGGCCCCGGTCAGCCCGATCTTCGGGCCGTGGATCAACACCGACATCACGCTGTACCTGCACCGGGCCCTGCGCGGCGAGTGGCTCGGCGTGGAGATCCGCCGGGACGTCCAGCCGTCCGGCATCGGTGTCGCACGCGCCCTCCTCTACGACGAGCACGGCGCCATCGGCACGGCGCACGAAGCCCGTCATGGTCAACCAGCTCGGCTGACCACCGGGGCGCGTCAGCCCTCGCGGACCTTCTCCTGCAACGCCGCGTGCTTGTCCAGCACCATGTCGTGCAGCCCGTCCTGGAACTCGGCCATCGCGCTCCGCAGCCGGGCCCCCAACTCGCCCGAGTCGGCCGCGAGCATCCGGACCGCGAGCAGACCTGCGTTGCGCGCCCCGCCGACCGAAACCGTGGCCACCGGCACCCCGGCGGGCATCTGCACGATGGAGAGCAGCGAATCCATGCCGTCCAGGTGCTTCAACGGCACCGGCACCCCGATCACCGGCAGCACCGTCGCCGAAGCCACCATGCCGGGCAGGTGAGCCGCCCCACCCGCCCCGGCGATGATCACCCGGATGCCCCGGTCGGCCGCGGTGCGCGCGTAGTCCAACATCCGCTGCGGGGTGCGGTGCGCCGAGTACACCCCGGCCTCGTAGGGCACCTCGAACTCGGCCAGGGCCTCCGCGGCGGCCTGCATGACCGGCCAGTCCGAGTCGCTGCCCATGATCACGCCGACCAGCGGCTTGTCATCTGCCACGTTCTGCGCCTTCCGTCAGTGGATCCGATAACCGTCCGACCACTCCGCGTGCGACAGCCAGTGCGCCGCCAACCGGGCCTGCTCCCGCACCGGCTCCAGCTCGTCGCCGAGCACCGTGACGTGCCCGAGCTTGCGCCCCGGACGCTCGCCCTTGCCGTACAGGTGCACCTTGACCTGCGGGAAGCGGGCGAACAGGTGGTGCAACCGCTCGTCCATCGACATCTCGGGCAGTTCCGGCGCGCCCAGCACGTTGGCCATCACCACGGCGGGCGCGGTCAGCTCGGTGGTGCCCAGCGGGTAGTCCAGCACCGCCCGCAGGTGCTGTTCGAACTGCGAAGTGCGCGCACCCTCGATGGTCCAGTGGCCGGAGTTGTGCGGACGCATCGCCAGCTCGTTGATCACCAAGCCGTCCTCGGTCTCGAACAGCTCGACCGCCAACACCCCGGTCACGCCGAGCGACTCGGCGATCTGCAGCGCCAAGTCCTGGGCCCGCTGCACCAACGCCGGGCCGGCGTCGGGAGCCGGGGCGAGCACCTCGACGCAGATCCCGTCCCGCTGCACCGTCTCCACCAGCGGCCACGCCGCGCCCTGCCCGAACGGGGAACGGGCCACCAGAGCGGCCAGCTCGCGCCGCAGCGGCACCCGCTGCTCGACCAGCAGCGGAGCCCCCGAGTCCAGCAGTTCCCGCACGGTGCTCTCGGCCTCTTCCGGGCTGTCCAGCAGCCACACCCCGCGACCGTCGTAGCCGCCGCGGGCGGTCTTGAGCACGCAGGGCCAGCCGTGCTCGGCGCCGAACTTGAGCACATCGGCCACTTCGGTCACCTCGGCGAACGGCGGCACCGGAAGACCGAGCTCCGCCAACCGGCGACGCATCACCAGCTTGTCCTGGGCGTGCAGCAAGGCGTCCGGCCCCGGGTGCACCGCCACCCCGGCGGCGGCCAGCTCCCGCAGGTGCTCACCGGGCACGTGCTCGTGGTCGAAGGTGACGACATCGCATCCCGCGGCGAAACGCTTCAGCGCTTCCAGATCGGTGTGGTGACCCACTTCCACGTTCGCCGCGACCAGGGCAGCGGAGTCGCTGTCGGAAACCGCCAGCACCTTCAACGACTGCCCCAGCGGAATCGCCGCCTGGTGCGTCATGCGGGCCAGCTGTCCGCCACCGATCATGCCGACAACAGGAGTTTTGGTGCGATGGTCCACGGCACACAGCCTAGTTCGCCGACGACGATCAACTCCCGCGGGACCGGTGGGGCCGTCCCGACAGCACATTGCCGACCGCCCGCCCCGTTTCCGTAGACTGGCCGGCGTGTTACCTGCCGACGTGTCCGCTCGCATTCCACGGCGGTACCGGGAATTCCTCCAGCGGCACCAGGAATTCCTGAAGTTCGGCATCGTCGGCAGCATCACGTTCGTCATCGACACCGCCGTCTTCTACGCGCTCAAGCTGACGGTCCTGGAACCGAAGCCGGTGACGGCGAAGGTCATCGCTGTGCTGGTCGCCACAGCGGTTTCCTACGTGCTGAACCGGGACTGGTCGTTCCGGTCCCGCGGCGGGCGGCAGCGCCCCGCGGAAGCGACCCTGTACTTCCTGATCAGCGGCATCGGCGTGGCGCTCTACTCCGCGCCGCTGTGGATCTCCCGCTACGTGCTGCTGCTGCACGTGCCCCACACCAGCCGGCTGGTCGAGGAGATCGCGGACTTCACCGCCGGCCAGGTCGTCGGCCTGCTGGTGGGCATGCTCTTCCGCTGGTGGGCGTTCCGGAAGTGGGTCTTCCCCCACCGGCAACCGCAGTCCCCCGCCCGCACCGCGGTGCCGCGCCAGCGGCAGCTGGTGCGGCGCTGAGCGCGCACGGCGAGCTCACCGCGGGGTCGATTCGCTCCGCCACGGCAGGCCCAGCACGTCATCGGCCCGGGCCAGCGGCAGGTATATCTCGAACTGCGCCGGGCGCGCCTTGCCCAACTCCAGTCGGCCGCCGTCGGCTTCCACCAGGGCCCGGGCCAGCGCCAACCCGACCCCGGTCGACCCGCCCCCGGAGAAGCCGCGCTCGAACACGTACGGAACCAGCTCGTCCGGCACGCCCGGACCGGCATCGCTCACCTCGATGACCACCGTGGCGGCCCCGCTCCGAGCGGCCAGCGTCACCGTGCCCTTGCCGTGCCGCAACGCGTTGTCCAGCAGCACCCCGATGGCTTCCCGCAACCGGGCCGGGGTGGCCCGGGCGAGCAGCCCGGGCGCCACCCGCTGCCGCAAGGTGCGCCCCTCCGCCCGCAGCGGCTCCCGCCACTCCCCGGCCACATCGGACAGCAGCTCGGAGATGTCGACCGGCTCGGCGTCGCGGGCGCGAGCCGCGGTGGCCGCGGCCAGCAGGTCGTCGAGCACCCCGCCCAATCGCTCCGCCTGGTCCAGGGCGGCGCTGGCCTCCTCCGAAACCTCCGAGTCGTCGCTCTGCGCCAGCGCCTCCAACCGCAGCTGCAGCGCCGTCAACCGGCTGCGCAGCTGGTGCGAGACGTCACCGACGAGCTCCCGCTCCCGCTGCACCAACTGGGACAGCGCCGCGCCGGAGGCGTCCAGCGCATCGGCCACCCGGTCCAGCTCGGGCACCCCGTGGCGCTTCGGGTCGGCCCGGAAGTCCCCGGCCCCCAAGCGGGCCGCCCGGTCGGCCACGTGCCGCAGCGGATCGGCCAGCCGGCGGGCGGTGACCAGGGCCACCACCATGCCGATGCCGGCCGACACCACCACCAGCAGCAGCACCAGCATCGCCACCTGGAACTGCTGGGTGCGCACCGGAGCGCTCGGGGCGGCGATGGTCACCGTCCCGCTCTGCACCATCGGAACGCTCTCCACCAGCGGGTCATCGCCCGGATCAGCGCCGTAGACGTAGTAGTGCGACTGGGTGCGGACGATGAGCCGGGCCCCCTCGGGCACCGCCAGCCGGGCCGCGTCGAGGTCGATCGGCTGCTGATTGGCGATCTGCTCATCGAGCAGGGTGGCGATCTGCTGGGCCCGGGTGGACAGCCCTCCTGCGGTGAGGTCCTCCACCAGCTTCAGCGCGGTGACCCCCAGCGGCAGCCCCAGGGCCACCGCGGTCACCGCGACCGCCAGCAGAGTGGACAGCAGAATCCGTCGGCGCATGGCTCAGTCGGCGTTGAACCGGAAACCGACTCCTCGAACAGTGGCGATCCGGGTCTCGTCCAGTCGGCCGTTGCCGTCGCCGAGCTTGCGCCGCAGCCAGGAGATGTGCATGTCCAGCGTCTTGCTGCCCTTGCGGTCGGAACCGGGCCAGACCTCTTCCAGGATCTCCTCCCTGGTCACCACTTGACCGGCGTGCTGCATGAGCACGCGCAGCAGCTCGAACTCCTTGTTCGCCAGCTGCACTTCCCGTTCGTCGACCAGCACTCGCCGAGCCGTCAGGTCCAGGCGCACCCCGGAGGCCTCCAGGGTTTCCGGGGCCCCGCGGCGCAGCAGGGCTCGGATGCGGGCCATCAGTTCCGCCAGGCGGAACGGTTTGGCCACGTAGTCGTCCGCTCCGGCGTCCAGGCCCACGACGAAATCAACCTCATCGGTGCGGGCGGTGAGCATCAGCACCGGCAGGCCGCGGCCCTGGGCTCGCAGCCGCCGGCAGACCTCCAAGCCGTCCATTCCCGGGAGGCCCAGATCGAGCACCAAAAGATCGACCCCTCCGGAAGACGCCTCGCGCAGCGTCTCCGGGCCGTCTTCAACTACCCGCACCGAATAGCCCTCGCGTTCCAAAGCTCGGGACAACGGCACGGCGATAGCCGAGTCGTCCTCTGCCAGCAGCACCACGCTCACATCCCCAGCCTAGATGGCGGGCAAGATCAGATTCGCCACTCGTCTGCCCTTGCAGTGGGCTTGATCGCGCCAAGCGCTAGGCTGCTGGCCGTGACGGCCGACCTGGAACTCGCTTTGCAACTCGCCGACGCCGCTGATCGGATCACCGTCGAGCGCTTCCGCTCCCGAGACCTGGAGGTCGACCGCAAACCGGACCGCACCCCGGTCACCGACGCGGACCTGGCGGTGGAGGACGCCATCCGCGAAGTCCTGGCCGAGCACCGGCCGGAGGACACCGTCGCCGGGGAGGAGCGCGGCGGCAGCAGCGACACCGGCCGGGTGTGGGTGGTGGACCCGATCGACGGCACCAAGAACTTCCTGCGGGGCGTTCCGGCCTGGGCCACCTTGATCGCGCTGGTGGAGGACAACCGGCCGCTGGTGGGCGTGGTCAGCGCCCCCGCGCTGGGCAAGCGCTGGTGGGCCGAGCGCGGCGCAGGCGCGCACTGCAGCACCGGCGGAGGTGCCGCGGAGCGGATCTCGGTCTCCGGGGTGCGCGAGCTCTCCGACGCCTACGTCTCCACCACGCACCTGGGCACCTGGGTGGAGCACCACTCCCGGGAGGCCTACCTGCGGCTGGTCGACGCCTGCTGGGAGAACCGCGCCTTCGGCGACTTCTGGCAGCACTGCCTGGTCGCGGAAGGGGTCATCGACCTGGCCGCCGAGCCGGTGGTCAACCCCTGGGACGTGGCGGCGGTGCAAGTCCTCGTGGAGGAGGCCGGCGGCCAGTTCACCGACCTGCGGGGGACCCCCCGGTTCGACGGCGGCAACGCCCTGTCCAGCAACGGGCACCTGCACCGGGCGGCGCTCCAGCTGCTCGACCAGTAGCGCTCAGCCCTGCTGCACCGGCGTTCCCCGCGGCGGGGTGCTGGTGGTGCCCACCGGACCGATCGCCCCGCGCAGCGCTTGCGTCCAGGTAAGCCTGCCGAACAGGTAGAAGCAGGCCACCTGCTCGCTGGTGAACCGGGCCCAGTCGTAGCGGTTGCCCTGCTCCCGCCAGAAGACCTCCCACGCCGGGGTCCCGTTGCTCTCGTCCCGGACCAGGCACCAGGCGTCGTCCACTTCGGCCCCGATGGACACCAGTTCGGCCGGTACGCCCATGGCTTCCAGCCAGCCGGCTACGGATTCGGTGTTCAACTCTGCGTCTCCTCCGCTGCGCTGTCCGCGGTCGGCGTCGCTTGTCCCGCGGCCACGTCGAGGCGCTGCGTGTCCGCCTCCGCGGCCACCAGTTCCGGGGTCAATTCCACCAGGTGCCCCAACGCCACCAAGTCGTCGATCGGGTAAGTGGTGCGGTAGCGGGTCCCGCCGCCGGGTTGGCCGAACCAACCGGCGGTGACCGTCTCCCAGACCGGCAGCGGACGCATCACCCGGTACCGCCGGTAGGCGCGGTCGGCGAACTCCGGCGGCTGGGAGCGCCGCGGGAACGGGGTCCGGGAGGCGAACAGCAGACGCCCTTCCCCGTCACCCAGCCGGTCCAGCACCGTGTCCGGCTGCAGCACCACCGGCTGCCCCGGTTCCCGACCTCCTTCGGGGCAGTCCCCGGGATCGGGCCACACGTAGCCGAGGTGTTCTCCGTCGCGCCGCACGAAGGTGTGCTCCCAGGCCAACTCGCTGTGCTCGCCGTGCCGCCGGTGGTTCTCGGTCAGCTCCGCCGGGATGGGTTCCGGGGTGCCGCTGGAGCGGTCCTGGTGCGCCTGCTGCGCTTGGCCGCAGCGGAAGCGCTGCAGGGCGTCGCCGTCGGTGACCAGCCGCGCTTCCGGGTGGTCCTGCGGCGGGAAGCAGGTGCCGCCGCGGTGCGGTGGGGCTTCCGCGAGCTGCTGGTTGGGTTGGCTCGCCGCGACCGGTATGTAGCCGAGCGGGAACTGGTGCAGCACGAACTCGGTGACCCGGGGGTTGCGCTCCTGGCGGGGCGCCGGCCGCGGCGCGGTCCGACCGGGTTTGGCCAGGGGGCGCAGCGGGGCGCGCTGCGGCTGCCGCACCGGCGGGCGCTGCGCTGCGGACGCGGGGGACTGCGGATAGCCGTACGGCTGCGGTGCCGGCTGCCGCATCGGCTGGCCACCTCGACCGGCGGGCGGGTAGCCGGCTGCGGGCTGTTGTCCCCAGCCCGGCTGCGGCCTCCCCACCGGAGCACCGCCCCGGCCCGCTGCCGGTTGGGGTCGGCTCTGCGGTGGCCGGCCGGGAACCGGCTGCCCGCTCGGGCCGCTGGCCGGCGGGACGGTCACCGGTCCGGTGCGCTCGGCGTCGGCCTGCCATCCCGCACCGGCCTGGGCAAGCTCATCTCGTTCTGCCTTTTCCGGGTGGTTTCCGCTGGCCACAGACCCTCCGTAGTTGTGCTGAGCTCGCTGGCCGGGCGGGTGGCCGCTCCGCCTGCTGCGGCGCGGCTCGCAGCGAAGCGCCGGGGGGCTCGGCTCTGCCCAGGGCTGTCCCGGCGGTGCTTCCCCGCTGCTGGGAGGAACCGCCTGCAGAAGATGTTCACATGCCGAGCGCGCCTCGTGCCATGGCCGAGGCCATAAGCCCGACCGTCGCACCCGCGGAAACGCGCCGGGAATCGCCCGGACGACGGCTCGACTCCCCCGACCGGGGGTGGTTGCGGTGGTCACCTGTCCGCGGTCTGGCCCCCGGTGTGCAGCCCGGCGGCCACCGCGGCGTGCACGGCACGGGCCAGCACGGCCCCCACCTTGGAGCGCGGGCCGCCGTAGGGCTCCGCCGGCCCGTTCACCGGGCACAGCACGGCGGTGGCGTCGGTGACGGTGCCGGTGCCGGAGCAGCCGGCCTCCAGCACCGCCTGGGCCTTGGCCTCGGCCACCGTGGCGATCGTGTTGACCAGCGCTGCTTCGGTCAGCCGGACCGGGAGCCAGCACACCGCGTTGATCGTGCCGGGCCGGTAGGCCTGCTCGGCCGCTTCCCCGGCCGGCTCAGCGGCCCAGATGGGGTGGCTGACCCCGGTGGTGACGCTGACCCGCACGCCTCGCTCGACCGCGGTGACCTCGTGCCGCACGTCCACCGCGGTGAGCAAGCCGATCCCGGTGCCGGTCAGCCCCAGTTCGCCGGCTATCTCGGCGGCGTGGGCGTCCGGATCGGGGTTGTCGTAGTCGCGGTGCACGGTGGCGTTGAACACCCAGGAGCGCTCGCCCAGGCCACCACCGTGCGGAGCCGAGGAAATCGCCAGCCACGGGGTGCTGCACCGCCACACCAGCAGCGGCCAGCCGCCGACGTCGGCCAGCGCGGGTTCGGGGAAGTTCACGAGCTGAGGGCCCTGACCACTCGGGACGGACTCGGGCGACCGAGCTTTTCTGCCATCCACACACTGGTTTCCAGCAATTTGTCCACATCGACCCCGTGCTCGATCCCCAGTCCGTCAAGCATCCAGACCAGATCTTCGGTGGCCAGATTACCGGTCGCCGACTTCGCGTACGGGCAGCCACCCAGACCACCCGCCGAAGAATCCACAGTAGACACACCTTGGCGGAGCGCAGCGTAGGTGTTGGCCAGCGCCTGGCCGTAGGTGTCGTGGAAGTGCACGGCCAGCTTGTCCACCGGCACCCCGGCGAGGCGGAACGCCTTCAACAGCGCTTCGACGTGCCCGGGGGTGGCCACGCCTATCGTGTCCCCCAGCGACAGCTGGTCGCAGCCCATCTCCAGCAGCCGGGTGCCGGCCGAAACCACCTGCGCCACCGGCACGGGCCCTTCCCACGGGTCGCCGAAACACATCGACAGGTAGCCGCGGACCGCCATGCCCTCCTGGACCGCCCGGCCCACCACCGGCTCGAACATGGCGAACTGCTCGTCCAGCGAGCGGTTGAGGTTGCGCTGCGCGAACGTCTCGGTGGCCGAGGCGAACACGGCGATGTCGGTCACCCCCGCGTCCAGCGCCCGCTCCAGACCGCGCATGTTGGGCACGAGAACCGGGTAGCGCACCCCGGCGGCCGGCTCGAACCGGGCCAGCAGCTCTGCCGCGTCCGCCAGCTGCGGCACCCAGCGCGGGTGGACGAAGCTGGTCGCCTCGACCACCGCCAGCCCGGCATCGGTCAACCGCTGCAGGAATTCGAGCTTGACCTCCAGCGGCACCGTCTCCGGCTCGTTCTGCAGCCCGTCCCGCGGGCCGACCTCCCAGATGGTCACCTCCGCGGGCAAGTCCTGCGGATGCGGAGACACCACCTGCATCGGCAGCCCGAGTTCACGCGCCCCCATCAGCGCCCCTCCCGTTCCCAGTCGTGCGGATCGTCGTTGACCTCGCGGTAGAGCAGGGTGTGCACCCGCTCCACGTCGGGAATGTCGTCGAATTCCAGTGGTTCGTCGGAGGCCGACTCCACGATGAGCGTTCCGCAGCCGAGCATCCGGTCCAGCAGCCCGTGCCGGAACTGGACCGAGTTGATCCGCGATATCGGGATGTCGATGCCGCTGCGGGTGATGACCCCCTCCCTGACCATCAGCCGGTGGGTGGTCACCACGAAGTGCGTGGTGCGCCAGCGGAGCAGCGGGACGAGGGTCAGCCAGATCAGCAGCACCGCACCGATCACGCCGATCCCGATCCACAGCGGCTGCGCCAGCGAGGTCGCCGCGGCCAGCGCCGCCAGGTAGGAACCGAGCCCGACCACCAGCAGGAACACCAGGACCGGCAGGACGAGCAGCTTCCAGTGCGGATGCCGGTGCACGATCACGTACTCGTCTTCCCCGAGCAAATCGTCCGGGTAGGCCACCCTTGCCTCCTCCGCAGTCTCCGCCGGATGCCGATCACCGTACCGGGAGAGCTGTGGTGCCGTGGTGTCGCGCACCACAGCCGGTCACCGGCCGGCGGGCCGCAGGTGCTGGACGTCCCCCGCCGCGACCTCGGTGGTCCGCCCGTCCTCGGTCCGCACCACCAGCCGACCGTCGGGGTCGACGTCGACGGCGGTGCCGTGCAGCTGCTCGGCGGCCAGGTCCACCCGAACCCGCTGGTGCAAGGTGGCGCACAGCCCGCGGTACCGGTCCAGCAGCCCGCTGGCCTGCACATCCCCAGCATGCCGCCGCCAGAGCTGCTCGGTCTCGGCGAACGCGGTCAGCAGGCGCACCGCGAACTCGGTGCGGTCCACTTCGACCCCGGCCAAAGCGAGGGAGGTGGCCGGCAACGCGTCCGGAACCGGCGGCGGCAGCTCTTCCTGCCGGTGGTGCACGTTGATGCCCATCCCCACCACCACGGCCAACCCGTCCGGGGCGGCGACGACCTCGGCCAGGATCCCGGCCGCCTTGCCCCACCCGGAACCGGTGCGCAGCAGCAGGTCGTTCGGCCACTTCAGGGCCGCCCGCCCCGGGCTGGCGCGGTTGACGGTTTCGGCCAGGGCGACTCCGGTCAGCAGCGGAAGCCATCCGAGGCCGCGCTGCGGCAGCTCCGGCCGCAGCAGCACGCTCAGCTGCAGCGCGCGGTAGCGGGGGGAGTACCAGCGGCGGTTCAACCTGCCCCGGCCGGCGGTCTGCTCCTCGGTGAGCAGCACGGTCCGGTCGGCAGCTCCGCCGCTGGCGGCGGAGGCCAGGTCGGAGTTGGTCGAGCCGGTGACGGTGACCACGTCGAGCGCTGCGTACGGTCCGCGCTGGACCAGCTCGCGGCGCAGCTGTTCGGCGTCGAGCGGAACGGGAATCACCGGTTCAGCGTATTCCGGGCGGCGATCGCGCATCGGTCGGCGGCGCCACCGCGCGCGGCCGTCCGGACTTCCCGGGCCGCTACCATCGGGGCGTGCGTTTCGTGCTCGCCTCAGCTTCCCCGGCCCGACGCGGTGTGCTGCGGGCGGCCGGTATCGACCCGGTGGTGCGGGTGTCCACCGCAACCCGGTGCGGCTGGCCGTCCACGGTCAGCGTGATTTCCGCTTCCACAGC
>NZ_AYJW01000020.1 GCF_000497205.1 Saccharopolyspora rectivirgula DSM 43747
GACGTGTGCTCTTCCGATCTCTTCCAGATGGGTCTCTTCAACAGGCTCTTGCGGCGCATCAAGTCATTGGTGGGCAGGATGCTGCTGAGCATTCGGAACAGAACTGCTCGTTGATTTGCCAGCATTTCCTAGCGGCGTCTTGAATTTCACTTGTTGTCTTCAGGTGTCCGGGTGGTGTCGTAATGCAGCACAATTACCCCTACCCAGGCCCCTGTTCTAGCTCCGCTAGTTAACAAACTCGTCCATCCTCACTCGCCAATGGCAAGGACCAAGACTATGGCGGTCGTCATCAGCTGTTCATCATCGTCAACCGACCTCGGCCCGGTACTCGGCAAATGAGCGAGTCCATCCCGGTTGCACTGCTCATTCGATGCAGCGCGAAGGGCTGCACCGAGGTCACCACCGCATAGGTGCGGTACCGGCCACCATTGGCTTGACCTGGGCCGATGGCTCCACTCCGCCGCCCAGTGCTGACGCCGGGCCGAGGGGCAGCCTGTGGCGGCCAAGGTAGCGAAGACGCAGAACACGACCTCCCCGAAATCCGGCACCGGGCATTGGGCACCGAACCAGCTTGGATGGTGCTCGACGCGAGGAAGTCACAGCTCACCTCTCCCGTTCACCGCTCGGGCGGGGCTTGGCGGTCTCCGGGTACTCCTCCGCTCTGGTCTGGGTGAACAGCTCGGGCAGCATCAGGTAGCTGCCGACGAGGAAAGCGATGCCCCCGCCCAGGAAGCCGAGCTTCACCGTGAGCGCCCCCGGTCCTTGTTCGGCGGTGGGGAAGCCCGGTGGCTCCAAACCGGGCAGGGTGCCGATGATGAAACCGATGGACCCGAGCACGAAGCACACCGCCACCCACCACGACAGGTCGCGCGGCCGGAACCGAACGTAGCCGTGGCCGGCCTCGGCCAGCTGCATGCACGCCGACACCAGGAACAGCACCGAACCGAGCATGCTGCTCTCCCACAACCACAGCTCCGGTAGGACCTCGACGGTCGAGCCCAGAGCGAAGACGGTTTCGAAGTTGAACACCAGGGAGCCGATCAGCAGCACGAACGGTGTCATGAACTCCAGCCGGTGCGGTTCGAAGGCGAACCAGCGGAACTTCTCCGGCGCTTGGCTCCTGCGGTCCGGCCCGATCCGGTCATCGGCGTTGAGGCTCTCCAGCAGCTGGCCGCAGATGCTGACCGCGTAGAGCGAAGCCCCGATGAAATAGCAGGTCTCGGCGTAAACCGACATGGGGTGTTCGCCGCCGAACAGGTGCGGCACCAGCGACCCGGCGGCGCCGGCGATGAACAGCAGCGAGCCGACGATGAACACGACCGCGACCCACCAGCCGAGCCGGGCCGGCGCCCAGAAGCGCAGCCACGGGCTCCTCGGCGGTTTGGTCTTCGGCTGCCGCTCGGCGACCCGCCGGGGACCGAACCCCTTGCGCTGGTGCCGCGATTCCCACAAGTAGCTGGTCTCGTCCGGCAGGCGGTAGCTCACCCAGGAAACGAACGGTCTGGGGCCGCCGCGCCCGGTGAGCTCCCACCCCGCAGGCACGGCAGGCCCGTAGTGCCTGTCCCGGGAACGTGCTGCCACGCCGTCCTCCTGTCCGAAACCGGTGCACCGGCAACGTTCGGACAACCGGCCGTTGCGCGCAAAACGACGTTGGCCGGGACGGGAACGGCCTGCTGCGGCGGGGCAGCAGGCCGGAGCGGGCGGTCGGGCCGCGTCAGTCCGCGGGCCGGGCCAGGATCTTCCGCAGCGCTCCTTCCAGAGCTGCGGCCGGATCATCCACCATGGACATCGCGCGCCAGCCGACGTGCATGTCCGGGCGCACCAGCACCACCCCGTCCTCGTCGACTTCCCGCAGCTCGGCCCAGTCGTCGTACAGATCGGTGTACTCCTGGCCGGGGCCGATGACGTGGGCGGCGAGTTCGATCCCGAGCGCGCTGGCGACCTGCTGGGCCGCGTCGGCCCACGCCTTGCCGGTGATCCCGGTCAGCAGCGTGAAACGCCCCTTGCCGGCCAGGTCGTGCGTGGAGACCTGGTGGCCGTCCTTGCCCAACCAGGCGTGCGGCAGCCGGGCACCGGGCCAGGTGGTGGGGTGGTAGTACAGCTCCGGGTCGCGCGTGTACCCCGGTTCCGGGGTGCCGTCCGGCACCACCGCCGTCGAGCGGTAGCGCTGTCCGAGTTCCACGCCGTGCGCGTTGAACTCGTAGTTCTTCAGCTGGATCGCTTTGCGCAGCTGTTCCCGCTTCTGGGCGCCCTTCGGAGAGTTCTCGGCGCGCGAGTCGATCGCCGCCTGCATCTCCGCGGTGTCCTGGGTTTCCGCCACCCCCAGGGCGTCGAGGATGGCCCCGAACTCCTCGATCGACTTGTTGGCGCGCAGCACGATCTGCTTGCCGATCGGGGCGCGCTCGGCGTCGTAGGATTCCAGCAGCTCCTCGCCGGCCAGCCCTTTGAGGACGTGCGCGAGCTTCCAGGCCAGGTTGTAGCTGTCGCCGATCGACGTGTTCGAGCCCAGCCCGTTCGACGGGGGATGCCGGTGCGCGGCGTCCCCGGCGATGAACACCCGCCCCTTCGCGTAGCGGGTGGCGTACATCTTGTTGTTGCCCCACAGCGACACCGACCGGATCGTCACCGGAACCGTGTCGTCCCCGATCAGGTTGTGCACGATCTCGGTGGCCTTCTCCTCGTCGATCTCCGGTGGGGGCTGGTTGATGTCGTACCCCCAGGTGATCAGCCACTCGTTCCAGGGGCGGACCATGCGCACCAAGCCCAGGCCGATGCCGCCGATGGTGGCGCCCGGTTGCAGCACCCAGTACAGCACCGCCGGCCGGTGCTCGACGTACCGGGAGAGGTCGGCGTGGCAGACGATGTTCATCGAGCCGGCCAGGTCCATCTGGCCTTCCATCGGCAGGTCGAGGTCCTTGGCCACCTGCGACCGGCCGCCGTCGGCGCCGATCACGTAGCGGGCGCGGATGTCGTACTCGCGCCCGGACAACCGGTCGCGCACCCGCACGGTGACCCCGCTGTCGTCCTGGGTGAGCGAGAGGTACTCGGTGCTGAACAGGAACTTGCTGCCGCGGCTGGAAGCGTTGCTGACCAGGATCGGTTCGAACAGGTTCTGCGGCAGGTCGCAGTTCATCGAAGGGCTGGCCATCACGTAGTCGGCTTCGCGCTGCGGGTGCGTGCCCCAAGCGCGGATGCGGCCGAGCTCTTCCCCGGCGAGCGAGGAGCAGAAGACCGTGTTGCCCATCAAGTGGTGCGGGGTGGCCTTGGCCTTGACCTGGTCTTCGATCCCCATGTCGCGCATGATTTCGACGGTGCGCTGGTTGGTGATGTGCGCGCGGGGAGTGTTCGCGGTCCACGGGTACTTGCTGATCGCGATGTGGTCGATCCCGTAGGTGGCCAGGAAGAGTGCGGCGGAAGCACCTGCTGGCCCGGCGCCGATGATCAGGACATCGGTGCTCACGTCCGCGGTGCCGGTGTGCTGGGTGTCCGCTGTGCTCGGACTGCTGCCCATCGGTTTCGTGCTCCTTACAACTCGCCTCGTCGCAGGCTGGACCGTTCCCTCGTCCACCTGCGCTTCACCGGCCAGGAATCCACCTGGAGCCGGTTGACGAGCGTCGATCAAGATCAACAACTCGTTGCTGGCGAAAATAACCCGCCGCTGGGCGATTCGTCACCGGCCGAGAGGAATGTGAGATCACCAACGACCGCTCGTGCTCGGCGATCGCGAGGAAGAACTGGCGCGGAGCGAGTTGCGCGTTCGGGATGCGCGGGCAGTGAGCGCACGGCTGAGCAGGACCGCTCGTTCCCCGCGACGCTCCACGGTGGAGGCCAATGCCCCGGCAGGGGAGCGCCTCACCACTGGTAGGGCAGGAACTTCCCGTCGAAGGTGACGACGACCCGGTCACCGTCGGGGTCGGGACGGCGCTCCACGTCCATCCGGAAGTTGATGGCGCTCATGATGCCGTCCCCGAACTTCTCGTGGATCAACTCCTTGAGAGCAGGACCGTAGACCTGGAGCGCCTCGTAGAACCGGTAGAGCGTCGGATCGGTGGGCACCACGCTGTCCGGATCGCCGCGGTGGGGCTGCAGCTGCAGCGCCTCCACGACCTCGTGGTCGAGATCGAGAATCTCGCCCACGGCAGCGGCGTCCTCCGCGCTCATCGGGTGTTGGCCCAGCAGCGCCGCGGTCGTCCACACTGGAGGCTTGCCGAGCCGGTTCGCGATTTCCTCCCACGAGATGTCCGCCCGGAACCGGGCCCGGGAGACGATCTCTGCGGCTTCCAGCTTGCTGAGCACCTGATCCCTCCTGGGGCGACCGCGTGAAAAGGACGCTCGCGGCAGGTGGTGCGCCGCGCGGCGAACCGGTGTTCCGGCCGGCACGTCGATTGTCGGCCGGCCGGAGCGGCCCCGCGAGTCGAGTAGCCCGGTCGGCCCACCAGAGCTGTGGTGGGCAGGGCAGCGCACGCTCGACCGCGGGCCTTCGCCGCTCTGCTCACGCCGTCGTGCACCGGTAGCTGTCGGCCTGGTTCGGATCCCCTTCGCCGTCGTACTGCGCCACCTGCGGGTACGGGCAGAGGTCGCGGGTGATCACCTGGCCGGACCCGTCGGTCTTCGCGGCCGGGAGGGTGTCCGGCGCGTTGCCGTTCTCCACCCACTCCACCAGCGCGCCCAGCGGATCGACCGGTGCCGGACCCCTGCCCGCGGAGCAGTGCTCGGCCCCGGGGGCGAGGAACACGCGGAAGAAGTCGTCCACCCGGTGCTGGCCGCCCAGCGCCCGGACCACTTCGTGCCAGTACCGGATGGTCCCCTGCGGGTAGATGAGCGAGTCGGACATGCCGTGCCAGGTGAGCAGCTTGCCGCCGGATTCCCGGAACTCCGACAAGTCGGGGTCGTCCGTGCCGATGATGTCGTTGTAGTCCCGCTGGGCCTGCTCGAAGAGCTCCTCGAACTCCTCCGTGGTGAGCGCGCTGGCGTCGAACTCCGGGTCTTGCTTCAGGAAGTACCGGACCCAGCTGTCGGCGATGGGGAACGTGGCGGGGCGCATCGTGCCGTCCGGGCCGGGGGTGGTCAGGTTGCTCAACAGGGTTCCCTTGGTGAGCCCGTACCAGAGGCGCTCGCCATCGCTGGTGCGCGGCCCGTCCCAGATCTTCCGCACCACTTCGGCCGTCTCGGCGGAAATGGTCGTTTCCTCGCCGTCGCACAGCACCTGGGTGCCGACCAGTTCGGCCGGATCGAACCCGCAGCGCAACGGATCACCGATGACGCCGTCCACCACGCCGTCGGCGCCGTCGCAGGCCTCGATCGCGGCTTCGGTGAACGCTTCGAACTCGCACGGCGAGGGGTAGACCCCGGCTTCGTGCATCACCACGTGCGGCCACTGCGAGGCGGTCGTGAACCGCTCCCAATTGATGGCCGGGGCGCTGGCCAGGATTCCGTCGTAGTCACCGGGGTAGCGCTGGGCCTCCATGAACCCCTGCCGCCCGCCGGTCGAGCAGCCGTTCCAGTAGGAGTACCGGGCCGGTTCCCCGTAGAAGTCGGCGGTCACCGCCTTGCCGACCACCGTCATGTCGTGCAGGGAGCGGGAAGCGAAGTTCTCCAACAGCTCGAGGTTGACCTCGCCCTGCTCGTCGAGCGCCCATCTGGACGGGTCGATGGAGTTGAGCTCGTGCCCGCCGTCGGTGGCGGCGGCCGCGTAGCCGTTCTTCACCGCTGGTGCCAGGGCGGCCGCGGACACACCGGTCGACCACCCGGCGCCACCGGTCCCCTGGAACCGGCCGTTCCAGTTCTCCAGCGGCAACCACACCTCCACGGTCACCTCGTCGTGAGCGCCGGGGTGGGTCAGCACGACCGTGACCGCGCAGTGCGGGGGAACGTTCTCGATCGGAGGTGTGGGATCCGGCGGAACCGGGGGCGGGTCGATGGTGCCGCCGGGGTGTTCCTCGGCGGTGGTGGAAACGACCTCGGCCCCGGGAACTTCTGGCTCGGCCAGCGAGGAGCACCTGCTGCTGGCCTGTGCTGCCGGTGTGCTGCAGCCCGCCAGCAGCAGTCCTGCGGTCGCGGTAAGCACAGCGGATTTCCGCGCGAATCCCATGTCACTCCTAGCCCCGCCGGTCAGCTGGAATCTCGCTCGTACATTAGCGGGGCAGAGCCACGATCAAGTGGCATATGACACAGTTTGCCGCGAATGGCGGATGGTGACGGGGGATCCGGCGGGCCGCGCGTCGGCCCGCCGGCGAACCGCTACGCGGGCACCGATTCGGTCCTCCGCTGCCAAACCCGGTGCTTGCGCAGTGCCGCGATGAACTCGTCGAAGAAGTCCTCCGGCAGTTCGCCCCCGGTGGCGGCGGTGACCACCCCCAGGTGGCCGTGCACTTCTCCATCACCGGAACCGGTGGTTTCACCTGCTTCGGCGACCCCGGCCCGGCGCAGCAGCTGCATGCCCTCGTCGCTGCCGGCCACGGGTTTGGCGTGCTTGTACGCCTCGGCCACGAAGTGGACGGCGTAGCCGTCTTCCGACAGCGTCCGCACGCTCTGCTCGCCTCCCGGGACGATCACCGCGTCGTAGACCACCGATGCCGCGGTGTTCAGCAGCACGTCCACATCGACCTGGGATCCGTCGCTGCTGCGCAGGGTGCCGTCGCGCGGGGCCAGCACTTCGGCGGTCGCGTCGTGTTCCGCCATCTTCTGCCGGATCTGCTCCACCTCCCGGCCGTCCACGCCGTCCGCGGCCAGCACCGCGATCTTGCGGGTGGCGATGGTGTCCATCACCGTGTTCGCCTGGCTCAGGGCGGGGGAGCTGCGGCCGTGGTTGGGCCTCGCCGCCTCGCGGGGCGGGGCCACGCCGATGCCTTCGGCGACCCGGACCGCGAGTTCGTGGTCGATGTGGTTGAGGTGCGCGACCACGTTCTCCCGGATGTGGTGCTCGTCGCACTTGCCCAGTTCGAACTGGAAAGCGGCCACGATGTGCTCTTTTTCCCAGTCGGCCATGCTGTTCCAGAACAGGGTGGGCTGGCTGTAGTGGTCCTGGAAGCTCGCGCTGCGCTTGCGGATCTTGTGGCCTTCGACCTTCTCCTGGTAGTGCCTGAACGCTCCTTCCTCGACGCTCGCCGGCGCTGGGCTTCCGCCGGACAAGCTGTTGTTGTAGTAACTCGTCCGTCCTCTGTGGATTTTCTGCTGCCCGTAGCCGTCCCGTTGGTTGTTGGTGACTTCGACGACCGGGCGGTTGATCGGGATCTGGGCGAAGTTGGGGCCGCCGAGCCGGATCAGCTGCGTGTCCAAGTAGGAGAAGTTCCGCGCCTGCAGCAGCGGGTCGTTGGTGAAGTCGATCCCCGGCACCACGTTGGCGGTGTGGAAGGCGACCTGCTCGGTCTCGGCGAAGAAGTTGTCCGGATTGCGGTCCAGCACCAACTTGCCCACCGGCTGCACCGGGACCTCCTCCTCCGGAATGATCTTGGTGGGGTCGAGCA
Source organism: Saccharopolyspora rectivirgula DSM 43747 (assembly GCF_000497205.1). Taxonomy (GTDB): domain Bacteria; phylum Actinomycetota; class Actinomycetes; order Mycobacteriales; family Pseudonocardiaceae; genus Saccharopolyspora; species Saccharopolyspora rectivirgula. The sequence goes on from NZ_AYJW01000020.1 coordinate 7,467, forward strand.
AGTCGAAATCGAAGTCGAACTCCCTGGACTCGTCCACCAGCTGCACGCCCAGCTCGTACTCGGGGTACTGGCCCGCTTCGATGGCGTCCCACAGGTCACGGCGGTTGTAGTCCGGGTCCTTGCCGGCGATCTTCTGGCACTCGTCCCACACCAGGGAATGCGTGCCCAGGGCGGGTTTCCAGTGGAACTTCACGAAAGTCCCCTTGCCCTCGGCGTTGACGAACCGGAACGTGTGCACCCCGAAGCCCTGCATCATCCGGTAGCTGCGGGGCAGTGCCCGATCCGACATCAGCCACATCACCGTGTGCAGCGTTTCCGGGTTCAACTGCACGAAGTCCCAGAAGGTGTTGTGCGCCGAAGCGGCCTGCGGGATCTCGTTGTCCGGCTGCGGTTTCACCGCGTGCACGAAGTCGGGGAACTTGATCCCGTCTTGGACGAAGAACACCGGGAAGTTGTTGGCGACCAGGTCGTAGTTGCCCTGCTCGGTGTAGAACTTGGTGGCGAATCCGCGGACGTCCCGAACCGTGTCGGCCGACCCGCGGGAGCCTGCGACCGTGGAGAACCGCACGAAAACCGGTGTTCGAACCTCGGGGTCGGTCAGGAACTTCGCGACGGTGTAGTCCGCCAGCCAATCGCTGTACGGCTGGAAGTGGCCGTAGGCGCCGGCTCCCCTGGCGTGCACCACCCGCTCCGGGATGCGCTCGTGGTCGAAGTGGGTGATCTTCTCCCGCGCGTGGAAGTCCTCCAGCAGCGTTGGACCTCGTTCCCCGACCGTCAGGGAATCGTCGGTGTGGTCGACCCGAACACCTTGTTGCGTGGTCAGGTGGGTGTCGGTGAGGTCCTGCCGGACACCGTCGAGCTGCTCCTGCTTCGCATCGCGATCTTTGTTCGCCATCTCCAGAACCTCTCGCTGGCCTGACAGGTGTCCCTCCGGAATTCCCGGGAGGAGCACGGAGTATGCGACGCGGGAGCAGCGGGGCCCGATCAAGCCGGCAAGTGCCGCGGCCGTCGGCGTTGCCGGAACGGTCGGGATCGCCCACTGGAGGAGGAGCGGGCCGCGGTCAGCGGCCGGCCGCGTCCGCCGGGCGCGGCCGTTCCTCGTCGAGGTCGACGCGCTGCCGCAGCCGGGAGAGCGTGCGCGCCAGCAGGCGGGAAACGTGCATCTGCGAGATGCCGATGTGTTCGGCGATCTGGGTTTGCGTCATCCCCCGGAAGAACCGCATCACCAGGATGCGCTTCTCCCGTTCCGGGAGCTCGGCCAGCAGCGGCCGGATGGTTTCCCGGTCGTCCACTTCGGCGAGCTCGCTGTCGTCGAAACCGATCGCGTCACCGAGCGGGATGTTGTCGGTGTCGCTCAGCAGGTCGTCCAGCGAAGAACTGCGGTAGGCGTTGCTGGCTTCCAGTCCTTGGCGCACCTCTTCGACGTCGAGCTTGAGGTGCTCGGCCAGTTCGCTGGGGGTCGGGGCGCGCCCGAGCCGCTGGGACAGCGCCGAAATGCCGTTGGACACCGCCAGGTGCAGTTCCTGCATCTTCCTGGGCATGCGAACGGACCAGCCGGTGTCCCGGAAGTGCCGCCGGACCTCGCCCATGATCGTGGGGACGGCGTAGGAGAGGAAGTCCGTCCCGCGCTCCGGGTTGAACCTGTCGACCGCGTTGATCAGCCCGACCGTGGCCACCTGGAACAGGTCGTCGTGCGGTTCTCCCCGGTGCCGGAAGCGCCGGGCTATGTGTTCAGCGATGGGCAGGTGCTCGGTGACCAGGCGGTCCCGTAACTCCTTGTACCGAGCGTCGTCCTTCTCGAGAGCGGCGAGTTCGGTGAACAGCGGGAGCAACGCGTCGTACTCGTGGCGGCGTGCATCAGCCCCAGCCCTGTTGCTCACCCGTGACCACCGCCTGTGCTTTCGTCAGTTCGATCCTTACCAGGTTGGTCTCGTCCGTGTCCGGTATGCGCTCGGTCGAAACAGTGTCGGCCAGAGTGTTGAGCACGCGCCAGCTGAAGGTGTCGGTGTCCGGTCCGGCTGGGCTGTCGCTGATCGCTTCGGCAACTGCTACGAATCTGTCCCCCTCCGTGTGGAAACGGCAAACGAGCGGCGCACCAGGGATAGCGATCTTCGCCAGCGTGGTGCAGGCCTCTTCGACGGCGAGCCGGACATCAGCGATGGAGTCCACGTCGAAGTCAGCCCGCATTGCAACGTCCCCGGCCACGGCCCGCATGACTGCCAGAGGTCCTGGTTTGGCCGGCACCCGGATTTCGATCACATTGGAAGCAGTCGTCTCCGGCGCCAGGTAGGCGATTTGTCGCTCCACTATCGCTCAGCGCCCTTCGGTAACGCTCGTTTCACTGCGGTTCATGGCTACCCGTTACCCCGGAACCCGCGCGATCAAACCGGTTGTCCGAACGCGGGTTCGGAGACGGGGTGCGCCCGGTTTCCGACCGGCTGCCCTGCGCGCCCCTCGAGCGGGGAAAAGCGGTGGCGGCTGGTCGAAGGGACAAGGCTTCTGCGTCAACCTCCGTGTACCCAGGCGAGTGATGCGAGCAAACTGGCGCCGGCGTAAGGCGGTGCTGCGCTGCCCGGTCCGCTCCGCGCTGCGCCGCTAGTCTCTGCGCATGAGCGGCCGCCGACTGCTGCTGGTGCACGCGCATCCCGATGACGAGAGCACCGCGACCGGTGCCACGATCGCCAAGTACTGCGCGGAAGGAGCGGAGGTCGCGGTCGTCACGTGCACCAGCGGTGAGTTGGGGGACGTGGTCAGCGAAGAACTCGCCCACCTCCGCGGGGACCCGGCCGCGCTGGGCGAGCGGCGGCGCCGGGAGCTGGGGGAGGCGCTGGCCGAGTACGGCCCGGTCCGGCACCACTGGTTGGGTGGGCCGGGACGCTGGCGGGACAGCGGCATGCCCGGGGAGCCCGGCAACACCGCGGAGGGCGCGTTCGCCGGTGCGGATCCGCTCGAGGTCACCCGCTCGTTGGTGGAGATCGTGCGCGCCGAGCGGCCGCAGGTGGTCGTCACCTACGACGACCACGGCAGCTACGGGCATCCGGACCACATCGCCGCGAGTCGAGCGGTGATGGCTGCCCTGGGCCCCGCCGCGGATCCCGACTACGCGCCCGAGCTGGGCAGGCCTTGGCGGGTGCTGAAGACCTACTGGGTCGTGCTGCCGCGTTCGCTGCTCACCGAGCTCGAGCAGTGGGGGGTTTCCGACTTCCAGCCGTACACGGTGGCGGACGAGGAGTTGACCGCGGTGCTGGACGCCCGGCAGTACCACCCGGTCAAGATGGCCGCGCTGCGCCGGTACCGCAGCCAGGTCGATCTGGACAGCGACGAGTTCTTCACCTGGATGGTCTCCCGCCCGGAATTCGCGATCGAGCACTACCTGCTGGTCCGCGGGCGGCGCGGCCCGGGGGAGGGCGAGCACGGCTGGGAGACCGACCTGTTCGCCGGGCTCGAGGTGTGACTCACGCCCCGGAGCCGGTGATCAATTCCTGCCCCGACCGGTACGCGTTGGTCAACTGCTCTTCGGCGAGGTCGAAGTACTCCTCCAGCCGGTCGGCGGCGGCTTCGTTCGCCCCGGCCAGCAGCAGGTCGGTGATCTCCCGGTTCATCCCCAGGTAGGGCTCGTGGAACTCCCGCGGGCGGGACATGACGTGGAAGGCCAGGCGGAGTTCGGCGAGCAGCTGCTGCATGGTCTCGGTCACCCGCGGGCTGTCGGCCAGCGCTGCCAAGGCCCGGTGGAAGTGCATGTTCGCGGTGCCGACGTCCTGCCAGCGCTGTTCCGCGGCGGCCCGTTCACCGGTGGTGACGGCTCGTTCGACGGCGGTGAGCAGTTCGGCGGGAGGGGAGGTGGCGCGGCGCACCGCCCCGGTCTCCAGCAGTCGGCGCACCCGGTACAGGTCGATCACGTCGTCCGCGGTGAGCACCCGGACGAACACGCCCCGGTGCAGTTCGTGTACCAACAATCGCTCGTGCACCAGCAGGCGGAACGCTTCGCGGAGCGTGTTGCGGGAGACGGCCAGCGCGCGGCCGGCCGTTTCTTCGGACAGCCGGGTGCCCGGCGCCAGCACGCCTTCGATGATCCGCTGCCGCAGCACGTCGGCGACCCGTTCAGCGGTGCTGGTGCGATCCAGCAGAGCGCGGTCCGCAGCGAGTTGATCCGCCCAAGCGCTCTCGCTGGTCATCAGGCTCCTTCACGGTAGGTAGTCAACTGCCCACTCAAGTTTAACGAAAAAGTTTCAACTGGCGTATTGCCGGATTGTTCAACAATTAAATATCTTATCCGGCACTGCCGTTCAGCGGCGGTTCGCAGTCGATTCACATCGATCGGCCTGACGGTGTGCACCCGGCGATTGGAGCGTCATGGCCAACAAGCCCGCGGCTGAGAACAAGCCGGCTCCGGCCAAGAGAAGCGCCTTGCTCGGCGCTGTTTTCCTGATGGCCACCAGCGCCATCGGCCCCGGATTCATCACCCAGACCACCGAGTTCACCGTCCAACTGGGGGCGGCCTTCGCCTTCGCCATCCTGGTCTCGATCCTGGTGGACATCGCCGTCCAGTTGAACGTGTGGCGAGTGATCGGGGTTTCCGGATTGCGGGCGCAGGAACTCGGAAACCGGGTCCTCCCCGGCCTCGGATACGCCATGGCCGCCCTGGTCGTCTTCGGCGGCCTGGTGTTCAACGTGGGCAACGTCGCCGGAACTTCGCTGGGCCTGGACGCGTTGTTCGGGCTCGACGTCAAGATCGGCGGCGCGGTGTCCGCCCTGATCGCCATCGGCATCTTCCTGAGCAAGCGGGCCGGGGCCGCGATGGACCGGATCGTGGTGGTGCTCGGCCTGGTCATGATCCTGCTGACCGTCTACGTCGCCATCTCCTCCGGTCCGCCGGTGGGAGAAGCGCTCCGCGAATCCGTGCTGCCCAGCGAAGTGAGCTTCCTGGCCGTCACCACTCTCATCGGCGGCACCGTGGGCGGCTACATCACCTACGCGGGAGCTCACCGGCTCATCGACGCCGGGGTGACCGGTCCGGAGCGGGTGGTCGAAGTCAGCCGCAGCTCGATCACCTCCCTGCTGGTCACCGGGGTGATGCGGATCGTGCTGTTCCTGGCCGTGCTCGGCGTGGTGGCCGCGGGCGTGCAGCTCGGCGGGGGCAACCCCACCGCGCAGGCCTTCCAGCACGCCGCGGGCGAAGTGGGGCTGCGCCTGTTCGGCATCATCCTCTGGGCCGCCAGCATCACCTCCGTGGTCGGTGCCGCCTACACCTCGGTGTCCTTCTTGGTCAGTTTCAACGAGCGGCTGGAGCGGCGGCGCAACTGGCTCGTCGTCGGGTTCATCTCCCTGTCGATGCTGGTCTTCCTGCTGATGGACCAGGCCCCCACCACGCTGCTGGTGCTGGCGGGCGCCCTCAACGGACTGATCCTGCCGGTCGGTTTCGGCGCACTGATGTGGGTGGCGGCCCGGCGCAGCGACCTGCTCGGCGGTTACCGGTATCCGCGCTGGTTGCTGGCGATCGGTGCCCTGGCCTGGTTGTTGACGGTCTACCTGGGGGTCAACGCCCTCTCCGGCATTGTCGAGCTGTGGAAGTGAGCGCTACATGGATCTCAACTCTGATCTGGCGGAAGGGTTCGGGCGCTGGGAGCTCAGCGATGACGAAGCCCTGCTCGGCATAGTCACCAGTGCGAACATCGCCTGCGGATTCCACGCTGGAGACGCGACGGTCATCCGGCGGGCCTGCGAGCAGGCGGCCAAGCGCGATGTCGCGGTCGGCGCCCAGGTGAGCTACCGGGACCTGGCCGGGTTCGGGCGGCGGTTCATCGACGTCGCTCCCGTCGAGCTCACCAACGACGTGATCTACCAGATCGGTGCCCTCGCTGGATTCGCCCAGGTCAGCGGGACTGAAGTGCGCTACGTCAAACCGCACGGCGCGCTCTACAACGCGATCGTCCACCACGAACAGCAGGCGGCCGCGGTGGTCGAAGCGGTGCGCAGCTACGACCCGGAGCTGGCGGTGCTCGGCCTGCCCGGCTCGAAGTGGCTGGAACAAGCCGAGAAAGCCGGGTTGCGGGTCTTCCGGGAAGCCTTCGCCGACCGCGCGTACACCCCGGAGGGGACCCTGGTTCCCCGCCGGGAACCGGGCGCGGTGCTGCACGACCCGGAAGAGATCGCGGAACGCTGCCTCCGGCTCGCCCACGGCGAACCCATCAAGGCCATCGACGGCACGATGATCGAGGTCCAGGCCGACTCGATCTGCGTGCACGGGGACAGCCCGGGAGCGGTGGCCATCGCCCAAACCGTGCGGGACCGGCTGGCCGCAGAAGGGGTTGAACTGCGGTCGTTCACCACGCGAGGCGAGTGATGAAACTGCTCCGCTGCGCCGATTCCGGTCTGCTCATCGAGCTGGAAGACCTCGACGAGGTGCAGAGCTGGTACGCCACGCTCAGCGAGACGCCCCTGGAAGGGGTGACGGCGCTGGTGCCGGCCGCTCGCACCATCCTCGTCCAGCTCGACCCCGAACGGGCCGACGTCACCGCGGTGCAACGGGCCATTCGCGAGCTCACCCCGCGGCAGGCCCAGCGCACCAGCAGCGAGCTGGTGACCGTGCCGGTCGTCTACGACGGTGCGGACCTGCGGGACGTGGCCGAGTTGACCGGACTCACCGAACGAGAAGTCGTCCGCTACCACACCGGTGCGGAATGGACAGTCGCGTTCGGAGGTTTCGCCCCGGGATTCGGTTACCTGACCGGTGGGCCGCCGGAGTTGACCGTGCCGCGCCGAGCGGAATCGCGCACCAAGGTCCCGCGCGGCGCGGTGGGGCTGGCCGGCCAGTTCAGCGGCATCTACCCGCGCGAATCACCTGGGGGGTGGCAGCTCATCGGCCGCACCGAGCTGGAGATCTGGTGCGTGGACCGGGAGCCGCCGGCACTGCTGCGCCCCGGGGTGCGCGTGCGGTTCCAGGAGGTCGGATGAGCAATCGGGCAGAACAGGCGCGAGCCACGCGAGCACCCGTGGCGGAGGAGGCCCCCGGGCTGGAAGTCCTGGCCACCGGGCCGCTGGCGACCGTGCAAGACCTCGGCCGCCCGGGGCTGTCCCACCTGGGGGTCGGCACTTCCGGTGCCGCTGACCGGCGGTCCTTCCGGCTGGCCAACCGCCTGGTCGGGAACTCCGAGGACGCGGCCGGGATCGAATTCACCTTCGGTGGACTGGCGTTCCGCGCTTGCCGCGATCTCACCGTCGCCATCACCGGGGCCCCGTGCCGGATCACCGTGGACGGTCGCCGGGAAGCGGTGAACTCGGTGCTGCGGGTGCCGGCCGGGGCCGAACTGCGCGCCGGTGCTCCCACCACCGGACTCCGCAGCTACCTGGCCGTTCGCGGTGGCATAGCGGTTGCTCCGGTGCTGGGCTCCCGGGCCACCGACGTGCTGTCCGGGCTGGGGCCGGCCCCGCTGCAGCCGGGTGATGTGCTGCCGGTGGGGCCACCCCCACCGCGCTTCCCCGCGGTCGATCTCGCGCCGGTTCCCGCGCCGGCGGATGGGGACCTGGTGCTGCGGGTCGTGCCCGGGCCCCGCGACGACTGGTTCACCGACGAGGCGCTGCGGGCGCTGGGCGGCGAGGCCTACGAGGTGACTTCGGAGAGCAACCGGATCGGCATGCGGCTCCGCGGGGCTCCGCTGCAGCGCCAGCGCTGCGAAGAACTGCCCAGTGAAGGCATGGTTCCCGGTGCGCTGCAGGTTCCGCCGTCGGGGCAGCCGACGCTGTTCCTCGCCGACCACCCGTTGACCGGCGGCTACCCCGTGATCGCCGTGGTGCTCGCCGAGGACGTGGACCGGGCGGCGCAAGCGCGCCCGGGCCAGCGCATCCGGTTCCGGATTCTCGAGGAGGCAGCATGACTCCGCCGCAGGAGATGACGCCGACGCAGGCCAGGGAAGCCTTCCGCGCCGGGTTGCGGGTGCCGACGTCCGGCTACTGCCGGGGTTGGACGCAGGCGAACTTGATCAGCTTGCCCCGCGAGTACGCCTACGACTTCCTGCTGTTCGCCCAGCGCAACCCGCAGCCCTGCCCGGTGCTGGAGGTGACCGAGCCGGGGGAGACCAGCGCGGGGATCTTCGCCGGGGACCTGCGCACCGACCTGCCCGCCTACCGGGTCTACCGGGACGGGGAACTGGTGGAGGAGCGCACCGACGTCACCGAGCTCTGGCGCGACGACCTGGTGTCCTTCCTGGTGGGGTGCAGCTTCACCTTCGAATCGGCGCTGCTGGAAGCGGGGGTGCCGGTGCGGCACCTGGACACCGGGCGCAACGTTCCGATGTACCGGACCAACCGGCAGTGCCGTCCGGCGGGACGGCTGTCCGGTCCGCTGGTGGTGTCGATGCGGCCCGTGCCAGCTGAACTCGTGCCCGCGGCGGTGCGGATCACCTCCCGGTACCCGGCGGTGCACGGTGCTCCGGTGCACGTGGGGGAGCCGGCTGAACTGGGGATCACCGATGTCGACCGACCGGACTTCGGGGATCCGGTGGAGATCCGGCCCGGGGAGATCCCGGTGTTCTGGGCCTGCGGTGTGACACCGCAGGCGGCGGTGATGCAGTCCAGACCCCCGTTCGCGATCGGGCACGCCCCCGGGCACATGGCGATCACCGATGCCCGGGACAGCAGTTTCCAGGTCCCCTGAACGAAGAGAAGAAGAGGCCGATGCGCCGGTCGCCTCTCGGCGAAGTGGCGCAACGCGGCTCCAGCCGAACGGTATTCCGCGAAGGCAATGGTTGCGGCCCGGGGGACACGTGCGCATCGGCCAGCTGGTTCAACACGCTGCTCCGGACGCGTGTTCCACGAATCAATGTGATCTGAGTCACAACTCACTCCGATGTGGCACCCCCCGGGGATCTCCGCGCGGCGCACGTCCGCTCCTGACCCCATCCGCCCACCGAATTCGCGGAAAAAAGCTGGTGGACGGTCGAAAAAAATGCGTTGAGGATGGCGCCAACGTGATTTTCGGGGTGGCGAAACTATTTTTCGGAAAAACGCAAATAGCATTTTTGTTGAACGATCAAGACCCTGGGGCTTGAAGTGTTGGGAAGGACGTGTAATCTGCTCCGGGAAGAAGGGGAGTAGCCCGGAACATCGCGGTCGACATGCTGGCGCCGATGAATAGCGCCCGGTCGCGAAACCCCTGGTCGGGGTGGGCGAGACCTTCGGCGTTGCAGTTGCGGCCGGAGGTTTTGCGCCTTTGGCCGGGTGCGGTTGAGGAGTTCGGCATGTTCGCGAGTCTTGCGGTGAGTTCGGCTGCGATTTTCATCGCTGAACTCGGAGACAAATCACAATTAATGGCGCTGGCTTTCACCGCCAGGTATCGGCCGTGGCAGGTGCTGCTCGGAATCACGCTGGCCACCACGCTGGTGCACGCCGTTTCAGTCGGGCTCGGCGTCACGCTGGGCGCTGCGCTGCCCGGAGAGCTGGTCAGCCTGGTGGCCGGACTGGCCTTCCTGGGGTTCGCCGCCTGGACACTGCGGGGGGACGCGCTCAGCGATCAGGACAACCGGCGAGCCAGGTGGGGCGGTCCAGCACTCCTCGTCGTGACGCTGGCCTTCATGCTGGCCGAACTCGGCGACAAGACGATGCTGGCCACCGTCACCCTGGCCACCCAGCACAACTGGCTCGGCACCTGGATAGGTTCCACGTTGGGAATGGTGCTGGCCGACGCGCTCGCCATCGGGATCGGCCTGCTGGTGGGCAAGCACGTGCCGAAGAAGGCGGTCCAGTACGGAGCCGCTGCCCTGTTCGCGGTCTTCGGCGGCTGGCTCGTCTTCGAAGCCCTGCAACAGCTGTGAAACCCCGCCGCGCCGCGGCGGGACGCGTCGACGGCGAACTCCCACCCACCCGCCGAACCCGCAAGCCGAGCACCCGCCCACCCCGGCACCACCCGTCCTGTGCTCCACCTCTCAGGCAACCGGCGTCGGAAACACCGCGTTGAAGACGTGGTCGAGCCGTCCGGTCGTGGTAGAGATCATGATCGCCTATGGTTCGAGCGTCGAAAGGCAACGTGGGGATGGCTGGAGCGCAGATGTCGGGCACCTGGATGGTTTACGGGGTCTCCGGCTACACCGGGCGGCTGGTCGCCGACCTCGCCTGCGAGCGAGGAGAACGCCCGGTGGTGGCGGGCCGGAACGCGGAGAAGGTCGCCGCCTTCGCCACCGCGCGCGGCCTGCCGTACCGCGTTTTCGACCTGAAGGACCCGGGCGCGGTGGCCGCAGCCCTGGACGACATCGACATCGTGGCGCACTGCGCCGGACCGTTCTCGACCACCTCGGCCCCCATGGTCGAGGGCTGCCTCCGGGCCGGCGCGCACTACCTGGACATCACGGGCGAGATCGACGTGTTCGAATCGGTCTTCGCGCGCGACGAGGACGCCCGGCGAGCGGGCGTCGTGCTGCTGCCGGGAGCCGGTTTCGACGTGGTCCCCACGGACTGCCTCGGTGCGATGGTCGCCGCCAAACTGCCCGACGCGACCCACCTGGACCTGGCTTTCTTCGCCAGCAGCGCGATCAGCCCCGGCACGATGAAAACCGCCCTCGAGGGAGCCGCCACCGGCGGCCGCGCCCGCATCAACGGCGAACTGCGGCAAGTGCCGCTCGGCTGGCGCGTCCGCGAGATCCCGTTCCCCTCCGGGACCAGAAGAGCAGCCTCCCTGCCGTGGGGGGACGTGGCCACGGCCCACCGGAGCACGGGCATCGAGAACATCACCACCTTCGCCGCGCTCCCCGGCCTGGACCGGGTGCGCGGCCGCAGCGCGCGAGCAGCGCAAGCGGTGTTCGGGTTGCCCGCCGTGCAGCGGGTCGGCAAAGCGCTGATCGGCAAACTCCTGCGCGGTCCGGGCTCCCGCCGCCGAGCCCGCGGGTGGGCCGAGGTGTACGCCGAAGCCCGGAACGCTGCGGGGACCACGGTGACGGCCGCCCTGGTCACCCCCGAGCCCTACGACCTCACCGCCGACTCGGTGCTGCGGATCGTGAGCGCCCTGCGAACCCGGCAAGTGGCGCCGGGAGCGCACACCCCCTCCACCGCCTTCGGGGCGGACTTCGTGCGTCGACTGCACGGGGTGAAGGTCATCGAAACCCTCGGCTGAGGCGCCGCACCGGCGGCCGCGGCAGCTCCCGAGAACCGCTCCCGCGGCCGTCGGCTCACGACTCGGCGGTGGTCAGGCCGCTGCCGTTCCACACGGTGTGGGTGCACGCGATGCCCGGTCCGCTGCTCGGCCGGAGGATGTCGAAGATGTGCATCTTGGGGATCTTCGGCGAGATGCCCCACCCACTGGGCCAGGTGATCACCCAGTCCATGTCCAAATCCACCAGCAGCCCCAGCATCCGGGCGATCGTGGGATCGTCCAAGCGCTCGAACGCCTCGTCCAGCAGCACCAGGCGCAGCGGTCCCCGACCGTCCGAAGAGGCGCTCACCGCGTCGTAGAACGCGGCGGCCGCGGCGAACAAGGTGACGTAGGAAACCAGCCGGGTCTCCCCTGAGGACAGCTGGCGCAGCCGGCGCACCCGCGGCTTGCCGTCCGGGCCGGTGTCCCGCACCCGCACGTTGAACGAGTACCAGGAGCGGTAGTCCAACGCCCGCGCCAGCAGTTCGGCGTAACCACCCGAAGCGCTGTCCCGCTGGGCCTCGATCAGCTGGGTGAACACCCGCCGCAACACGGCGTCCTGCTCCTCGCTGCGCTCGGCGAACGGGATGCGCACCAGCTCGATCGCCTGCCGCACGTCGTCGCTGAGCGAAGGGGAGGGCCGCCACTCCAACTGGACGTGCACGCCCTGGCTGGACCGCGCCCCCTCGAGCACCTCGTTCATCCGCCGGCACAGGTCCCGGGCCACCCGCAACTGCTCGCGCAGCCGCTCGGTCAGGTCGCGGATCAGGTAGTCGGCGAAGATCTCCTGGTAGCGCTCGTTGAGGTAGCCGCGGAGTTCCGCGAGCCGGGTGCTGACCCGGTCAGCGGCCTCCGCCACCGGCTGCGGTCCCTCCTCACCGGTGATCGTCACCGCGAACAGTCCGTCCACTTCGGTGACCGCGATGTCGTAGTTGCCGGCCAGCGCCTGCTGCAGCACCTGCTGCTCGTTGGCCACCTTCCCCCAGGACGTGCTGCGCTGCGGGGCGTCCAACACCAGCTCACCGGCCTTGACCAGGTCGTCCGGCACCTCGTCACCGAGCCCGCAAGCCCGCCAGAAACCGGGCAACCGCAGCGCGCGGCGGAACTCCTCGGACGCCGCCGACGCCAGCGACTGCCGCTCCTCCAGCGCCGCCTGCCGGTCGTCCAACCGGTTCTCCAGCTTCCCGGCGGAAACCTGCAGCTTGGTCAGCTCCTGACGGGCCTTGGGGAGCCGGCGCCGCAGATCAGCCCGCTCCTGCTCGTAGGAGCTGACCCGCTCGGTGATGTCCTTGGCCTCGCCGTCGACGGCCGCGGTCAACTCGGCCAGCGCCGCGGCCTGCTCGGCGTACTCGGCGCAGCGCTGCTCGGCCTGGGACTCCGCCTCCATCCGGTCGGCCACCGCGACGTCGTGGTGCAGGCAGATGTCGCGCAGCTCCGCCACGGTCGGCAAGCAACGCGTCTCCACCGCCTCGCGCAGCAGGTCCAGGCAGGTCAGCGCGTCGTTGGCCGCGCGGTTGGCGGCCTGCAGCAGCTGCGTCTCCGCGGGCAGACCCGCTTCACCGGCGGCCCGCACCAGATCGGCGTGCGCCGCCTGCCAGCGCTGCCGGGCCTGCTCGTGCTGTTCGCGGAGCTCAGCGGCCTGCTGCTCAGCGGCCTCCGCCGCGTCCACAGCGGACGCCAGCTGGACGTGCGCGGTCAACAGCTCGTTGTCGTCCGGATAGGAGTCCAAGTGGCGTTCCAGCGCCAGTGCGTGCTCCCCGGCCTCCCGGTGCCGCTGCTCGGCAGCAGCGATGTCGGCGTTCAACCGCTCCAGCTCGTCCTCCAGCTCGGCGATGCGGCGTTGCCGGGCAGCGTGCCGGGCACCGGCACCGATGAACTCGGCGGTGCTCTTCCGCCACTGCCCGGACAGCACCCCGGACCGCCAGCGGCCGGACGTCGACACCGAGAACGTGCCGCTGCCATCGGTCGAAACCGCCCGCAGCAGTTCGGCCACCCGCTCCTGGGGAACCGGGTTGTCCGCGTCCGCGGCCGGCACCAGCAGATCGGCGAGCGTGCCGCCGGAGGCCGCTGCGCGCGGCGCGGCGAACAGGTCGGGCACCCCGGTGACCTCACCGTCAGCGCTGACCCACGCGTTGAGCAGACCGCTGGCCTGCAGAGCCGCTTCCAGACCGGCCCGCTCCGCTTCCTCCAGCCCGGGCTGGAAGTCCACCAGCTGGTAGAACGCGCGGCCGCGCTCCGGATCCCGGTCAGCGGTCGCCCACTCCGGCCGTCCCGGGACGCGCTCGCCGCCCGCCTGCAGCTCCGCCAGCTCCCGCTGGTGCTGCTCCCTGTCCGCCTCCAACGCGGCCAACTCCTGCTCCAGCTGCGCGGCCCGGCGGCGGGCCTGCTGCAGTTGCGGGCGGGCCCAGAGACGGACGTCGTCCCGCGCGTAGCGGGTGGCGTTGCGGTCAGCGACCAGCTGTTCCGGGGCCGGTGGCTCCGGCGGTTCCGCTTCCCCGGGCCAGTCGTGCGCCCAGTCCGCCGCCCGCGCCGCCCAGGCGGCAGCGGCTTCGCGCAACTGCTGCCGGGCCTGGTGCCGACGACCGGATTCCTCCGTCGCGGCCAGCTGGGCTTGCCGCGCGGCGCGGTGCAGCTCGCCGATCCTGCTGTGCTCGGCGTCGAGCTCCTGGGCCTGCTGGTGCAGCGTCAAGGTCAGCGCGGCTTGCTGCCGGGCCAAGGCCGCCACCTGGTCGTAGTTGTCCAGCAGCGCGCGGTACTGCTGCGCGAACCCGTCGGTGTCCAACTGCGGCACCAGGTACCGCTCGATGGTGACCGGTTCGGCGTCCGGGTTCGGGGAAGTGCGCACCCGTTCGGTCTTCACCCGCAGTTCCGCGTTCGGCGGGGCGGGGGGCGCGGGAACCAGCGAACTGTCCAGACCGGCCGCGTCGAGCTGGCCGGCGGTGCGGGAAGCCGCGTTCGCCGCCGCCTGGTTGTCGGTGACCAGCCGCCGCAGCACGTTCACCACCGCTTCAGCGGACCGGTGCTCCTGCGCCCGGTGCTTGCTCGCGGTGTCCAAAGCGGACAGTGCAGCGGCCCTGGTGCTCTCCACCAACCGCTCGCGGTCCCGCAGGTTCTGCAGCTCCCCGTACGCCGGGTGCGAGCGCAGCGCTTCGATGCTCGTCTCCAGCTCGGCTTCCCGCTGCTCGAGCTCGGCAACGGTGCGCTGCGCTTCCGCGGCCTGCTCCTGCTCGGTGGCCAACTTGCGCTGCAGTTCGGCGAGTTCGCCCCGCAGCGCGCTCAGCCGTTCGTCGGCCTTGCGCATCTTGCCGGCGCGCTCCTGCAGCGAGCCGAGCGCGTAATCCGAGTAGCAGGCGAGGAAGCGGCGCAGCGCCTCGTCCGCACCGGACAGCCGGACGATGTTCTCGCGGATCGACTCCAGGTCGTCGAACGAGGTCGCCAACCGCTCGATCAGCGACGAGTCCAGCGGGGGGAGCGCGTCCGAGAGGATCTGCTCCAACTGCTGGTTCTGCACCCGCAGCCCCACATCGGGATTGCGCAGCGTGCGCTGCAGGTGCAGCAGATCGCTGTAGCGCTCCGCCGGAACCCCGTAGACGACGGACGCCACCTTCGCCCGGAAGGCCTCGTCGTCCAGCACGCACTCCGGGCCCAGCTCCTCCCGGAGCGCAGCCGCGCTCAACGGGTACCGGTCCTCGTCGGCCAAGTGCAGGTCGACACCCACCCGCCGCGAGGTGATGAACCGCCACGAATCGCTGATCGCCTGCGCGGTCCGGGACGCCTTGACCCCGATGCCGCAGGTCAGGAACTCATCACCGCCGTCCTCGGCGGTGCGGTGCAGTTCGATCCAGGCGTAGCCGATCCGGTTGGGCTGGGTGCCGGGGTACTCGTCCAGCATCAACCGCCGGATGCTCACCGTGTCGAACCCCTTGGAGCCCATCTGCCGCAGGTCGCCGTCCAAGCACAGCGGGAGCAGCAACTCCAGGGTGCGGGACTTGCCCGAACCGTTGGTGCCCTGGAAGATCGCCCGGCCACCGGAGAAGTCGAACTCGGTTTCGGCGTACTGCCAGATGTTGACGATGCCACCGCGGTGGAGCCGCCAGCGCGCCGTCAGCCCGCCGGGGATTGGCGTGTCCGCCCCGCTCACCAGTTGTGGGCTCACCGTTGACCGTCCTCGTCCGTCGTGTCGAAAAGTGACCTGGGCTGCGGCGCGGGCTTGGGAGGCCGTTCCGCCTCCGGCGGTGCCGCCGCGGCGTCCGGGTGCGGTCGCCAGCGGTGCGCCACCGGACTGAGCAGCCACTGCTCGCCCTCCCGGGACAGCAGGCCGGTCCGGTCGAGCAGATCGACGACCTCGTCCACGAGCTGCTCGGGATCCTGGGTGGCCTGCCGCGCCCAAGCCGCCGGGTAGGCCGCGACCAGCTGCTGGCACACCTCGTCGAGAAGCCGCCGGTTGATCGGATGCTTGCCGTCCGGGCGAGGTTGCGTCCGGGAGAGCAACTCGGGCAGGGCCAGCAGCGTGATCCGCGACACCGTGCTGGCGCCGGGGAAGACCAGATCGGTCAGGTAGCTCTCCGGATCGGTCACCAGCACGCCCTCGGCCCGGAACTCGGTGACCAGGTTGAAGTACCGCTCCAGGGTGGCCGACTCCCGCTCGCCGTGCTTGCGCAGCCACGCCGCCTGCTCGGCCGGCAGGTCCTGGTAGAGCACCACCGGGTCCTCGACCAGCCGGCGCCGCACCGCTTGTTCGGCACTGCCCTGACCAGCGGCCAACTCGACCAGTTCCACCGGGCTGCCCGCCTCGCCCAGCGGACCGACGAGCAGCTGGCCGAGCAGATCGGTGTTGACCGTGATCAACGCCTCCTCCTGGGAATCGGCCGAAACCGTGCCCTCCGTCTCGGCGATCACCCCCAGGGCGACCAGGTGCCGCAGCGCTGCCGTCAGCGCCCGCCGATCGGTCTGGTCGTCCACCACCTCGATCCCGGCCTCCGCGGCAGCAGCCCGGATGTCGGAGACCAGCCGGGACAACAGCACCTGGCGGCCCGCACCGGTCAACGCGGCCAAGGTCAGCGCCACGTAGGCGTGGCCGCGCGGGGACAACCCCGGCTCACCGCGGCTGGGTCCGCCCGCCGGACCGGTCTTGCACAACCGGGCGAACCGGCGTTCCACCACCAACCGGTAGCCCAACAAGTGGGCGAACATCTCCTGCAGCACCGAGCGGTGGCGGTAGACCAGCGGCAGCAGATCGCCCTCCGGGCCGTCCGGCCGCAGCAGCGGTCGCCGCAGCAGCACCCGCGCGCAGTGCACCACGTTGGCCTGGTCGATGTTGCTCAAACCGTCGAACTGCAGGCTCATCCGGCGACCCCAGTGCTCACGTCCTCACCGCTGATCCGCACCGCGGTGTCCTGCAAGGTCAAACTGCCCGCGGCGCTGCGCACCTCGGTGGCAGTCCCCGGAGCGTGGCTCACCGTCAACCGCACCCGGTGCACCGGGTCGAACGCCGACCCGGTGCCGGTCTGCTGCTCCCGAGCGGCCATCGCCAGCGTGAGCAACTCGCAGAACACCTCCAGCGCGTCCGCTGACAACCGGGTCTGCGGCAGGCGGGACGCCGCCGCGGCCAGTTCGGCGAACGCCGCGCTCCGCCGCCGGTCCGCTTCGCGGGCCCGGTCCCGCAGTGCCACCTCGGTCATCGGATCGTCCAACACCCGGGAGGTCTTGCCGCGCCCGGACCGGTCGCTGCGGGCCCGCACGCTGACGCTCACCTCCTGCACCGGGCCGTCGCGCCACGGCACGTCCTCGTTGTCGGCGTCGTACTCGGGTGCCGGGAACAGGTGCCGCGCCGAGTGCAACCCGAACGCCGCGGCGTACAGCTGCTCCGCCCGCTCCGGGGTGGCTTCGTCGAACCACTTGGCCAGCTTCAGCAGCTCACCGCGCCGGCTGGGGGCCAGCACGCTGCCGGCGGTGGCGCGCTTGACGCTGGCCAACAGCGCGCCGATGGCGCGCGCGGTGGCCTCCCGGAGCGCGGAGACCTGGCTCGGGCGGCCGGGGGAGTCGACGAACCAGTCGGTCAACTCCTGCCAGTCCGCCGCGGAACGGCCCCGAGCCCGCTCCACCTCGCCGCCGAGCTGCTCGGCGGGGCCCAGCTGCCGGAGCAGTTCGTCCCGCCTCCCGGCCAGGTCGGTCAGCGAACGCGCGAGCGACTCGGTGTGCCGCAGCACGTCCTCGACCACCATCTGGATGTACTCGACCAGCAGGTTGCGGAAACCCGAGATCTCGTCGGGGGCGAGCTGGTGCCGGTTCACCACCTGGCCGAGGTAGGCGTAGAAGTCGCGGACCGTGGCGGCGAGCTCGGTGTGCTGCAGGAACACCGTGGTGACCTGCCCGGCCAGCTGTTCGCGGGCCCGTTGCACGCTCCGCGCCCGCGGGTCCCGCTGCTCGGCGGCCAGGACCTCGGACAGCTGGGTGCTGATCGAACGCAGGCCGCGGTCGATGGCGGGCAGCAACTCCCGGGACACCTCCCTGGCGCCCTCGGGCACCCGCAGCAGGACGTCGACCTCCCGCTGCACCCGCACCGCCAGCTTGCTCACCTGGTACCGAACGCTGCCGTGCTGGAACTCGGCGATGCTGGAGGCGATCGTCTCCCGGCGCCCGACCACCAGGTTGCCCCACTTGACCAGCTGCTTGAGCCGGTCGATGACGGTCTCCGGGTTCGATTCACCGGGGGCGATCCGGCCCTCCCGCTCCACGTCGGCCAGCGCGGCGGCCACCTCACCGGCCGACAGGTCGGCCAGCAGCGTGGAGGTGAACAGCCGCATGATCGCCAAATAGGTGCGGCGCTCGGGGGCCTGCAGGTAGGAGAACAGCTGCAGCCTGGCTTCCTCGTCCGCGGGCTGCTCGGCGGGGGAGGGCTCGGCCGAGAGCGCACCGGCGGTCTCCGCCCGCAGCGCGTCAGCTTGGTGATCCGGGGCCGTCACGGTCGGCAACCATAGCCGGTGGGGCGGACCGGCCTTGCCGCCAGCCGGCGGAGTCCCCTGCGGGGCCCGGTGCCCCACGGTGTTCAATTGCCGGGGGAAGATCTTCGCGGAGACCGCGGCGGGACGAGGAGGAACCCGGTGAGTGCGGCACGGGCAATCGGGCTGCTGCTGGGAGCAGCCGCAGATGCAGCTCTGGGCGATCCGAAGCACGGCCACCCGGTCGCGGCGTTCGGCCGGCTCGCCCAGGCCGGCGAACGCGCGCTGTACCGGGACCACCGGCTGCCCGGCGTGGTCTACAGCGTGCTGTTCACCGGAGGTGCGGCCGGTCTCGGCATCGCGGTCGAGCGGATCACCCGGCGCAGCCCGGTGCTGCAGGCGGCGAGCACCGCTTTGGCCACCTGGGTCGTGCTGGGCGGGGCCTCGCTGGCCGACGAGGGCACGAAGATGGCCAGGCTGCTCGACGCCGGGGATCTCGACGGTGCCCGCACCCAGCTCAAGTGCCTGTGCAGCCGGGACGCCTCGACGCTCGACCAGCAGGGGCTGGCCCGGGCCACGGTCGAGTCGGTGGCCGAGAACACCTCCGACGCGGTGGTGGCCCCGCTGCTGTGGGGAGCGGTCGCCGGCGTTCCCGGTCTGCTCGCCTACCGGGCGGCCAACACGCTCGACGCCATGGTCGGCTACCGATCGCCCCGGTACCGCGAATTCGGTTGGGCCTCGGCCCGGCTCGACGACCTGCTGAACCTCGTCCCCTCCCGCGTCGCGGCCCTCCTGACGGCTGCGTGCGCGCCGGTGGTCGGTGGTTCCGCGCGGGACTCCTGGCGGGCCTGGCGGCGGGACGCCAAAGCCCACCCGAGCCCCAACGCGGGACAGGTGGAAGCCGCTTTCGCCGGTGCACTGCAGGTCCGGCTCGGCGGGCGGACCGTGTACGGCCACGCGGCCGAGCAGCGCCCGATCCTCGGGGAAGGGCGCACCGCCGACACCGGGGACGTGCGCCGCGGTGTGGAGCTCTCCCGGGTCGTCGGAGCGGCCGCCGGGGCAGCGGCCGCCGCGTGGGCGCTGCTGCGCGCGCTGCGCCGGTGAGCGCTCAACCGCGCTGGCGGTTCTGCAGCTCTTCCTCCTCGCGCCGCTCCTCCTCGGCGATCGCCTCGGCCACGGACAGCTTCCTCCGCCGGGCGCGTTCGCCGGTGGCTTCCCCGCTCGGCTTCGGCCCCCGCATCTCGGTGTGGATCAGGTACCCGACGGTGGCGATGGCGAGAACGCCGAAGGTGATCCACTGCAGGGCGTAGGAGAAGTGCGGACCGGAGTTCAACTGGGGCAGCGGGAGCACCCCGAGCCCGCCCGGCTGGTCCTCGACCAGCACGAAGTAGCCGGGGCGCAACTGGATGCCGGTGCTCTCGGCGACGGTTCGCGAGTCGATGGTGTGCACCCACCGGTGGCCGTCGTGCTCGAAAGCGGGGCGCTGCTGCGCGTCGACCTCGTCCATGCGCACGCGAGCGGTCAGCGTGACCTCCCCGGAGGGAGGTGCCGCGAAGTCCGGGGTGCGGGTGCTCTCCACCGGGCGGATGAAACCGCGGTCCACCAGGACCGTCGTCCCGTCGGTGAGGCGGAACGGGGTGAGGACTTCGAAAGCGGGCTCACCCAGGACGCTGCGCTGCCAGGCCAGGACTTCGCCCTCCGGCAGGTACTGGCCGCGCAGGACCACCCGCTTCCACTCGGTGCTCTGGTCCGGGGCTTGCCCCTGGGGCAGGACTTCGTCGAGCGGTCGCGGTGGTTCCCGGAACGAGGCGCTGATCGCCTCGTTGCGGGCGTGCCTCTCCTCGCTGCGCTGGAACTGCCACGGGGCGAGCACCGTGAAGCAGAGTGCGACGAACACCACGACGAGTGCGATCGCGGCGAGCCAGCCCGGTCGCAGCAGAAACTTCAGGCGCACACCTACTACGGTAAGTCGCTGGGGTTTTCGCCCCCGAGCTGGGCTGGTGGGGGTGTGGGCGAATCAACTGCGGTTCAGCCCGCGGCGCGCAGCGCGGAGCGGGCGGCCGCCAGCGCTTGCCCGGCGTAGCCGCTGCCGAACAGCACTGCGTGCACCAGCAGCGGGAAGAGCTGGTGCAGTCCGACCCGCTGCCGCCAGCCCTCCGCCAACGGGCTGACCTCCTGGTAAGCCGCCAATATCCGGTCCAAGTGCGGGCAGCCGAAGAGCTGCAGCATCGCCAGGTCGGTTTCCCGGTGCCCGCCGTGCGCGGCCGGGTCGATCGCCCAGGCCACCCCGTCTCCCCAGTGCACGTTGCCGCTCCACAGGTCGCCGTGCAGCCGGGCGGGCGGTTCTGCCGGGCCGGCCAACTCGTCCAGCCGCTCGCACACCGAGCGGATCACCTTGCCGTCCTGCGGGCCGAGCACTCCGGAGTCGACGGCCCGCTGCAGGTACGGCTCCACCCGGTGGGTGGCGTAGAACTCCGGCCACGACTCGCACGGCACGTTCCTCATCGGCGCCAAGCCGATCCAGGCCTCTTCCGGACCGCCCGGGGGAGCTGCCCCGAAGTGCGGGGCACCGGCGGCGTGCAGCCGGGCCAGCCCGCGGCCGAACTCCTCGGCCGCCTGCGGAGTGGGCGCCCCCGGCTCGATGAAGTCGATCACCAGCCAGTGGTCGTCGTGGCCGTGCACCCGCGGCACCGCGAGGGCACCGGGTTCGGCCAGCCAGGTCAGGGAGGCCGCTTCGGCCTGGGCGGCTCGCTCCAGCCTGCTGGCCTTGGCGAACACCGGGGTGCCGTCGGGCAGCTGGGCGACGAAGGCACCGGCCGCGGCGTCCCCGCTGCTGACCTGGCGCACCGAGACCGGGGGCTGCCCGGTGATCTCGGTTATCGCCGCTTCGGCCTGCGCGCGCAAGCTCATTGACCTCCGATCCGCTCCCGGGTCCAGTCGAGCAGTCCGGGTACGGCTGCTTCGATCATGGCCAGCACTTCCTCGAAGCCCTTGTCGCCACCGTAGTAAGGATCGGGCACTTCGGCGTCCTCGGGCGAATCCGGGTCGAACGAGCGCAGCAGCCGCACCTTCGCGGGATCGTCGGCCAGCCTGCGCACCGCTGCCAGGTGGCCGCTGTCCATGACGACCAGCAGATCGGCGGCCAGGTGCTCGTCGTCGATCTGCTGGGCGACGTGCTCGGTCGGGTAGCCGTGGTCGGCGAGGACCTTCTGGGTGCGCCGGTCGGCGGGCTCGCCGGCATGCCACGGCCCCACCCCGGCGCTCGTCACCTCGACCTGATCGGCCAGCCCGGCCCGCCGGAGGTGCTCGCGGAATACCAGCGCCGCCATGGGAGAACGACAGATGTTCCCGGTGCAGATGAAGGAGATGTGCACGTCCGCCGAGGATAACGACCGGTGCACCGGAGCGGGCCGCGTGGCGGGAAGCGATCTCGCCGGTGGCTAGACTGCCCGCGATGAGCGGCGGAGACGATCAGGAGCTGTTGCGCCACCACGGCGATGTCGACGCGGCCCCCGGGCTGGTCGACTTCGCGGTGAACGTCCGGCTGGACCGGCCACCGGCGTGGCTGCGCGACCGGCTCGCCGCAGCGCTCGACCGGGTGGGGAAGTACCCCTCGCAGCAGGACCAGCGGGCCGCGCAGGCGGCGGCCGCGCAACGGCACGGCCGAGACCCCGAAGAGGTGCTGATCCTCTCCGGAGCGGCCGAGGCGTTCTCCCTGCTGCCCGCGCTGCGCCCCAAGTTGGCCGCGGTGATCCACCCGTCGTTCACCGAGCCGGAGCTGGCGCTGCGCACCGCCGGGATCGAGGTGCGGCGGGTGGTCCTGCCGGCCGAGGACGGCTACCGGCTCGACCCGCGGGCCGTGCCGGAGCAGGCCGACCTGGTGGTGGTGGGCAACCCGACGAATCCGACTTCCGTGCAGCACCCGGCCGGTGACATCCGCCGGCTGCTGCGGCCCGGCCGGGTGGTAGTGGTGGACGAGGCCTTCGCCGATGCGATCCCCGGCGAACCGCAGTCGTTGGCCGGCCACCGGGCGGACGGGCTGCTGGTGGTGCGCAGCCTGACCAAGACGTGGGGACTGCCGGGGCTGCGCGCCGGGTATGCGCTGGGCAGCCCGCAGCTGCTGCGGCAGCTCGGTCGACTCCGCCCGCACTGGCCGGTGGGCACGTTGGTGCTGGAAGCGGTGCGGGCCTGTTGCGAGCCGGCGGCGGTCGCGGAAGCGGAGCGGGCTGCGCTGCGCACCGCCGAGCACCGGCGGGAGCTGGCCGCCGAGCTCGCCGCGATCCCCGGGGTCCGGGTGGTCGGGCCGGCCCACGGGCCGTTCCTGCTGCTCTCCGTCGAGAACGGGGAGAAGGTGCGCGGGGCGCTGCGGGAGCGGGGGATCGCGGTGCGCCGGGGAGACACCTTCCCCGGGTTGGGGACGAACGACATGCGGGTGGCGGTGCGCCAGCCGGACCAGAACAGGCTGCTGGTCCGGGCTCTCCGGGAACTCGTGGGATGGGATGAGGCATGACGGTGCGGATCAAGGACGTGCTCGCGGTGCTGGAGGAGGCGTATCCGCCTGCGCTGGCCGAAAGCTGGGACGCGGTCGGCCTGGTCTGCGGTGATCCGGAGGAGCCGGTGCACCGGGTGCTGTTCTGCGTGGACCCGGTGGAGGCTACTGTGGACGAAGCAGTGCAGGCGGGCGCGCAGCTGCTGGTCGCGCACCACCCCCTGCTGCTCCGGGGAGTGCACGGGGTCCCGGCCAACAGCCACAAGGGCCGGGTGGTGCACCAGCTGATCCGCTCCGGTGTCGCGCTGTACTGCGCGCACACCAACGCGGACAGCGCGGTTCCGGGCGTGTCGGACGCGTTGGCCGCTGCGCTCGGACTGTCGGTGCGGGCCCCGCTGGCCCCGCACGCCGAGGGAGCCGCCACCGGGCTCGGCCGGATCGGGGAACTGCCCGAAGCCGAGCCGCTGCGGGACTTCGTGCAGCGGGTGGCCAACGCGCTGCCCACCACGGCGTGGGGGGTTCGCGCGGCCGGTGATCCGCAGCAGCCGGTGCGGACCGTCGCGGTCTGCGGTGGCGCTGGGGATTCGTTCCTGGCCGCCGCGCAGGAGGCCGGGGTGGACGCGTACGTGACCGCTGACCTGCGGCACCACCCGGCTGCGGAGCACCTGGCGCAGGCCGACGTCCCCGGCACCAAGGTCCCCGCGCTGGTGGATGTGGCGCACTGGGCCAGCGAGTGGCCGTGGTGCCAGCAGGCGGCTGACATCGTGACCGCGGCGCTGCCCGATACTGTCGAGGTTCTGGTTTCCACCCGCCGCACCGATCCGTGGACTGTGCACGCCGGTACGGCAGCCGACTCAGGGAGGACACTCGCGTGAAAGCCGACCCAGCCGCGCAGCGGCGGCTGCTCGAGCTCGCTCAGGTCGATGCCGATCTGAACCGCGTCAAGCACCGCCGGCGGACCTTGGCTGAACTGGAAGAGATCGGTCGCGCGGAGCGTGAGTTGCAGGCCAAGCGGGACGAGCTGGTGCTCGCCCAAACTTCCTACGGCGATCTCGAGCGCGAGGTGAAGCGCCTGGAGAAGGAGATCGAGCAGCTGCGCGCCCGGAAGGAACGCGACGAGCGGATGATGTCCTCCGGTGGTTCCGCCAAGCAGCTGGAGGAGCTGGAGCACGAGCTGCAGACCCTGGCCCGCCGGCAGGACGTGCTGGAAGAAGAGCTGCTGGAGGTCATGGAGCAGCGCGAGGCGCTGGAGGCCAACGTGACCCGGTCCAAGCAGGCGGTCGCGGAGGCCGAGCAGGCGCTGGAGGACGCCAAGTACCGCCGCGACGAGGAACTCGCCGACCTGGAGGCCGCCCAGGCGCGCCGCGCGAAGGAGCGCGAGCTGCTGATCAACGCCCTGCCCGCGGAGCTGGCGGCGCTGTACGAGCGGATCCTGCAGCAGCGGGGCATCGCGGCCGGGCCGCTGCAGGGCAGCCGGTGCGGTGCTTGCCGGCTCGAACTCGACAGGTCGACGTTGAAGGACTTGCGGGAAGCGGCCCCGGACGACGTGGTGCGCTGCTCGGAGTGCGGTGCTGTGCTGGTGCGCACGGGAGGAGCCGGCGAGTGAGCGGCCGGTTCGTCGTCGAAGCTGACGGCGGCTCGCGCGGCAACCCCGGCGTGGCCGGGTGCGGGGCGGTAGTCCGCGGCCCCGAGGGGGAAGTGCTGGCCGAGCGGTCGATCAGCCTGGGCACCACCACCAACAACGTCGCCGAGTACCAGGGGCTGATCGCTGGACTGCGAGCGGCCGCCGAGCTGGGCGCGGACACCGTGGACGTGCGGATGGACTCCAAGCTCGTCGTCGAGCAGATGTCCGGCCGCTGGCGGGTCAAGCAGCCCCACCTGCAGCCCCTCGTCGCGCAGGCGACGGAACTGGTCGGGGGTTTCGCACAGGTCAGCTTCACCTGGGTGCCCCGCGCGGAGAACGCCCACGCCGACCGGTTGGCCAACGAGGCCATGGACGCGGCTGCGTCCGGTGAGCAGCCGCGGGACCGGGAACGGGCGCCCGCGGTGGGCGACGAGGCGACCACCCGACTGGTGCTGCTGCGGCACGCGCAGACCGATTTCTCCGTGGAAGGGCGCTACTGCGGTCGGGGTGACCCGCAGCTGACCCGGGTCGGCTGGCAGCAGGCCAGGTTGTTGGCCCGTCGGGTCGCGAAGCTGCCGAACCTCCCGACTTCCGGTTCGGTGGTGCTCTCCTCGCCGCTGCGCCGGGCCCGGCAGACCGCGGACGAAGTGGCGGGGGAGATCGGCGGGGAGACCGTGGTGCACGACGCGCTGCGGGAGGCCGACTTCGGCGAGTGGGAGGGGCTCACGTTCGCCGAGGCCGCCCAGCGGGACCCGGAACTGCACCGCAAGTGGCTTTCCGACCCCAGCGTGCCGCCGCCGGGCGGGGAGAGCTTGGACGCGGTGCACCGGCGGGTCGCCGCGCTGCGGGACGAACTGGTGGACCGCTACGCCGGCCGGACCGCGGTGGTGGTCAGCCACACCACGCCGCTCAAGGCGTTGTTGCGGCTGGGGCTCGGTGCCGGTCCTGAAGTGTTCTTCCGGCTCCGGTTGGACCTGGCCTCGCTGTCTATTGTGGAGTTCTACGCCGACGGGCACGCGTCGGTCCGGCTGGTCAACGACACCTCCCACCTGGCTTGATCCCGCGAGCCGGGTGGGCAGGCGCCCGCCCGCGCGCACGCCTCCGGACCGTTCGGTGACGGTTGGGTAAACTCGGAAGGAGCGGATGAGTCGGCTGGGCGACCGCGGTGGGCGAGAGCCCATCGAGGAAAGTCCGGACTCCACAGGGCAGGGTGGTTGCTAACAGCAACCCGGGGCGACCCGCGGGAAAGTGCCACAGAAAACAGACCGCCCGGTGGGTTCTCCACCGGGTAAGGGTGAAAAGGTGGTGTAAGAGACCACCAGCACCCCGGGTGACCGGGGTGGCTTGGTAAACCCCACCCGGAGCAAGGCCAAGAGGGCACCGGTAGGTGCCTGCGCGGACGTTCGAGGGTGGCCCGCCCGAGTCCGCGGGTAGGCCGCTTGAGCTTGTCGGTGACGGCAAGCCCAGATGGATGGTCGCCGAACGGGACTGCCGCAAGGCGCCCGGGAACAGAATCCGGCTTACAGGCCGACTCATCCGCATCTTCGTTCTTCTCGTCGGGAACGTTCGCCGTCGCGGCCGCTTCGCGCGTTCTCTCCTCTTTTTCAGTGCAGATGCCGCGACCAGCGCTGCCCTGGGTGGTACGGCCAGGGGAAAAACCGCTACCCTGCCAGCAAGCCAAGATCACTTGGCCGGGGGCCGCTGGTCGAACTCGCTCCGCGGTGATCCGGTCGGGTGCTTCCTGGTGAGGTGTGCGCAACTCCACTTCGGCACAGGTTTGTGCACGGTGTGTTACGAAAGGGTTCGCAAGCGGGTGAAAAGTCACGACAGTCGAGGCAGAGGGTTGCCTGGTTATTGGCGATTCTGCCGTTTTACGCCAAAAGTGGCATGCCCGTTCGGCCTATCCGGCGCGTGGCCGAGCTGATTCGGTGCCGCCGGGTTTTCGCCACACCCGGAGCCGTAACCACTACTTCTGGTGACCTTGTCATGTTCTACTCGTACCTGCGTGCCGGATCATGCCGGCAAGCTCAGGCACCGACCCGAAAACACTGCGCGCTAGGGGTGCAGAGATGACCGCCATGCCGCTGGAAACACTGGCGCAACTAGACGTACTGGCGCAGCAAACGCAGCTGGGCACCGAGGGCATCCGCGGTTGGATTCTCAACAACCTGCTTCCGCTGCTGCTGCTCACCGTCGCCATCCTGCTGCTGTGGCTGGGTGGCGGGAAGGGCGACAACGCCGGTGTCATGCGTCGAGTGGGCGGTGTTTTCGTCGCGCTCGGCATCATCGGCTTGGCCGTCACCGGTGCCGGGGTGGACATCGGAACGTTCATCGCCAGCTTGTTCGCGACCAGCGGGTGATCACCAGTGCGCATCCGCACCGACGACGAGATCTACCGGGTGGACGCGGTCTGGCTCGGCCCGCCCAAGGCGACGTTCCCGTGGCGGGCGCGCTACGTCGCCTGGGGCGTGGGCATCGTGGTGTTCCTGCTCGTCCTCGCCGTGGAACGGCGGCTGGGAATCGGCTTCGGGTTCTTCTCAACCGCGTGGGCAGTCGTCATCACCGTTGCGCTCACCAGGCTCATCTGCTCGCGGATCAGCCACGAGCGGCCGCTGAGCGCCGTGATGACGATGTGGCTGCGCGAGCTCACCGCCCCGCGGGAGAAGACGTCCGCAACGGGCGGGGCCGCCAGCGCTGCCCGCATCAGGGTGAACAGTCAACGGCCTCGGCCGAAGAAAACCAGGCAGCGGTCCCGGGGCAGGCAGCGGAGGGCGCGGTACGCCCGGCAGCCGGGCCGCACCCCGGTCGCCAGCACACGCGCGCGTAACAGGGAGGTTCGCGGTGTTCGGTCGCCAGCGAGGCCGTGAGCGGAACAAACGACAGATGCTGAACCAGTCCCGCGGTCAGAACCAGAAGGCCCGCAAGAAGAGGAGGCGGCCTCGCGGGCTCGGCGACGAGCAGGCGATCCCCACCTACACGCCTTCGATAGCGGCTCGTTCCATCGACGGCCACCTGCTGCGGACCTCGCAGGACGTGTTCGCCTGGTACCGGCTGTCCCCGCAGCGCTGGTCGTTCCGGTCCGACTCCCAGCGCCAGGACCTCATCGCCGCCATCGCCGGCCAGTACGCCGAACTGCAAGGGCGTTGGCTGCACCTGCGGGTGACCACCCGGCCTTACCCGATCCGGATGTGGGCCGAAGCCCACGTCCACAATGCACGCAACCCGCTGCCGGACGTGCCCGGAGCGCTGTCCTTCGACGACTACATGGTCGGCGAGCAGCAGCAGCTGATGGGCCGCTCCATGGCGGAAAAAGAGGTCTACCTCGGTGTTCAGGTGCAGACCCGCAACGTCATGGACCGCGCGGTGGAACGAGCCGCTCCGCTGCTGCGCCGCGTCTTCCCCGAAGCGGTCGATGCCGAGCTGGTGGCGCTGGACAGCGAAATCGAGCACCTGGACCAGGTGATCGGCTCCGCCGGCCTGGAAGGACGCCCGGTCACCGCTGAAGAGATGTCCTGGCTGATGCACCGGTCGTGCTCGCTGGGGTTGCCGGCGCCGCGCAACCTGCCGGCGGTACCGGGTGCGCCGTGGGAACCGGAAGACCTGGCTTCGTTCACCGACGCCGCTGACATGCACCAGGAGCCGTACGCGCCCACCGTCACGGTGCGCGGTCGCACCGGTTCCAACGCCGGCATCACCCGGCACGTCGCGGTGCTCACCGTCGGCCAGATGCACGGACTGCAGATACCGGAAGTCGACGACCCGTGGGTGCAGCACTCCGACCGGCTGCCCGCGCCGATCGAGTGGTCGGCCCGGATCTACGTGCGCCGCCCCGAGGACGTCAACGGTGAACTGCAGCGCCAGATGAACAAGGTCCGCTCCCAGGTGCGCCACTACACCGAGGAGCACGGCCTGGAGCCCCCGACCTCGCTGGCCCGCCAAGCCAGCCGGGTGCTCGAAATCGACGACGAGATGACCACCGGTTTCACCGCGCTGGCGACCCGGGTCAAGTCCTGGTGGCGGGTGGCGGTTTCCGGGCCGACCGAACGCGACGCGCTCCGGCTCGCCCAACAGCTCCTCGACCTGTACAAGCCGAAGATCGCCATCGAGCACCCGGAAGCGCAGTACTCGCTGGCCCGCGAGTTCATCCCGGGAGAACCGCTGGCCAACGCCGCGTACATGCGCCGCGGATCCGTGGTCTGGGCGGCGTCCGCGGTGCCGCAGGCGACGGCGGAAGTCGGCGACCGGCGAGGGATCCTGCTGGGCGAGACGTGCACTGCCACTCGCCGCCCGGTGGCCTGGGACCCGTGGATGGCCCAGGAGATCCGCGACTCGTCCGGGTTGACCGCGATGGTCGCCGGTCTCGGTGGCGGCAAGTCCTTCCTGGGCGGCGGCATCGTCTACAAGACCTTGCGGTCGGGTTCTTATTGGACGCTGCTGGACCCGTCCGGTCCGCTCGCCGAACTGTGCAACCTGCCCGAGCTCAAACCCTACGCGCGGCCGATCAACCTGCTCAGCGCGCAACCGGGCATCCTCAACCCGTACCGGGTGGTCGCCGAACCCGAACTGGAGCACTTCGTCGACGAAGACGACCCGGAACGCAGTTGGCGCCGCGAACGCGCGCTGGCCGCGGCCACCCGCCGACGCCTGGTGCTGGACGTGCTGACCGGTCTGCTGCCCTACGAGGTGGCCCGGCTGCCGCAGACCAGGATCGTGCTGCTGCGGGCGGTGCGCTCGGTCGGCGGCCGACCCGACGCCCACCCGGGCATGGTCTTCGACGCGCTGCGCCGGGACGCCAGCGAACACCACGAGCACGCGGTGGTGGTGGCCGACTTCCTCGACGAGATCCGGGAACGCATGGCCCTGCTGATCCCGGAGGACGACGCCGACCCGTACTCGGAGCGGCGGGAGGACCGGCTCACCGTGCTGACCATGTCCGGGCTCACCCTGCCCAAGGACAACGTCGGCCGGGAGCACTGGACGGATGCCGAAGCGCTCGGCGTCCAACTGCTCAACCTCGCGGCCTGGCTCACCCAGCGCTCCGTCTACGAGCGCCCGAAGGACGAGCGCAAGGGCGTGTGGATCGACGAGGCGTTCTTCCTCTCGGAAGTGCCCACCGGCCGGGTCCTGATGAACCGGTTCGCCCGCGACTCGCGCAAGTGGAACGTGCGGGTGCTGCTGTCCAGCCAGCTGCCCGCGGACTTCCTGCGCATCCAGGGGTTCGCTTCGCTGCTCGACTCGGTCTTCGTGGGTCGGCTGGACGACGAGCAAGCCCAGGCCGACGCGCTGCGGCTGCTCAAGGTTCCGGTCGGTGCCGGCTACGAGCAGGTGGTGGCGTCCCTGGGGCGGCGGCCCACCCGCAGCGAAACCGAACGCGACCGCTCACCGCGGCAGTTCATCTTCGGCGACGGCGCCGGTGGGGTGGAGCGCATTCGCATCGACTTCTCCGGGCCGCACCTGGCGCACCTGCGGGAAACCCTCGACACGACCCCGGGCGGGGTGGAAGAGGTCGCCGAGCCTCCGGCCCTGCAAGCGGGCGTCGACACCGGGGCGAACTCCGACGTCCACACCGGCTCCGCAGCCGATGTGGACTACGACGACGACCTCGAGGCGTTCGACGAGTTCGAGCTGGAGACCGTCGGCACCGGACCCCGCCAGGACGCGCAGGATCCGGCGCCGCAATCCGGCGAGCGAGGTGGAGAAGGCCAGCGGTGAGCGGGTTGATCGTAGCTTCGCTGATTGTTGGTGCCGTCCTGTTCGGATGGTTGCGGCGCAGTCCGAAACGCGGCGCGCTCGTGCTGGCGGGTGCGCTGCTGGCCGCGCAAGCAGCGCTCGGTGCTCCCGCTTGGGCCCAGGACTTCGACTGCAAGGAGCCGCCCAATCCGGAGATCCCCGGTTCGGGCATGGTCGGCGAGATCGACCGGGCCCCGCTGTCGGCGGGTCAGCCGGGAAGCGCCTACGACGAGGTCGGCTACGCCGGTCTGGTCTGGCACACCTACGACCTCGGCTGCGGTCCGCAGGGGGTGACCAACCCGCACGCCCTGGTCGACACCTGGCTGGGCAACGAGCTGTTCAACGTCGCCAAGAACATCGTCGGAGCTACGAACGGCCTGCACTACGCACTGCTCTACGGCGACCTGATGGGGCCGCTGGACGAGATGATCGCCACCGGCACGGTCGCGCTCTACGACAGCGTGTTCGCCCCCTTGTTCGGTGTGGTCGCCGTCGTCCTGGCGGTGCTGCTGTTCCGCTACATCTGGCAGGGCGACCTGGCCAACATCGGAAAGCGCACCATGTGGGCGCTCGGCGGTCTGTGGTTCGCCTCGGCCACCTACCTGACGCCGCTGGTGTACACCCACGCCCTCGACGGCGTCGTCATCACCGGGACTTCCGCGGTGCAGGCCGGCTTCCTGCGCGAAGTCGGGGTGGAGGAGGCCGACGCGCTGCCGACCCTGCTGCACGACCAGGTCGTCTACCGCAACTGGTTGCGCGGGGAGTTCGGCTCCCCGGATTCGCCGAAGGCGGAGGAGCTGGGGCGGGAGCTGTTGCGCGCCCAGGCCTGGACGAAGCAGGAGGTCGACGCCGGTCTGCACGAGGGCTCTCCGGAACCGAAGAAGGAAGCCTTCGAGGAAGTCGCCGGCAAGATGGGCAGCGCTTACGGCTACTTCCAGGGTGTTGACGGCAGTCGAGTGGGGGCCGGGGCGCTGGCGCTGGTGCAGAGCCTGGCCTACGCGTCCTTCCAACTGCTGGCCAAAGCCGCGATCCTGCTGGCGCAGGTGCTGCTGCGCGTGCTGATCCTGACCGGACCGATCATCGGACTGGTCGCGCTGCTGTACCACGACGTGCTGCGCGGCATCGGCCGAGTGGCCGGTGCAGCGGTGCTGAACGCGGTCGTCATCGCGGCGATGGCCGGGGTGCACACCTTGGTGCTCACCTGGATCTTCAACCCCACCTACGGGTTCACGCCGCTGGTCCAGATCCTGCTGGCCTCGCTGGTCACCCTGGTGTTCCTGCTGATCGGCAAACCGGTGCGCCGGATGCGGCAGATGGTCGAACTGTCGGTGGGCAGCTTCGGCCGGGCGCTGCCGAGCGCACCGCCGAGCATCTTCTCCCGCTTCCGGGGGCGGCAGTCCACCGATTCGGACAACAGCGGTGACTTCTGGGAGCAGATCCGGCAGAGCGGTCCGGAGGAGGACGGCGCCGGCCCGCGGGGCCGTTGGCGCGCTCGACCCGAAGCGCAGGCTCCCTCGGTCTCCGCGACCGCCGAGCGGCTCGACCAGTACGAGCCACCGGAACTGGTGGACGGCGGGGGGGTGGCCAGCCAGGTGCAGCGCCGCCCGGGAGGCCAAGCCGCGCTGCCGCCGGTGCGACAGACCAGCCGGGTGGTGGACACCAACCCGGTGGTGGCCGAATCCAAGTGGGACGGGGTGGAGGAGGACCCGGTGGTGGTCCCCTCCCGCGTCGTCAGCGGCAGGACGTCGGCCGACACGTCTTCCGAACTCCGTCGCGCGGAGACGGAATTCGTCCAGGGCCAGCCGGTGCACGTCATCTACCGGCCTTCCCGGGGTCTGGAGGTTGCTGATGGCTGATCCGGCTGGAAAAGCGAGGTAGTGATGCCGATCCGGACACACCGCGGTCGGGCCGCCGTGTACCGGCGGTTGTGGGCCTGGCCGTTGCGCTCACCCAAGCACCTGGTCGCGGCCGTGCTGCTGGTCGTGGCGGCGGGAGCGGTCATCGCCTACCTGCTGCCGCAAGGCGTGCGGACGCTGCCGCAGGCCGAGCGCGACCACACCGGCCAACCGGTGGAGCACTCCGCTGTCGTGCCGCCGGTCACCACGCACACCCCGGCGCCGCCGACGATTTCGGTACCGACCTCGACACCAGCGCCGACCCCACCGGATCCGCAGGGGCTGAAGGTGGTGGAGGAGTGGGGCCGGGCGTGGGTGACCCACCCGCCCGGCAGCACCAAGCAGCAGTGGCTGGACGCCCTGCGCCCGCACACCACCGACGAATTCATCACCGTCATGCAAACGGTGGAGCCGGCCAACGCCGGCAGCGCGATAACCGGTCCGGTGACCCCGATCTCCTCCACCGCGACCGCGATGAAGGTGAGCTTGCCGACCGACATCGGCGTGTTGAACGTCCGCGTGATCAAAACACCCGATGGCTGGAAAGTAGCCGGCTACGACAGGGAAGGCTGAGATGCGCAAGCTCGTCGTCGCGGTCGTCGTCCTGGCCGGATTCGCCGGGCTCGTCGGGATCGGAGCGGTCACCGTCCTGATGAGCGGCGGTGCCGGTCGCTACGCCGCCTGGGGGAACTGCAGCTCCTGGCTCGGCCCGTGGGGGGAAGGCGCGGGACGCGGGGAGCGGGATGCGGCGAGGCTCAGCAGCGAGTCGCGGGCCATCGTCAAACGCATCATCGAGATCGGCAAGGAGCGGGGTTTGCCGCCCCGGGCTTGGCAGATCGCCATCCAAGCCGGGAAGACCGAATCGAACTTGGCGAACTTGCCGTACGGGGACCGGGACTCCCTGGGCATCTTCCAGATGCGGCCGTCGATGGGCTGGGGGACCCCGCAGCAGCTCAACGACATCGACTACCAGATCAACAAGTTCTACGACGTGCTGCTGCAGGTGCCCGGCTGGGAGGAGATGCGGCCGGGGACCGCAGCGCAGCGGGTGGAGCGGTCGGCCTTCCCGCTCCGCTACCACAACTGGGAGCCGATGGCCGCTTACCTGGTGAGCGTGGAAGGCGATGTGGAGGGCATGACCGGCTGCGACGACCTGCCCAGCAGCGGGGTGCTGGCCGGGAAGGCGGTGCAGTACGCGATGGGCAAGCTCGGCGCACCTTACGTGTGGGGCGCGGCCGGCCCGCACACCTTCGACTGCTCGGGACTGACCCAGCAGGCGTGGAAGGCGGCCGGCGTGGAGATCCCGAAGTACTCCCAGACGCAGTACTTCCAGGGCGGGGTGCACGTGCCGCTCTCCCAAGCACAGCCCGGTGACCTGGTGTTCTGGGGGCACGGCAGGAATCCCGACGCGATCCACCACGTCGCCCTGTACCTGGGGGACAACAAAGTGGTGCACGCCCCTCAACCCGGGGAACGGGTGGAGGTGACCGAACTGTGGGACGGCGGGGAGCTGTTGCCGACCGCGGTCCGGCCAGTCGCCGACGAAGCAGCGAACGCGGAACTACCAGCCGCCGGGGGGCAGCGGTAACAATTGAGCCCGGCCTGACCTTCGAAGGGTTGAATCATGTACACGCCAGACCCGATTCCGCGGCGGTCCGGTCCGCCGGCCTCCAGCACTCCGCTAGCTGACTACCTGGCTCGGGAACGGCGCGGCGTTGACGCCGGGTACGTGGTGCTGCCGCGCTCCCTGGCCGAGGCGATGCCGCTGCCTTGGCAGCAGCAGATGCGCAATCTGCTGGCCGAGTTCCACCAGGCCTTCGGGCACCTGCAGTGGCCGATCTACCGGGTGGTTCCGTCCCGGTACGAGCGGTTGACCGATCTCGACGAGGAACAGCTCGCCGAAGTCGGTTGCACGGTCGAAGTCGGTGACGACGGCGAACTCGAGTACCGCATGCGGGACGGGCGCCGCGTCGAGAACCCCGAGACCAAACAGGTGCTCGTCTCCTGCTTGGACCCGATCCCGCGGCAGGGGCCCGGCGGTTCCCCGCCCACTCCCGCGGCACCGCCTTCGCAGCCGTGGTGAGCTCCGCTCTTCGGGTAGTGGGTTCACCTGCAACGCGCGGGGTTTGGTCTGAACGGCTGGCTCGGGACGTGACACACGTGCTCAGCCGTGCGAGGCTCGAAGTATGGCCAGCGGCAATTGGTACTACTGTTTGAAACACCACAAGGTGGAGCCGGAGGCGGGCTGTCGAGCGCTGAACCGACTCGGCCCCTACCCGGACCGGGAAACCGCCTCCCAAGCGTTGGAGATAGCGCGGGCCCGCACCGAAGCAGCGGACGAAGCGGATCGGCGCTGGAACGGGGAGGACTGACCTCCCATGGCGGCGGCGGAGAGCCCACCGGGTGGCACCGGAGTGGCCGCCGCCGAGCAGACCACGCTGGATTTCTCCGGCGTCCGGGCCGAGCTGGGCTTGCCCACCGGTTACCCGGACGCCGCCCTGGCCGAGGTCAAGCAGCGACTCGGCCGACCACTGACCGGGAACTACTGGGACGCCGCTGACCTGCCGCTGGTCACGATCGATCCGCCCGGGGCCAAGGACCTGGACCAAGCCGTTCTCGTCCGGCGCCGCCGACGGGGCTACCGGGTGCACTACGCGATCGCCGACGTCGCGGCGTTCATCGCACCGGGTGGAGTGCTGGACGCCGAGTCCCGCCGCCGCGGCCAGACGATCTACCTCCCGGACGGGCAAGTGCCGCTGCACCCGCCGCTGCTGGCCGAGGACGCGGCGAGCCTGCTGCCCGGGAAGGTCCGTCCCGCGGTGCTGTGGACCTTCGACTTGGACAGCGACGGCGTCCCGGTTCGGGTCGATCTGACTCGCGCCCTGGTGCGCTCGGTGGCCCAACTGGACTACGCGACCGTGCAGCGGTCGTTGCAGCTGCGCATGCCGCACCCGTCGGTGGAGCTGCTGCCGGAGGTCGGTCGGTTGCGCCGGGCCCAGGCGCTCCGGCGGGGCGCGATCGAACTGGGCTTGCCCGAGCAGCAGGTCGAACCGGACGGGAAAGGCGGCTGGCGGCTCACCCTGCGCCCTCGTCTGGTCATCGAGACCTGGAACGCCGAGGTCTCGTTGCTCACCGGCATGTGCGCGGCCGAGATGATGGTTTCCGCGGGCATCGGCGTGCTGCGCACGGTGCCCGCCCCGGAACCGGAAACCGTGGACCGGCTGCGGAAGTCGGCGAACCGGATCGGCGTGCACTGGCCGGAAGAGATCCCGCCGGCCGCCGTCCTGGCCGGGTTGGACCCGGTCCGCCCGGAAGCGCTGGCCGTGCACGCGGCGGCCACCCGGTTGCTGCGCGGCGCCGGCTACACCGCTTTCGGCGACGGCGCGCCGGCCAACACCGCGCACGCCGGCATCGGCGCCTCCTACGCGCACGTCACCGCCCCGTTGCGGAGACTGGTGGACCGCTACTGCACGGAAGTCTGCCTCGCGATCAGCGCCGGCCGGGAAGTGCCCAGCTGGGTGACCGAGACCTTGGCCGAGCTTCCTTCGCTGATGGGAAACTCCGACCGGGTGGCCAGCCAAGCGGAACGCGCCTGCATCGCCCAAACCCAGGCGTGGTCGCTGGCGGGTCGGGTGGGGGAGGTCTTTCCGGCGACCGTGCTGCGGGCAGCCAACGGGGAAGCGGGGGAGATCTTCATCGCCGATCCCCCGGTGATCGCCCGCTGCACCGGAGAGGGCCTGGGGGAAGGGCAGCGGACCAGGGTGCGGCTCGTGGAGGCGGACCCGACTCGGCGCGAGGTCAGCTTCGAAGTAGTTTGATCTCCAGCGCAGCAAGTGGAACGCAGAGCAATCGTCGAGGCGTGGCGGACGCCGTCCTCGAGCGGAAAGGAGCCGGCGTGGCTGGAGTGCAGGAGATGACCATCGGCGTGGTGGGCGGCACCGGTGCTCAAGGCCGGGGGTTGGCGACCCGCTGGGCCGCAGCAGGCCTGAAGGTGGTCATCGGGTCGCGCAACGCGGAGCGCGCCCAGGAAACGGCCCGGGAGATCGCCGAGGCCTCGGGCGGGGACGTCACCGGGCAGGACAACGCCGGTTGCGCTGCCGCCGCCGACATCGTCCTCATCGCACTGCCCTGGGAAGCCCACGCCGACACCTTGCGGGCACTGCGCTCGGAACTGGCGGGCAAGATCGTGGTGGACTGCGTGAACCCGCTCGGGTTCGACAAGAAGGGCCCCTACGCGCTGCCGGTTCCCGAAGGGAGCGCCGCCCAGCAGGCGGAGCAGCTGCTGCCCGAGTCCCGGGTCACCGCGGCCTTCCACCACGTTTCGGCCGTCACCCTGGCCGACCTCAGCGTTTCCGAGATCGACCTGGACGTGCTCGTGCTCGGCGACGACCGGGAAGCCACCGACGTGGTGCGGGAGCTGGCCGCGACGATCCCCGGGGTGCGGGGCATCTACGGCGGTCGCCTGCGCAACGCCCACCAAGTCGAGGCGTTCACCGCCAACCTCATCGCCATCAACCGGCGCTACAAGGCGCACGCCGGGTTGCGCATCACCGACGTGTAGGCCTGCACTGGAGTTCCAGCACTCGGACCGTCGAGGCGGGGGGTGGGGCACCGGTGGGCATCGAACTTCCCGAGGAAGCCGCTCGCTGGAGCGACTACGAGCGGGAGTGCGCCGACGCGCTGCTGGACGGCCACACGATCGTGGTGAACGTCCGGAAGAACGGACCGCACAAGCACCTGGTGCCTTGGCTGCAGCAACAGGGCCTGCTGGTCTACGTCGGTCACGCCGGCAACCGGCACTCGTGGCCGCAGTCCGAGTTCGCCAGTCCCTTCGTGCGGGAAGCCAAGACGGACCGGGAGGCGATGGTCCGGCACTACGAGGAGTGGCTGGACCAGCAGCCGGAGCTGCTGGAGAAACTGCGCAGGGGGGAGCTGACCGGGCGAGCACTGGGCTGCTGGTGCGCACCTGAGCCCTGCCACGCCGATGTGCTCGCCCGGCGCGCCGGCTGAAACTACATCTCGGCGCGGCGCCCGCCGTCCACGGTCCAAGCGGCCCCCGTCACGTACGAGGCCTTCGGCGAGAGCAGGAAAGCCGCCACCGCGCCCAGCTCTTCAGGGGCGCCGAACCGGCGCAACGCGGCAGCCTGCTTGGCCTGCTCCACCCCGTCGGGGTCGGCGGCCGCTATCGCCCGGGAGCGTTCGGTGTCGAACCGCCCCGGAAGCAGGGCGTTGACCCGGATCCCCCGGGGACCGACCTCGTTGGCCAAATCCTTGACGAACCCCTGGGTGGCGGGGCGGGCCACGTTGGAACTGGCCAGACCGGTCAGCGGTTCCGCTCCGGAAGTGGAGGTCAGCACGACGATCGAACCACCGTCGGACAGCTCGGCC
Source organism: Saccharopolyspora rectivirgula DSM 43747 (assembly GCF_000497205.1). Classification (GTDB taxonomy): domain Bacteria; phylum Actinomycetota; class Actinomycetes; order Mycobacteriales; family Pseudonocardiaceae; genus Saccharopolyspora; species Saccharopolyspora rectivirgula. The sequence continues at coordinate 44,653 of NZ_AYJW01000020.1, forward strand.
GCGACCTGGCGAGCCATGCGGATGGGGGCGATGGTGGCGATCTCCAGCCCCCGGCGCAACGTGTCGTCGTCCAGATCGCTGGGCGTTCCCGGTGGTGGACCGCCGTGGCTGACGAAGAGCCCGTCGAGCCGGCCGAACTCCTCGCGAGCGAAGTCGATCAGCCGACGCGGACTGTCCGGATCGGTGATGTCGGCGGCGAGGCCCCGCGCCTTCTCGCCCAGGGCGGCGACCGCCGCGGCGGTGTTCTCCTCGGAAGAGGAAGAGATGACGACGTGGGCGCCTTCCTCGACCAGCACGCGAGCGGTGGCGAAGCCCAGTCCTTTGCTCGCGCCGGTGACGAGGTAGCAGCGTCCGGAGAGACCTAGATCCATGTGCTGGACCCTAGAGGGCGCTGCTGCCGGAGAACAGCGAGGTCCGCTGCGGTGGTCGCCCTAGACTGGACCCGTGGACCTCTCAGCGGAAACCTCCGGTTCCGGTGAATGGGTGCGGCAGCCGAACCGGTTCACCAACCGGATCACCGCCGACGGCACGTCCGGCTGGCCGGTGCAACCCGGCAAGTACCACCTGGTGGTGAGCTTGGCTTGCCCGTGGGCGCACCGAGCGCTGATCGTGCGCCGGTTGCTCGGCCTGGAGGACGTCATCTCGCTCGGCGTGGTCGATCCGATCCGCGATGAACGCGGATGGCGCTTCACCCTCGACCCGGGGGGCCGCGATCCGGTCACCGGGATTTCCTTCCTGTCGGAGGCCTACCTGGCCGCGGACCCCGACTTCACCGGGCGCTACACCGTTCCCGCGGTCATCGACGTGGCATCGCGGCGGGTGGTGACGAACGACTACCCGCAGTTGACCCTCGACCTGAGCACCGAATGGCGGCAGCACCACCGCCCCGGTGCTCCCGACCTCTACCCGGAGCAGCTGCGGGAGGAGATCGACTCGATCAACGCCGTGGTGTACGAGGACGTCAACAACGGCGTCTACAAGTGCGGTTTCGCCACCACGCAGCAGGCCTACGAACGGGCCTACGAACGGCTCTTCGCGCGACTGGACTGGTTGTCGCAGCGCCTGGAGAACCAGCGCTACCTGGTGGGGGAGTCGATCACCGAATCCGACGTCCGGTTGTTCACCACGTTGGTGCGGTTCGACGCGGTCTACCACGGCCATTTCAAGTGCAACCGCAACAAGCTGACCGAGATGCCGGTGCTGTGGGCCTACGCCCGGGACCTGTTCCAGACCCCGGGCTTCGGCGACACCGTCGATTTCGACCACATCAAGCGCCACTACTACGGCACGCACGGACAGCTCAACCCGTCCGGGATCATCCCGGCCGGCCCGGACCTCTCGGGGTGGCGCACCCCGCACGGGCGGGAGGAGCTGGGCGGCACCCCCTTCGGCCAGGGGACGCCGCCACCCGTTGCGCAGCGGTGACGCCGCGGGCAGCGCTACTCGAACGAGTGCTCCGCGCTGGGGAACGCCCGGTTGCGCACGTCGTCCGCGAACCGGGTGGCGGCATCGGCCAAAATGCCGCCGAGGTCCGCGTAGCGCTTGACGAAACGAGCCGTTCGGCCGGTGTTCATACCGGACATGTCGGTCCACACCAGCACTTGGGCGTCGCAGTCCGGCCCGGCACCGATCCCCACGGTGGGGATCCGCAGCTCGCTGGTGACCCGCTTGGCCGCTTCCGCCGACACCATTTCCAGCACGACCGCGAAGGCCCCGGCCTCCTGCAGGGCGAGCGCGTCCTCCAGCAGCTTGGCCGCTTGCTCGCCACGGCCCTGCACCCGGTAGCCCCCCAGGCCGTGCTCGCTCTGCGGGGTGAAGCCGATGTGCCCCATCACCGGGATGCCGGCTGCGACGAGGGCCTCCACCTGCGGCACGTACCGCCGGCCGCCCTCCAGCTTGACCGCGTGCGCTCGGCCTTCCTTCATGAACCGCGAGGCGGTGGCCAGCGCTTGTTCGGGAGAGGCCTGGTACGAGCCGAAGGGCAGGTCCGCCACGACCAGCGCGTGTTCCGCGGAACGAGTCACAGCGCGGACCAGCGGCAGCATTTCGTCCACGGTCACCGGTAGCGACGACTCGTAGCCGTAGACGTTGTTGGCCGCTGAATCACCGACCAGCAGCACCGGAATGCCCGCCTGGTCGAAGATCCGCGCCGTGTACATGTCGTAGGAGGTGAGCATCGGCCACGGTTCGCCGCGCTCCTTCATCTGCTGCAGGTGGTGGATCCGCGTGCGCTTGCGCTTCGGAGCGGACCCGTAGGGAGCGGTGGTTTCTCCGGAACCGTGCGCCGATGGATTCTGGTCAGCAGTCATCGTCGACCGTCCTTGTTTCCTCGAGGCCCGGCCAGCGGGTCCCCGGGTTGACTTCGGTGCACGGTCAGCGTGGCACGCCCTCGGGGACGACGGGACCAGCATCCGCCCAACATCACAGCAAGACGACGCGAACCCGCCACCTGCCGCGGTCAGCACCGCAACCCACCATCCGAGCCTGGCGAGCTCCATGGTGGGCTCGCTGCCGGCGCGGGGCAAAGCGGTGCACCCGCGCCGGAACGGTCGAGCTGGTTCACGTCAAGCCGACGGTGAACCCCTCGTCCCGCACACCGAGGTAGAGCTGCGGGCGGAACTGGTGCATGCCCTGTTCGATCAGCGGAATGAACTCAGCGGCATCGCCGAGCGGAAGGCGGTAGCCGTTCTTCACCCGGTGGAACTCCCACAGGTGTTCCATCTCCGGGTGGCGCTGGCGGAATCCGGGGTCGGCCGGGAACAGGTCGAGCCGGACCATCGTCCGCCGGGTCAGGTGGTCGGACGCCTGGACCGCGCGTTCCTTGGTGCGCGAAACGGCGACACCGCCCAGTTCCTCCCAGCGGACCGCCCACGGCTTGCCCTTGGGGTCGTCCCAGCGGATCCCCGCCGCTTCGAAGATCAGCTTGCGGGGGCGGGACGCCGCTCGCCAGCCGAAGGCGCACAGGAGTCCGATGCCGAAGAAGACCGATCCGATGATCCACGCGACGATCAGCGTCCCCGTGCCGCCGCTGATCTGGTCGGTGAGGCAGGCGTAGTAGGTGAACAACCCGATCGCCCCGGAGACCGCTCCACCGAGCAGCACGGCGCGCGCTGCCTTGTTCCCCACGTCGAGTACCACGGGCTGTGCTTCGGTCATGGGGCCCCAGGGTATTGGAGGAAGATCGGCGGTGGGGCGAGATCGCGGAGATCACCACCACCGCCGAGGCCGGTTCAGCCGAGCCACTCGCGGGAGATCCGGTCGTAGGTCCCGTCGTGCAACGCCAAGTTCAACCACTGGTTCACCCACTGCTGGAACACCACGTCTCCCCGGGGGAGCAGGTAGGCCTTCTCCGAGAAGGTGAACGGGCGGTCCGGGTGGACCGAGCACAGCTGCGGGTGTTGGTGCGCTTGCCAGCGGGTCTCGGCTGCATCGGTGATCATCAGGTCGGCCCGGCCGGCGATGATCTCGTCGAAGATGGTGTTGTTGTCCGGGTGCTGCACGATGGTCGCCCGCTTCAGCCGCTCCCGGGCGAACTTCTCGTTCGTGCCGCCGGGGTTGACGACCACCCGCACGTCCGGTCGGTCGATCTGCTCCAGCGTCTGGAAGCGCTGCACGTTCTCGCACCGGGTGACCGGGGTCTTGCCGTCCACCAAGTAAGCGGTGCTGAAGGAAGCGCGCTGCGCTCGGTCCAGGGTCACCGAGATCCCCCCGACCGCGACATCGCACTTGGCGGTGAAGTCGTCGATCAGCGTTTCCCAGGTGGTCGGCACGAAAGTGGCCCGAACACCCAGCCGCTGCGCCATGTCCCGGGCCATGTCGACGTCGATGCCGGTCCACGTGCCGTCCTCCGCCCGATAGGTGAAAGGACGGTAGTCCCCGGTGGTGCAGACGCGCAGTTCACCGCGCTGCACCACCTCGTCGAGCCGACTCGCCGGAGGCTCGGCCGAACCGGTGCTCGTCGATTGAGCGGAGCACGAGGCACCGAAGACCAGAGCGGCAGCTGCCGCGGCGAGCACGGCCCCCAACCTCTTCCAACGCATGACATCCACCTTCCGATCTCTGCCGGTAATGCATAACCGGTCGGCGGAGAAACCGGAAGTGGTGCGGACGTCGGGAAGGCGCAACAGCCGGTGGGAGTTCGACTAGTTCGGAGCTGCTTCCCGCCACCGGTTGGTCATCGGAAGCCGGCGGTCCCGACCGAACGCCTTCAACGTGATCTTCGTGCCCGGCGGGTACTGCCGCCGCTTGTACTCGGCCCGGTCCACCATCCGCAGCACTTGTTCGACGAGTTCCGCGTCGAACCCCTCGGCGAGCAGTTCCGCGTACCCCTTGTCGCCTTCGATGTAGCCGTCCAGCACCCGGTCCAGCACCTCGTACGGCGGCAGCGAATCCTGGTCGGTCTGGTCAGGACGCAGCTCCGCCGACGGCGGCTTGGTGATCGAGTTCTCCGGGATCGGAGGCGTCTCCCCGCGCTCGGTGGCTGCGGCGTTGCGCCACGTGGCCAACTCCCACACCAGGGTCTTCGGCACGTCCTTGATCGGGGCGAAACCGCCGACCGCGTCCCCGTAGATCGTGGAGTAGCCGACCGCCAGCTCGGTCTTGTTGCCGGTGGCCAGCACCAGGTGGCCGCGCTGGTTGGACAGCGCCATCAACAGCATGCCCCGGCACCGGGCCTGGATGTTCTCCTCGGCCAAACCGGTGAGGCCGAACTTGTTGACGTACACGTCGACGATGTCGGCGACCGGGTGGACCTCGAAGTGGCAGCCCAACCGGCGGGCCAGTTCAGCGGCGTCCGAACGGGAGTGCTCCGTCGAGTAGTGCGACGGCATCGAGACCCCGTGCACCGAGTCGGCCCCCAGCGCGTCCACCGCGATCGCCGCGCACACGGCCGAATCGATGCCCCCGGAGAAACCGAAGATCACCGACTTGAAGCCGTTCTTGTGCACGTAGTCGCGCAGCCCGGTCACCAGCGCCGACCACACCTCGGCCAGCTCGGGAAGCGGCTCGGCCGCCGCCGGCATCGGCAGCGGCTCGTACGCCGGCAGCGGATTCGGCTGGGCGACGAGGCGGTTCACGCTGAAAGCCGGCGGTCGGAGGGGCCCCGGGGATTCCGGAACGGTCGTCGAGGTGTACCCCCCTGCTTCCAAGTCCAAATCCGCCACCAGCAGGTGTTCGCGGAACTGCGGGGCCCGGGTGAGGACCTCCCCGTCCCGGGTGGTGATCATCGAACCGCCGTCGAAGACCAGCTCGTCCTGGGCCCCGACGAGGTTGACGTAGGCCATCGGCGCGCCGGCCTCGGCGGCTCGGCGGGCGACCAGCGGTGTGCGCAGGTCGTTCTTGTTCCGCTCGTAGGGCGAGCCGTTGATGCACAGCAGCAGGTCCACCCCGACTTCGCCCAGGGCTGTCACCGGACCGCCGTTCTGCCAGATGTCCTCGCAGATCACCACGCCGATGTCCAGACCGTGGAACCGGACGATCGGCAGCTCGTCGCCCGAGGCGAAGTAGCGGGCCTCGTCGAAGACCCCGTAGTTCGGCAGGTGGTGCTTGTGGTAGGTGGCCAACACCTCGCCGCCGTACAGGAAGGACGCGGAGTTGCGGGGGCCGTGGTCGTCGCGGCTGAGATGACCGGTCACCACCAGCGCGTCACCGCACCCGGCGTCGCGCAACGCCGCGGCCAGCTTCTCCAGTTCCGCCGTGTTCGCCGCGGCGAACGACTTGCGCAGGGCCAGGTCCTCGACCGGGTAGCCGCACAGGGCCATCTCCGGGAAGACGACGACGTGCGCACCCCGCTCAACCGCTTCTCGAGTCCAGTCGACGATCATCGTGCTGTTCGCAGCGAGATCGCCGACAACGGCATTGACCTGTGCGAGTGCGATGCGCAGCTGGGGCATGGCCCCATCTTGTCCCATCGGGCCTCGGCTCGGCCATCTGCCCGAGCCGAAACGGAGCAGGCTCACATGACAAGATTTTGCAGTGCGTCGCTTACTGCCTGTGTTCACAGCTGTCCTGGCGTTGGCCGCCGCCGGCTGCACCCCGCAACCGCAAGACGGGGACCGGTCCGGGGCGGATCTGCCGAAGACGGAGCGGAACGGTCCCGCCGGAGCAGTTCCAGTTGGGCTCGAGGAGTTCTACTCCCAGGAAATCGTTTGGGAGGAGTGCCCCGACTACGCGTCCACCGACGCCGACCGCGAGGCCTACAGCCAACCCGGTCTGGAATGCGCTCAGGTGGAAGTCCCCCTGGACTACGCCAAACCCCAGGACGCCACGATCAAACTGGGTGTGCTCCGCCGACCGGCAGAAGGCGGCCAACGGATCGGCTCCCTGCTGATCAACCCGGGTGGCCCCGGGGCCTCCGGGATGAGCGCCGCGGCCTACCTGGCCGACACGGTCTCCCGCACAGAACTGGGCGAACGGTTCGACCTGGTCGGGTTCGACCCGCGCGGGGTCGGGGCTTCCGAACCGCAGGTGCGCTGCCTGACCGATGAGGAGTGGGACGCCGAGCGCCTGGACTCGGACGCCGACGTCTCGCCCTCCGGAGTCGCCCAGACCGAGCGGGAAGAGCAGGCCTACGCCCGCAAGTGCGCGCAGCGCAGCGGAGAGGAACTGCTGGCCAACATCGGCACCCGCGAAGTGGCTCGAGACCTGGACGTCCTCCGGTCCGTGCTGGGGGGCGAAAAGCTCAACTACCTCGGCTACTCCTACGGAACCCGGATCGGCGCCGAGTACGCCGAGGCGTTCCCCGGCAACGTGCGCGCCATGGTGCTGGACGGGGCGATCGACCCGGAGCAGTCCACAATTGACAGCCTCCTCGAGCAGGCCGCCGGATTCCAGGGCGCTTTCGACGAGTTCGCCAAGTGGTGCGCCGACCAGCAGAACTGCGCCCTGGGCAACGATCCGTCCGCCGCGGTCACCGTCTACCAAGAACTCACCCGCCCGCTGGTGGACCGGCCGCTCGTCGTCGGCGACCGGAAGCTGTCCTATTCGGATGCGATCGACGGGACGGTGCAAGCCCTGTACACGTCCGGCCTGTGGGAGGGCCTCAACGAAGCCCTCCTGCAACTGCGGCAGGGAGACGGCAGGTTGCTCCTCCAACTGGCCGACGCCTACTACGGACGCGAACCGAGCGGCAGCTACCCCAACTCCATGGACGCCTTCGCCGCGGTCAACTGCGTGGACAACCAGCGGGTGCACGACCCGCAGAAGTTCCTCGAAATCGACCGGCGCTACCGCGAAGCGGCACCGTTCATGGACGACGGTCGGGGAGCCAGCCCGGCCCGGGACGCGTGCTCCTTCTGGCCCGTGCCGGTGACCGGCGACTTCGACCCGCCCGAAGCCGGCCAGCTCGACCCCGTCCTGGTCATCTCCACCACCGGTGACCCGGCCACCCCGTACCAGGCCGGTGTGCAGCTCGCCCAGGTGCTGCACGGGCGACTGCTGACCTACGAGGGCAACCAGCACACCGTGTACCTGCAGGGAGTCCAGTGCGTTGACCAGGCCGCGACCGACTACCTGGTCAACCTCGAACTGCCGCCCGAGGGGACGCGCTGCCGTTGAGCAGGACCGGGGTGCGGGCTGCTCCCGGCGGCCCGCACCCGCTTTCCGCAGAGCGGTACCACCTGGAAATCTTCACAGGCCGGTTACGCGAACTCGGCCCCCAGCTCTTAGGCTGCCAGCATGACCCGCCAGCAGGAGTTCGTGCTCCGCACCTTGGAGGAACGTGACATCCGCTTCGTGCGGCTGTGGTTCACCGATGTGCTCGGCATGCTCAAGTCAGTGGCGATCTCGCCCGCTGAACTGGAAGGAGCCTTCGCCGAGGGCATCGGTTTCGACGGCTCGTCCATCGAGGGGTTCGCCCGCGTCTACGAGTCGGACATGGTCGCGAAGCCGGATCCGGCCACCTTCCAGGTGCTGCCCTGGGAAACCCCTGACGGCGAGCACTACTCGGCCCGCATGTTCTGCGACATCCACATGCCCGACGGCTCGCCGTGCTGGTCGGACCCCAGGCACGTGCTGCGCCGCACCCTGGCCAAGGCCAGCGAAGCCGGCTTCACCTGCTACGTGCACCCCGAGATCGAATTCTTCCTGCTCAAAGACCTGCCCGACGACGGCAGCGAACCCGTCCCGGCCGACTCCGGCGGCTACTTCGACCAGGCCAGCCACGACGCCGCACCGCACTTCCGCCGCACCGCCATCGAAACCCTCGAAGCCATGGGGATCTCGGTGGAGTTCAGCCACCACGAAGGAGCCCCCGGGCAGCAGGAGATCGACCTGCGCTACGCCGACGCGCTCACCATGGCCGACAACGTGATGACGTTCCGCTACGTCGTCAAGGAAGTGGCCATCACCCAAGGCGTCCGGGCCTCGTTCATGCCGAAACCGTTCAGCAACCAGCCGGGCTCGGGCATGCACACCCACTTCAGCCTGTTCGAAGGGGACCAGAACGCCTTCTACCACCCGGAGAACCCGTTCGAGCTCTCCGACATCGGCCGGGCCTTCGTGGCCGGCATCCTGCACCACGCCCGCGAGATCTCGGCGGTGACCAACCAGTGGGTCAACTCCTACAAGCGGTTGATCGTCGGCGGCGAAGCCCCCACCGCGGTGTGCTGGGGCCACGCCAACCGGTCCGCCCTGGTGCGAGTCCCGATGTACTCACCGGGCAAGGCCTCCTCGCGGCGGGTCGAAGTCCGCACCCTCGACTCCGCCTGCAACCCCTACCTCGCGTACGCGGTGATCCTGGCCGCCGGGCTGCAAGGCATCCAGAAGGGCTACGAACTGCCGCCGGCGACCGAGGACGACGTGTGGTCGTTGACCGAACGGGAGCGCAAAGCGGCCGGGTACGCCAACCTGCCGCAGAACCTCAACGAAGCCCTGGCCGAGATGGAGTCCTCCGAACTGGTCGCGGAAACCCTCGGCGAGGACGTGTTCGACTTCTTCCTGCGCAACAAGCGGGAGGAGTGGAACGCCTACCGCAGCCACGTGACTCCCTACGAGCTGCGCAGTCTGCTGCCGATGCTGTGACTGGTGCGGACTGACTGCAGTCCGCACCGCGGGTGGCGATAGGTTGCGCCTGTGACTGATCAGCAGGCGCAACCAGAACAGCCGTCCGCCGGTTTCCCGAGCGAACCGGAGTGGCCGGCTGAACCGGACTCGGACATCCCCCTGGTCGGCTGCACCGTCGCCTACCCGGCGGAACTGCCAGCCGCGAAGGTGCTGCGGGACTCCTTCCTGCAGCAGCACCCCGGGGCCAGCTTCACCACCGTGCTGCTGGACCGACCGGGCTCCGAGCACGCGGACCAGGACGCGGTCACCCCCGAAGAACTCGGCTGGGACCCGGCCGAAGTGGCCGACCTGGCGATGCTGTGCACCGCTGACCAACTGCGGGCGGTGCTGCGCCTGCGGCTGGTGCACCAGCTGCTCTCCGCCGGCAACGCGGTGCTCAGCTTCGAACCGTGGGTGCAGGTCTTCGGCTCCCTCGACGAACTGCTCGATTCGCTGAGCCCCCAGCGGCCGCTTGGCCTGGTGCCCCGGCTGCTGGGGCCGCTGCCGACGGACGGGCTGCGCCCCAGCGTCGCCGACCTGGCCGCCGCCGGACCGGTCGACCCGGCGATGCTCGTCCTCCGACCGGAAGCAGCGCAGCTCGTCGCCACCTGGGCCGCCCAGAGCAGTTCCGACCCGGCCGCCGCCGGCTTGGAAACCGCCACCGCGCTGATCGATCACCAGCTCATCCGCAACCCCGGCGTGGGCCTGTCGGTGTGGAACGCCGCGCAGCGGGAACTGGCCGTGGCCGAGGACGGCACCTGGCTGGCGGACGGCGAGCTGCTGCGCAGCGTGCACTTCACCGGCTTCCAGCCCAACCGGCCGTGGCTCCTGTCCGCCGAGTTCAGCGACCGCCCCCGGGTGCTGCTCTCCGCCAACCCGCACCTGGCAGGACTGTGCGCGGCGTACCACAACGCCCTGGTCAACGCCGGCTACACGCGTCCGCAGCCCCACCCGTTCGACGAACTGCCGGAGGGCTACGCCATCCCGGGCTCGCTGCGGCAGCAGTACCGCTCCGCATGGCTGGACGGCGCCGCTCCGCGAAGCCCGTTCCGACCTGACAGCTCGAGCGAGGAGTTCCTGGACTGGGCGTGCACCCCGGCCGACGACCGGCAACGGGCTGCCGGAGCATCCCGCTGGAGCGCGGCGATCTGGGCGGACGACCCCGAGCTGCAGCAGCGGTTCCCCGACCCGTTCGGCACCGATGCGGAAGCGTTCCGGGACTGGTGCACCAACGTCGCGGTCGCGAACGGGCAGCTGCCGGCCGGCGCGGTTCGCGGCCAGCCGGAGCACCAACCCGCCCTGGTGGACCAGCTCGGGGTTTCCGTGGTGGGAGAGGGACTACTCGCCGAACTGGTCCGCGTCGCGGTGCAGGCCTCGGGACTGCCGTCCGCCGACGAACCGCACTACCCGGTGGTGCTGCGCTGCACCCCCGGTGCACCGGTGCCCCCGGACCGCCACTTGATCGACGTCTGCCCCGAAGCAGCGGATGCGGAAGCCGCGGAGACCTGGGTGCTGCCCGGCTCCGACGCAACACGCGTGGGCAGAGGACGACCGGTGCGGGTGGTGGAGCTCCCGGTCCTCCAGCGGGACCCGGTGGACCTGCCCGAGCGCAAAGGAGCTCGGGCCCGCTACGGGTTGTCGGAGGAGTTCGTCGTCGTCACCTTCGCTGACCACTCCGACGAGCACTCCACGAACACCATCGGCGTGGTCAACGCCTTCCTCGCCGCCTTCCCCGAGCGCGAAGACGCCCGCCTGCTGATCGGCACGGCCGGGCACAACCCGGAAGCCGCGGAACGACTCCGCTTGGCCACCGCCGCCGACCCCCGGGTCCGGCTCGTCGAGGACGACTACGACCCGATGGCGCTGGTCGCCGCCGCCGACTGCGTCGTGGTGCTGAACCGCGGCACCGGATCCGAGCGGGCTGTGCTGCGGCTGATGGACGTGGCTGTCCGCGGCGTCCCGGTGCTCACCTCCGACCGCGGTGCGGCGGCCGCACTGCTCGGCAGCGCGGGAGTGACCCTGGTGCCGTGCCAAGGCGCCGGAGAACCGGACGCCGAAGCGGCGGCCCGGGAACTGCGCGCTCTCGCGGAAGACCCGCAGCGCACCGCCGAGACCGCCGCCGCGGTGCGGGAACACCTGCTGACCTCTCGAACCGCGGACCGGACCGGTCAGCAATTGCGGCAGCACGTCGAGCGGGCCTACCGCGCTTGGCGGACCAAGTGGTCCCGGAAGCGGCACGGGAAGTCCGACGACCCGCTGCACCCGTTGCTGATCGCCAGGCACGCCCTGCACCGAACTCCGGACGTGAGCAGCCCCGGGCGCAGCGCTCTTTCCCCCGCGCTGCGCAAAGCGGTGCTGAAGGTGCTCGGGCACTACGACGAGCACATCCGCGATCTGCTGCGCTCGGTCATCGACGGGGTGGAGCAGACCGCCGCTGAACTGCTGTCCAGGCAGGCCGACCTCGACGGGGGCAGTCTGCACTGGGTCCGCAGGGAACTGGACCAGCTCGCCCAGCGCGACGAGCAGCTGGCCGCCCAGCTCACCGCCGTCGACGACGGGGTGTTGCGAACCCGGGTCGAACTGGCCGACCAGCACCGCAAGCTGCAGGCATTGGAGAGCGGTGCGGGGGAGGAGCACGCGGTGGAGGAGCTCGCCGCCAGGCTGGACACCCTCACCGGCGCGGTGGAGCGCATCGTGGACCGGCTCGACGCCTTGGAACAGCGCCGGTCGACCGATGACGTGCTGACTGACGGCCTGCGGCTGGTTTCCCGCAACGTCGAGGACGTGCTGTGGCGCACCGAAGCGCTGCAACGCGTGCTGCTCCGGGAGCACGAGAGCGCCGACGAGGAGCAGGCGACGGCTCCGGTGCTGTGCGACGCGGGGGTGTTGCAGCTGCCGGCCGAAGACACCCGCATGCTCCCGTGGCTGTCGGCGCACCCCTATTGGGAGCGGGAAGTTTCCGAGCTGATCGACCTGTTGCTCACCGAGGACGGGATCTTCCTCGACGTCGGCGCCTACGTCGGCTACCAGACGGTGCGGGTGCTGAACCGGCTCGGTGCTGACGGGGCCGTGGTGGCGGTGGAGCCGTGCGCGCGCAGCCGGGAGCTCCTGCACCGCAATGTCGTCACCAACGTTCCCGAGGTCAAGCTGTCTCACCAACCGCATCCGCACTCCGAACCACGGGAGGCCC
>NZ_AYJW01000021.1 GCF_000497205.1 Saccharopolyspora rectivirgula DSM 43747
CCTGCTCCGGCTGGAGGTGTGAGTGATCGAGCCCCACCGGATCTCACTTGGGCTTGGGCGGGTCCTTGCGCAGCAGGTCCGGGCCGATGATCCGACGGACCACCCGGCGCACCCAGCTGCGCTTCTTCACCGGAGCCGCCGGGGCGGCCGGTGCGGCGGTGGCCGGTTCCGCGGTACGGACGGTGGGTTCGGCAGGCTCGGGCGTGACCGGCGTGTCCGGTTGAGCAGCTGGTGGTGCTGGGGTTTCGATGTGGAGCCGGGTTTCGGGCTCGGGGGAGAGCTGGGGCTCCGGGTTGAGCCGCTTGGCGAATTCGGGCTGCTCGTCCCGGATGGCCGGGATGTAGGGCTGGGTGACTTCTACCTGGGCGGGCTCGTCGGCGCGGTCGTCGGGGGTCGACTGCTCAGTGCGCGGCCGGGAGCCTGCGTAGATCTCGTCCAGGGGCAGTTCGCCCGCGATGCGCGTTTTCAGCGGCCCTCGTGTGGGCTGCGGCTGGTCCTGCCGCCCCTCCGTGGGGACCACTGGTTCGAACCACGGTCGAGCTAGGTCGTTTTGAAGTGTCATCCGTATCGAACTCTGCGGGAGCAAACGGCCAGATGTTCACCGGTAGGGGGAACCCTACCGGTTGGCTCCAGACCCTACCGGTAACAGACCGATAAAGCACACCCCTGTGAGTTGCCGCTCCCTTTCGGTCTCAGCCCCCTGTGTCAATCGCTCAACTGGGCAAACGCTGCTCGTTGTTGCGCGAAAGGAACTGCGGAGAGTGACGAGAAGCGTCGCAAAAGCATCACAAAAAGTGATTCAAGTCATATTCTTGACGGAGTGCGCGAGGAAGACGCATCCGGCTCCGCCGATTCGGAACTCCACGGTCTGAAAGCACACCGTTCTCGGCGAACTCCTCCCAGCTGCCGTTCAACACCGACGAAGCGCGGGTAGTCCTCAACCGCAACGCGCCACGCACCTGCGGGAGGTCACCACGAGAACGCCACGTCACTTCCGATCGGCACTCCTCCTGCTCGGGCTGCTGACCGCCGGGCTGGGTGTCCAATGCGGGGCTCCAGCGGGAGCACCGTCCCCGCAACCTGCCCCACCACCGTCAGCCCCCGCGCCGCGGCCGGCCACCGTCAGCCCAGTGACCGCCGAAGAACTCGGCGCCACCTGGCACCCCGGCTGCCCAGTCGGCCCCGAGCAACTGCGCCGCGTCGAACTGGACCACCTCGGTTTCGACGGGAACCTCCACCGCGGCGAACTCATCGTGCACCAAGACCGGGTGCAGCAGGTCATCGACGTGTTCGAAGAACTGCAACGGTTGGGCTACCCGATCGAGAAGATGCGCAACGTCGCGCACTACCCCGGCGCCGAAGACGAACTGTCGATGCGGGACAACAACACCTCGGCGTTCAACTGCCGTGAAATCCCCGGCACCGGCCGGTGGGCCTACCACGCCTATGGCACCGCCGTGGACCTCAACCCGCTGCTCAACCCCTACCTGGACGAGAACGGAGTCCAACCGGCCACCGCCGGCGAATACCTGGACCGCACCCGAACCGACCCGGGCATGCTCCACGACGGGGACCCCGCGGTGCGGGCGTTCACCGACCGCGGCTGGCAATGGGGAGGGCACTGGACGAACCCCGTCGACTACCAGCACTTCGAAATGCCCTGAAACCCCCAGCGGCCCGACCAGCACAGTCCCGTCGAGCACGCGGTCCCGGAAAACCAGCAGAGCTACCGCGGCGGGCGCGGGGCGTTGAGGTTGAAGTGGACTCCCAGCATCCGGATGGCGAAGCAGACCGCCGCCGCGCCCAACGCGGCAGGCAGCCCGTAAACCCCCATCTTGATCGTGGCCACCGTGATCGCCGCTGCGATCAGCGCCGGAATCGCGTACAGGTCACTGCGCAGCACCGAGGGAATCCGCTGGACCAGGGTGTCTCGGATCGTTCCTCCACCCACCCCCGTGACCACCCCCAGCAGCAGCGCGGGACCGACCCCCAGCCCGTACTCCAGCGCTTTGCTCGCCCCGATGACCGCGAACACGCTCAACCCGATCGCGTCCAACACCGTGATCGGCTTCTCCAACCGATCCAGCTGCTTGCTGAGCGCGAACGCGATCAGTCCGCCGACGAAAGCGAGCGCGAAGTAGCGCCAGTCGCGAAACGTGGCGGGCGGGATGGAGCCGATGATGACATCCCGGATCACCCCACCGCCCAACGCGGTGATCATGCCGAGTGAGACGACACCGACCACGTCCAGTCGCGCAGCGCGCACCGCCGTCAGCGCCCCGTTGAGGCCGAAGGCGAACGTTCCGGTGAGATCCAGTGCGAGCAACAACGGAGATTCGGTGGCCACACCCGTGTCTACCACGAGGTCGAACGCCCACCGCGCGCATCCCGGATTGCGGAAAGAACGGTGCGGTGCTGCCCGCGGTCGGCACCAGGGTGGTGCTGAGCCCTGCTCGCGCCCGTGCGCTGACGAGCACGACCGGTGGTCGCCGTCCCAGCACCAGGGCTCCGCGCGCATCCCGGCCGGGGACGGGTAGCGCGCGGAGCCGGCGAAGAGGTCCTCACCGCTGCGAGTTCACCGCGCGGGCGCTGTGACCAGCGGGACGATGGCGCGGTGGGCGATGTCGCGGGCAACGGCGTCGTCGAGGTCGTCGTGGGTGCTCGGCAGCAGGGGGTAGCCGAGAGCCAGGCGGGATGATCGCCTCGGCCTGGAGATCGAGGGCCGCTGGCGGGAGCACGCCCTCGTCGTGGCGGGCAGCGATGTGGCCGGCGATGAACTGGTGCCGGTCTGCAGCGGCGAAGGATCCCCGGGCGGACGGCATCGTGAGCAGATCACCGCGGTGCGCGCTGTCGGGGTGGTGTGGAGATCGGACACCGCCTGCTGGATCGCCCGCTCGAACAGGCTGGGAAGTGGCGCGCTGGAGCGGGTCAGGGCACCGGCATCCCGAGCGGGATCATTTCATGTTTGAGGGTGTTCTGCTAACAATTAAGTCCCACGGGTGTGGGACGTCCTCACCAGCGCACCACCAGGCGCCATCACGACACCGCCTGCACGGCCCCCGGTGAGCCGACCCCCCCACATCCGCTGCAGGCAGCAGACCGACGACCCCTCCTCGAGCACGGGGCAGAGGGGTGCCGACGAGCCCCGATCACCCCGACACCCGCGGCAGGGACTCGACCGCCACCGCACTTCTGCCCCAGCAGGTCGACAAACCGGTGGAGGAAGACGGTGTTCGAAAAACTGGTCACGACCAGTCGACCCACCGGGAGACGCCGGCACCCGAAACCAGCAGAAGACGAAATCCCAACCCGACCGGGCGTGCCGGTCGAGGTGCGCACGGTCAGCAGCAGCGATGGCACCCGCCTGCACGTCGAAATACGCGGTCGCACGGACGCCCCGACCATCGTGCTCTCCCACGGAGTGCTGTGCGCACTGAGGTTTTGGCGGCACCAGATCCACCAACTCAGCACCGAATTCCGGGTGGTCGCCTACGACCAGCGCGGACACGGCCGCAGTGAAGTCGCCCCGCGCGGGCAGTACACCCTCGACCACCTCGCAGACGACCTGCACGCCGTGCTGGCCGCCACGGTGAGCCCGGAACAGCCCGCGGTGATCGCCGGGCACTCCATGGGCGGGATCGCCGTGTTGGCCTGGGCCAGGAGGTATCCCACCGAGGTACCCACCCGCGCCTCAGCGGTCGCCCTGGTCAACACCACCCCGGGGCAAGTCCTGGATCACGTCGCCTTCCTGCGCGGCCCCGACCGACTGCTCCCGCTGCGCCGCCGACTGGCCCAAGCCGCAGCACCCCTGGCCGGCCTTCCCCTGCCGCGTCGCCTCCCGGGTCGTCGGCACCTGCTGCGCCGCGTCGCGGTCGGACCCCAAGCCCCCGCGGAAGTGGTACGCGAAGTCGATGCGATGGTCAGCGCCACAGCAGCCCGTGCGCGGGGAAGCTGCGGAACCACGCTGGTGAACCTGGTGGAGACCCTCGACCCGGCCGCGATCAGCGTGCCCGCGCTGGTGATCGCGGGCCGAACCGACCGGATCACACCACCGGAACGGTCACGCCTGCTGGCTTCGAAGCTGCCTCGACTGCTGGGGCTTCGCGAACTGGACTGCGGGCACTGCTCCCCGCTGGAACGCCCGGAGGAGGTGCGCACCGCCCTGCGGGAACTGGCTCAACTCCCACCGCAGCAAAGCGCAGCCCACCAAGCAATCACCTGACAACGAGAACCCAGGGCCCCGCAGAGCGGGGAAAAATTCCATTGCGCCGGGCGCGGCGCCGACTACGCTCTGACCGCACATCCGACGAGCACGACCACGAGACGGACACCCTGTGAGCACCTGGATCACGCGCCCGGAAACCACCGCCGACCTGTCGACCATTCGCGAGATCAACCTCGCTGCGTTCCCCACCGCCGAAGAAGCCGATCTCGTCGATGCGCTCCGCGCCGATCCGCAAGCCTGGATCGACGGGCTCTCCCACGTCGCCGAAACCGAGGGCGGCGACATCGTCGGACACGCCCTGCTCACGCGCTGCCACATCGACGCCCACCCCGCGCTCGCACTGGCCCCGTGCGCGGTGCTGCCCGCCTACCAGCGCAAAGGAGCCGGGAGCGCGGTCATCCAGGCCGTGCTGGAGGCGGCCCGAGCCCGCGGCGAGAACACCGTGGTCGTTCTCGGCCACCCCGACTACTACCCGCGCTTCGGCTTCACACCCGCCTCGCGCTGGGGCATTCGCGCCCCCCTGGAGGTGCCGGACGAAGCGATGATGGCGCTCTCCCTGGACCCGCAGCAGCCCGTGCCCTCCGGCACGATCCACTATCCACCGGCCTTCGGCATCTGAGCCCCTGCGGCGCTGCACCCCCGAGAAGTTCGGAGCCGAGGACTGGCGCTCAGCCCCCGCCACGGTCGTCACCGGCTTCGGCGAGCTCCCGCGAGCTTCCCACCTCTGCTCTTGCGCCATCGTTGACCACATGTCCTGCGGGAACGCACCCGCGGCAGTACGCAGAACACCACTGCGGTCGGCGACAGGAGTGGTCACGCTGCTCAGGTGCCGGGACGGGGCACGACGCGGGGAGATCAGGCGGATGGCGGCGCCGGACTCGCACGCTCCAATCCGATCTCACCCGGTGAGCAACCAGCTTCGTGCACCGGAGGCCAGCACGGGGAGGTGCTGCACCGGATGCTCCCCGAGAACACCGCGCCGAGGATCTCCTCGGCGTCAAAGGGCCACGCGCCGGTCACGGCGAAATCCCCGCGAATGCAGGCCGCGCCGTTGCAAGCTTGCCGCCGGGCAGCGCAGACAGTGGTTCGGTGCGTCCGGCGCGCACGCCGTTGACGATGACCACGATCCCGACCACCTCGTGCACCAGCACCACCGCGGTGAGACCGAGGAAGCCGAACAGTGCTAGCGGCATCAAGGAGGTGAGCAACCGAGGGAGGGCCGACGTGTTGCGGCACGATGCGGCGGGCATGGCCGCGGGGGCGGAGTGCCGCAGATCGTCGCCCAGGAGAGCGACGTTGGTGGTTTCGATCGCGGCGTCAGTCCCCGTGGCGGCCATGGTGCTGCCCAGGTCAGCAGTGGCCAGGGCAGGAACGTCGTTGGCACCGTCCCCGAGCATTGCCGTGGATTGCCGGGTGCCCAGTTCGCTGATGATGCGGGCCTTGTTCTCCGGCGGAGTTCGGCGTGCACGGCGCCGATGCCGGCGCCGGCCCCCACAGCGGTGGTGGTAGCGCGGTTGTCGCTGGTGAGCATGGTGATGGGGTAGCCGTCCGAAGCGCAGCCGGGCGATGACCTCGGCAGCTTCGGGGTGCAGTTCGCCGCGCACGGCGAGCGCGCCGATCACGTGGCCGTCGTCCTTGACGAGCACGACGGTGGCCCCGGCTTGCTGCCGGAACTGCACCTCAGCAGCCGGCCGGGGCGCCCCGGCCGCGCCGGGCGATCGTTGAGTTGAACTGGCCGGCCACCCCAGCGCCGAGGACCGCCCACACATCGACCGCCGGAGATCGTGTCGCCACCGACGGCGGGGAGGATCGCGCGGCCAGCGGGTGTTCGCTGCAAACCTCCAACGCCACGACCAGCTCCAGCACCCGCTCGCGCAGGAGCCCGTCGGCGGCGACGTCGACCACGGCGGGCTGGTTGCGGCCCAGGGGGCCGGCCTTGTCGCGCTCCTCCCTGCACGCGGCCGAGGGCGTTCAGCACGACGCCGCCCTTGACCAATGCTCCGTGCTTGCGGCGCCGTTCGCGTCGACCACGGCGACGGGGATGGATCGTCAACGCGCAGGGCGAGGCGGCCACGAGCACGAGCAGAGCACGTGTGCTCGGGTGGCCGGAGCACCGAAGAAGCTGCCGACTCCGGCGAAGAGCGCGGCGGTGATCATGCTGCCTCGGACCGGGATTGGCGATATGCGGTCAGCCGAGCGCTGACTGGCGTCCTTGCCGGATTGCTCGACCTCCAGCGCTCCTGTGCCGTTGATCTCCCCGGCACGCACCTCGCTGCCGGGGCCCGCTGCGGCCGGTGCGGATCACGCCGTCAGCAGGATTCGCACCCGGGGTGACCAGCATCCGATTCCCGCCCTTGCAGCTCCGAGGTGGCCACCACGTTCTCGCTGCCGTCGCGCAGCTTTACCGGACCTCCTCAGGAGAACCGCGCCAATCGCGACGATGGCCATGGCCATCAAGGTGCCGGCCCCGATCTTGCCTTGGACACCGCCAGCGCGTTGCCGGTCGCGGCCAGCGGTGCTCCGGCCGCGGACAACGAGTCGTCAGCTCCGAGTGAGCGGCTGTAGGGCACTGGCACTCCGCCGGCACCTCATGCCCAGGCTCGGGAAGACGGGATGCCACGCGCACCGCCACCACCAGTCCTCCCCGGAACTTCCCAGCGCGGTGCGCGCCCTCAAGGGCCCCCGCAGCCGAAGCCGCCTGGAACAGAGCACTTCGCGCTTTCGCGGTCATGCGAGCGCGGCTCGAGCAACGCCGCCAGCTCGCCTCCAGGGGGGCAAGGGGAGAAGTGGGCAAGAGGGCGCTCCATCTTCCCGCTGTGCCGGTGCGACCACACGAGGGGAAGGGCGGCGGCCGCCACCCACCTCCTCGGAAGCCCCATCACCGCCCTCCCCGCTTCCACCACCCATTTCGTACCAATAACGTTTATAACGTTATAAACCAAACGAAATAAGGAGGTATCCACAAGAATCGGGCAAAACGTAACCGCGCATAATCAGGCTTATGTGCGATTAACCGGAAACAGGGGCCACTGACCCACCCAGCCGCGGAATTTCGTTGCACCCCCTCGCGCCGCAGGTGGAGCTGGCCCGGCGCACCCCCGTGGACACGAGCTGCAAGCCTCCACGAAGGCCCCGAAAACAGCCTCCTGAGCAAGGTCTGGGTTCCAGGGGATGCGAAGGCTGGCAAGAAGGCGACGTCCGCAGCAGTCGCTTTGCTTCTCCGCCGGCGGAGAAGCAAAGCACAAGCGCATACCCGACTCGAGCGCGGATTAGGCCGAAGGGGGAAAGCCTGTCGATTTCTCGTTGTGCGACCACGAGTCCCGCATGATCCACTAGGAACAGGGAGGTGGAATTCCTCTACTGGGATCTCGGACTCTGCACCGCCGGCACTGACGTGGATGTCGAACTGCGCGGAGTCGAAGCCTTCGTCCGTCTCATGGACGCCGACAACTACGAGGCCTACCTCGACGGCGACAACTACGCCTACTACGGCGGCGTCTGGGAGTTCAGTCCCGTCCACCTCGAAGTTCCCTACGACGACCACTGGTACCTCGTTGTCGACGGGTACGAAGGTCGGATCGCAGTCGAGGTCACCACCTACCCGGACTGAGCCAGCCGCCCCCGTCAACACCTCGAGGCTCAGCCTTCTGCTGAACAGCAGGCGTCGCCTGCGAGCGGGAGGACCGCAGTGGTGGTCACCGCTTGATCTGCACCTCGCCGCTGCTTCCGACTCGGCCGTTAGGTCGGGTGAGGGGCTAGGAAGGGGCGCACCTCGAGCCATTCGTGGATCGGTTCTCCACCCGCGCCCGGGGCTGCCGACAGCTCCCCGGCCAACTCGAGCGCTCGCTCGTAGGTGTCGACGTCGATCACCATCCACCCGGCGATCACGTCTTTGGTGTCGGGGAACGGTCCGCCGGTCACCGGTGGGCGCCCCTCGCCGTCGTAGCGGACGAACGTGCCTTGCGAGGACAGCGCTTGGCTGTCGACGAACTCGCCGGTGCGTTCGAGTCGAGCGATGAAATCGTCCATGTACTGCACGTGGGACGAGACTTCCTCGGGGGTCCACTGGTCCATCGGCACGTCGTTGATCGGTGCCGGTGCTCCCCGGTAGTGCTTGAGCAGCAAGTACTTGGTCATCGTGTTCTCCTCAGCGCCACGTGGCCCAGCAGTGCGGTGTTCACTGCGGGGTCAACGTCTCTGCTCACCGGGTGCCCACGCACTGCTCAAGGCCAACAGTGAACACGGCTGGCGGTGTCGGCGGCGAGAACCAACCGCGTGTTCTTGGTGCAGGAGCTGCGGCGCTGCTCGACCAGCAGCCCGCAGCACCGTCCACGGCAGGTTCGGCAACCGGGGAGGAGGTGGCGTTTCGTGCCGGCGCGAGGTGGGCGCTGGAAGGGGGTCGGTTGCGGGGGCCGGTGGCCGGATGGGGCCTACCTGCTGGGGTGCCCGGTTCTTGTTCGGCGTGGTGTGCTTATTCCGCACCGGTGCGCTGGCGGTGGGCGCATCCCGGCCAGCAGCAGGGGCGGCGTTGACCTTGTTCGAGTTCTTCCTGCAGGCGGCGAATGCGGCGTTGCCGGGTGCTGTCGTGTTTGGCGTCTTCCACCCAGCAGATGAACTCGTTGCGGGCCAGCGGGGTGATGTCGTTCCAGGCGGCGAGTGCTGCTCTGTTGCTGCTCAGCGCTTGGTGCAGGTCCGGGGGCAGCTGGTGCACCACCCCACCGGGAATGTGCTGGCTGGTCACACCCCCACGGTAGCGAGCGGGTGGTGAATTCGCCGCGTGTTTGCTCGGCGGCTCGGGCTGCGGACAGGACTTGGTGTTGTAGGGACGGCTAGCATGTGATCATGCTCGTGCAGGGGGAACAGGGCAGTTCAGCGGCCACGTCTCGCGCGCCGGCGGAAGTGTTGAGCGCTTCGGCGCGGACCGGGCACAGCATCCGAGCGTTGATCGCAGCGTGGCTGGGGTCGTTCACCGACTCCGCTGATACTCGAGCTGCCTATGGGCGGGATTTGCGCGACTACATCGAGTGGTGCACGCGGCGGCAGCTGGATCCGCTCGAGGTGCGGCTGCCAGAGGTGCAGATGTATGCCGCGGAGTTGGCGGCGGCGACCAATCCGCGGACCGGGCGTCCTTATGCCGCGTCCACCCGGGCGCGCAAGTTGGCTGCGGTGTCCAGTTGGTACACGTTCTTGGTGCGGGCCGGGGCGATCGATGCCAATCCGGCGCGGGATGCGGCTCGGCCTCGCTACGACCGGCAGCACTCCAACACCGCCAGTGTGTCGGTGCAGCAGGCGGGGCAGATGTTGGCCGCCAGCAGCCAGTACCAGCATCGCAGCTTGGGGCCGCAGGGGGCGGCGTTGGTGATGATGCTGCTGATCGACCTGGGGATCCGGGTGTCGGAGTTGTGCAACGCCAACCTGGCGGACCTGGGGCAGCGGGACGGGATGCGGATGTTGACGGTGCGGATGAAGGGCGGCAAGGTGCGTACCCGACCGATTCCGCAGCCGCTGGTTCCGGTGCTGGATGCGTATTTGGCGGTGCGGCCGCAGGACGGTGATCCGGAAGCGCTGGTGGTGACGCGGGACGGCAAGCGGATCAACCGGCACCAGGTGTACCGGTTGGTGCAGGTGGTGGCTGCTCGAGCAGGGGTGCCGATGCCCAAGCGGATCACTCCGCACTCCATGCGGCATGCGTTCAACACCATTGCGCGGGAGGCCGGGGCTCCGTTGGAGGACCGGCGGGATGCGTTGGGGCATTCTTCGGCGGCGATCACGCAGCTGTACGACCACGTGGCGCTGTCGCTGAGTCGTGACCCGGCGCACCTGGTGGCCGCTGCTACGGTCGCGCAACGGCCACCAGAAGGCCATGATCGCCCGGTGTCGTCACCCGACGAAGAATCGTCACGGTGACGTTTTTGTTAGGTGGGTGCGGCCAGTCTGGGAAGCTCCCGGCGGGCCGCCACCGCGTCCGAGACGCTGTCGGCGTAGGTGAACCGGTCGGCAACGTCGAGCATCTCCAGCAACCGGTCCACGATCCGGTTGCCGCTGACCAGGACGAGCTGCACCTCGCCCATGAGCGCTCGGTGGCCGGCTTCGAGCAAGCTGACCACCCCGTGAGTGGACAGGAAGGTCAGGCCCGACAGATCCAGCACGAGGGTTCGACAAGGCGTAGCCATCTGGTCGCGAACGATGTCGGCGAACTGCGGAGCGCTGTTGAGGTCGAGCACGCCACCGACTTCGATCACTTCCACGTGGGGAGCTGGCTGGTAGGTGCGCGCCCGGAGCATGTCCGCGGGCTGATGGGCATTCGTTCGCGGCGCGGGGGTCTGGCTGCCAACCTCGTCTTGGGACATTGCGTTCGGCCTCCACACTGCTAGCGGCAGATGAAATGGCCACGCTTTTCGCGGCCAGATCCCACGCTAAGGGAAAACCCTCGATCACCTGCGGTTATAGCTCATCGTATTCGTCACACTTCTCTAGGTAATCGAAAGGAGGGCAGGCGTCCACCGATCGTGGAGCATGGCTGGCACGTTATGTGCTGGTCGTGGTGGTGCGCATCCCACGAGCCTGGCCAGCCCACTGCCGCCCCCGCTGCCGATACCACTGCAGCGCGATGACCACGGCCAACGCGATCTCCACCAGATCACCGCCGTAGTACATCACCATCGCCGCCACCTCCACATCCCGCGGAGCGAACGACGTGCCCGGCGGTGCCCCGAGGTACAGCGTCTTGGCCAGCACCGCGTGGGCAGCCGACGCAGCCACCAGCACACCACCCCGCGCCACCACCCCCAGCCGGTAGCGCACCGGATCCACCTGGCAGACCGCCACGCTGAACAACACCCCAGCGGCGAAGACGTGGAAGTGCACCACCACGTGCAGCCACCCGTGCTGCGCGGACACCGCCAGCAGCTCGGTGCGGTACAGCACCCACAGGCCACCCACATCCACCAGCGCAGCCACCGGGGCGAACACCAGTACCGACACCACTCGGGAGCGCAGCAGCCCCACCAAACCACGACGCACCCAGCCTGCCGGGCTGCAGCGCACCAGCAGCGCCATCGGCCTGGCCAACGCCACCAGCAACGGAACCACCATGCCCACGAGCATGTGGCCCACCATGTGCGCGGTGAACTCCCCGGCGGGCACCGGCACCAGCAGGGCCACCACCCCCAGTCCCGCACCCACCAGGGCCGCGGTGCGCCGCAGCGGCCACCGATCTCCCCGCCACCACAGCACCGCGACCGCGCCCAAGCAGACCAGCACGACCCCGCCCACGATGCCCACCACGACTCCAGGCGTTGCAGCACCGTGGTGAGCGGTCATCGCGACAGCCGCCTCCTGCCGAGCACCCTCCACAACAGCCCGCCACCTCCCACCAGCATCAGCACAGCCAGCCCGTTCCACGTCCAGTCGTAGGGAAGCAGGTCGACGTGGTAGCGGATCTGGTGCAGCCGCAGCAGTTTGTGGTGCACCGTCCCGTCGTAGAGCTGGAAAGCCCCAGTGCCCAACAAGATGCCGGCCACCAAAGCCTGCCCCCGCAACTCGCTCCGCCGCCGCACATCAGCGACCATCACCAGCCCGATCACCGTGGCGAACCAGCCGAAAGCGTGGAAGAAACCATCGGAGACCGAACCGGCCTCCAACGTGGCCCGATCGTAGAAGTGGTGCCAGTGCAGGATCTGGTGGAACACGGTTTCGTCCACGAACGCCGCAATTCCCACGCCGATGAGCACCCCGGCCCACACGGACCGCGATGGCCCCGGCGCCATCCGCGCCGAATCCGAGGGCAAGCCGGCACTCACATTCGCCTCCAGACCGCACGCCTCACCGCAACAACTACCCACCTGCAGCCCCCACCACACGCCAACCACCGGGAGGTGTCCACGGTGGAGTGCACGCTCGTGCGCTGCCGAAACAGCAGACCGGTGGCACCAGCGGAAAAGCGAAATTGGTAACGTCCGAGCATGAGCGAGCAGCCGGCCGACAACCACGCTGACGACTCCACCACCCAGGTATGCAAGTTCCCCGGCTGTACCCGGCCAGTGGTGCGCAGCAACGGGCCCGGTCGCCCGTCCGAGTACTGCGATCTTCCCGAGCACACCCGGTGGCGTGCGTGGAAAGAACGCCAGCGCCGCCAAACCCACCAGGCCGACGCGGAAACCACCACCGCTTCCGGTGAATTCTCCGCTGCCCGCGTGCGCGCCGAAGAACTGCTGCGCCAATACCGCCTGCTCACCGAACAGCTGTCCCGGAACGTGCGCAGCGCGATCGAGGAACTGAACACCATCGCCGACCCCAGCGCCGCCGAAGCCCAAGTGCAGGCGGCCCAAGCCGAAGCCGCGCACCGCATCGCCCAAGCCGAGCAAGCCCTGGCCGAAGCCCAACAGCAGCGGCGCCAGGCCGAACAAGCCCGAGCCACGGCCGAAGCCGCTGCCGAGGACGCGGCCGCCGCCGCGGAAGAAGCCGCCAGGCAAGCCGAAGCCGCGCGCGCCGAACGCGACCACGCCCTGCAGCGCCAGCAGGAAATCCAGCAGCAAGCTCGCGAAGAGACCGAA
The DNA here is from genome assembly GCF_000497205.1 of Saccharopolyspora rectivirgula DSM 43747. Lineage (GTDB taxonomy): Bacteria > Actinomycetota > Actinomycetes > Mycobacteriales > Pseudonocardiaceae > Saccharopolyspora > Saccharopolyspora rectivirgula. The sequence continues at coordinate 12,781 of NZ_AYJW01000021.1, forward strand.
GCTGCCCGCAACGAAGCCGAAGTGGCGATCGCGGCCGCCCGTCGAGACGCCCAGCAGCAAGTCCAGCAAGCCCAGGCGCAAGCCGAACAAGCCCGCCAACAGGCGGAGGAGAAGATCCAGGCCGCTGCTGACCAAGCCCAGCACGAAGTGGCTGAAGCGCTCGGTCAACGCGACGCGGCCCTGGAACGGGCCATCCGGGCCGAGCAATCCGCCCAAGACGCCCAACAGCAGCTAGGCGAACTGCGCACGCAAAACCGGCTGTTGCAGGAAGAGCTGCGGCTGCAGCGCAGCGAAGTGACCGAGATGCGCAAGCAGCACGCCGAGGAACTCGACCGACTGCGCCAGGAGTTCCAGCAGCGGCTGCAGGCCGAACAGCAGGCGGCCGAACAACGCCTGGCCGCGGTGGAAGACGCCCGCGCCCAGGCCGTGGCTCGAGCCGAACGCGCCGAAAAACAACTGGACACCGCCCTGGCCCAGCTCGCCCAGCAGCAGAAGGCCCCGGAGGAGAACAGCGGGAAACCCACTGTGGACTCGACAGGTGACTAGCCACCCCAGCCCAGGAGGACAACAGGGAAAGGGGGAGCGGCAGACCGCGGTCGGAGCTTGTTCCTCCACGCAGCACGGCCGCCCGTCAAGCCGTCACGGGGCGGACCACACCCAGGAATGCGACCTGAACTCACACCTGGGGCGGCGCAAGGACACTGACGACAACCAGAGCTGCCTCACCGGAAATCCGGGCGGTGCAGCCGCCACACCACATCCACCCCAGCCATGCCCTCCACCGGGGGATCACGCGGTGGCACGCGCCGCCCGACCTCGCAAAACCCCAGCCGCTGCGGAATGCGGCTGCTGGCGACGTTGGCCGCGTCGTGCCAGATCTCGACGTGATCGACACCGTCCAAGGCGAACGCCTGCTCGATCAACGCCCTGGTGCTGGCGGTGACGATCCCACGACCGGTGTGCTCGGGGTGCAACCAGTAGCCGATCTCCATGCCCCCGTCGTGCTGACCGCGCTGCAACCCGACCGAACCGATGATCGCCCCATCAGCGGTGATGGCATAGGCATAACCGGTGGCCTCGTTCCAACTGGCCACCACCGATGCGAGGAAGTCCTGGGCTGCTTGCAGCGAATACCCGTCCCGGGCCCACGGCATCCACGGGCGCAGGTGGGGCAAGCAACTGTTGATCACCTTGTGCAGCTCGACCGCATCGCCCTCACCCCAGCGGCGCAACACCACCGGGCCACATCGAATCCGCTCCGCAGGCGATGCGCCCATGAACCGAGTATCTCGACACCCCCACCTGCGGGACAACCGCATTCCCGGTGACACAGCGCCCCGGGAACCCCCAAGCACAGACCGCCCCCGAGCCGAACAGCTGCTGCCAAGAACAAAAAGTGGGTCCGCAACCGGTGTTGCGGACCCACTTGGTGCACGAGCGGCTCAGACCAGGCCGAGCTTGCGGACCGCCTCCCGCTCTTCTTCCAGCTCCTTGACCGAAGCGTCGATGCGGGCGCGGGAGAACTCGTCGATCTCCAGGCCCTGCACGATCTCGAACTTGCCGTCCTTGGCCACCACCGGGAAGGACGAGATCAGACCCTCGGGCACGCCGTAGGAGCCGTCGGAAACCACCGCGGCGGACGTCCAGTCACCCTCCGGGGTGCCGTTGACCCAGGTGTGGACGTGGTCGATGGCCGCGTTGGCAGCCGACGCGGCCGAGGAAGCCCCGCGAGCCTCGATGATCGCCGCGCCACGCTTGGCCACGGTGGGGATGAACTCGTTCTCCAACCAGTCCCGCTCCACCTGCTCGGCAGCGATCTTGCCGTTGACCTCGGCGTGGAACAGGTCCGGGTACTGGGTGGCCGAGTGGTTGCCCCAGATGGTCATCTTCTTGATGTCGGTGACCGACACACCCAGCTTCTGCGCCAGCTGCGTCAGCGCCCGGTTGTGGTCCAGGCGGGTCATCGCGGTGAACCGCTCCGCCGGCACGTCCGGGGCGTGGGCCTGGGCGATCAGGGCGTTGGTGTTGGCCGGGTTGCCGACCACCAGCACCCGCACGTCGTCAGCGGCGCCGGCGTTGATGGCCTCACCCTGCGGCTTGAAGATACCACCGTTGGCCTCCAGCAGGTCGCCACGCTCCATGCCCTTGGTGCGCGGACGGGCGCCCACCAGCAGAGCGACGTTGGTGCCGTCGAACGCGGTGCGCGGGTCATCGGTGATGTCGATGCTCTGCAGCAGCGGGAACGCGCAGTCATCGAGCTCCATCGCGGTGCCCTCGGCGGCCTTGACCGCCTGCGGGATCTCCAGCAAGCGGAGCTTGATCGGGGTGTCGGGCCCGATCAGCTGGCCGGAAGCGATCCGGAACAGCAGCGCGTAGCCGATCTGACCGGCTGCACCGGTGACGGTCACGGTGACGGGAGCTTGGGTCATGAGGTCTCTTCTCCTGCTCGCCGGATGATTACCTAGCCGGATGCTATCCCCAGCGGGTCTGCGGTGTTACGCCCCCGTCATGGATCACAGTGGACCCGGCGCCGGACCGATTCAGTTCGCTGAGACGAAAACCACACCAGCCCGTGCCGGGGGATGGCGACCCGTCCCCGGGCGAACACCCCCGGGAAAAGGGGGACCCCCAGCATCACTCCTCCCGGCCAACCACACGGCCTGCCGCCAGGTGCAGACGAGGATCCTGCCAGCGGCGGCGCAGCCAACGGTCGTGGCTGGCCACCACCACAGCGCCCGGCGCTGTCTGCAACGCCTCCTCCAGCTCGCCCACCAGGCTCAGGGAAATGTGGTTGGTCGGCTCGTCCAACAACAACAGGTGGGGAGGGGAGGCCACCAGCAGCGCCAATGCCAACCGCCTGCGCTGTCCCACCGACAGCACCCCCAGGGGACGGTCCACATCAGCCGGCGCGATCAACCCCAGCTCCACCAGCGGAACCACCTCGTGCCGCAACCCAGCGGTGGCCGAGGCGTAGACCTGTCGTGGCGTGCGGTGCGGATCGGGGAAGACGACATCCTGCTCCAGCAACCCGACCCGGGCATTGCCGCGGCGCTGCACCGTGCCCGCATCCGGGGTGAGCCTGCCGGCCAGCAGCTGCAGCAAAGTCGATTTGCCCGCCCCGTTCGCGCCAGTGATCAACAACCGGGTGTCCCCAGCGATGTCCAAGTGCTCCACGCGCACTCGTCGCTCAACGGCAGCGTGGCGGACCTGCACCACCAGATCCGTCGAGCCAGCACTGGACAAGGAAGCGGCGAACCGCAGCGGCTTGGGCGGTTTGCGGACCTGCTGCTTGCTCAGCTCGTCCAACCGCCGCTGAGCATTGCGGACGCGCCGGGAGATCTGCTTTTGCACCCGGCCCCCTTTGTAGTCGTAGGCGAGTTTGCTGGTGTTGCCGCGCGGCGCGTGGCGACTGACCTGGCGGGCGGTGACGCGCACGCTGTGCCGCAGCTGGGCCAACTCGGCCTGCTCTTCGGCGTAGCGCTGCTCCCACCGAGCGCGTTCAGCTCGTTTTTGCTGCAGGTAGTCCGAAAACGCGCCCCCGTAGTAGGTGGGGCCGTCCAAGGCCGGATCCAGGTCGAGGATTCCGGTGCAGACCTCGTCGAGGAAAACCCGGTCGTGACTGGCCAGCACCACCGCCCCCGGAAGATGCACCAAGTGCTGCTGCAAGAACTCGGCCGCTTTCTCGTCGAGGTGGTTGGTGGGCTCGTCCAGCAACAACACCTGCGGCTGGCGCAGCAGCAACAAGGCCAGCGCCAACCTGCTGCGCTGCCCTCCCGACAGAGTTCCGATGGGGCGGGAACGCTGGATCTCGGACAGCCCCAACCCGGCCAGCACCTCATCGGCCCGATGATCGACGTCCCACAACGCGTGCTGCTCGGCCCACTCCAGAACACGTCCGTAGTCGGCCAGGGCCTCCGCGTCGTCCGGGTGCTCGGCCAGCACCTCGGAAAGCTCGCGCAGCTGCTTGTTCGCCTGCCGGTACTCGTCCAACGCCCGGTCGAGGACATCGGCCAGCGTCTCGCGCGGCGAAAAAGACGGTTCCTGCGGCAGAAACCCCACATCTTCGGGGCGGTGGACCTCTCCGCTGTCGGGCTGCTCGAGCCCGGCCAACAGCCGCAGCAACGTGGTTTTGCCGACCCCGTTCTCGCCCACCAGGCCGATTCGACGCCCCGGGGGTGCGGTCAACGACACGCCTTTGAGGACTTGGCGGTCGACGTAGGTCTTGGTCAGATCACGGGCAAGAAGAACAGCAGACATCACGTACCACGCCTTTGACAGGACTGGAGGGACTGCCCGCCGGGCACACCAAGCCGCGGACGCGGGCCGGACGTGATGTCAGTTCTTCATAGCGCTGCTGATGCTAAACGTTCCGGTTCGAGGACGCCACTCAATTTCTCCAACAACGCATGATCGTCGAGCCGGCCACCGCTCACGACAGCAGCACAGGGGAGGGGGACACCAGCGGGCGGCCGCACACCGGCCTTCTCGGGCGCCGCAGCCCCTCGCCGAATCGACCCGGTGTCTCGCCGGGCACGTCCGCGCGGCTGCCCGAAAGCGGGGGACTAGCGTGGACTGTCCAAAAACGACTCGGCCACAGCTGACAACCGGAATCCGGACCCGGTCCGCTCGACCAGCCCCAGCTCCCGCAGCTTCCACACATCCGATTTGCACCGGGACACCGGCCGCCCCTGCTCCGTGGCGAGGTCCGCGGCGCTCACCCCGGGCCGCTCCCGCAGCAGCCGCAGCAACTGCCGCGTCCAGGGCCCGCGGGGCGCGGACACGTCCAGCTGGGCCAGCTTGCGGTCGATCTCGGCTCGCTGCTTCGCGGACAGTTCCACCCGCTCCGGCTCGCTCGGTTGAGGCGCCGGCCCGAGGTAGGACACCTCCAGCCGGTACACCGAGCCCCGGTGGGCGCGCAACGAACTGCGCAGTCCCGCTGCTGACCGGAAGCCAGCCCGATGGGCCTCCGCATCCGAAATGCGGTGCGGATCCACCGGGGTGACCTTGTCGATGCCGATCACGCCCACCGCGGTGTGCAGTTGGGTCCCGTCGCTGGCCAACGGCATCGGCCAGCGCCTGAAGACCAGCGAGATCTCACCCGAGGCAATGCCGCGCAGCACCCGCATGCTCAACACGCTGCCCAGCCTAGAACGCCCCGGAGGGGCTTCGGCGGGATCCGGGTGCGGTTGTGAAGAAGCCGTGGTGACGAACCGTGTCATGATCTTCTGCTGCGCTACCGATTCCAGTGGCCACGGGGGAGAATCAGAACATGCTGCAGGTATGCCTGAACGGTGCCCGATCGCCGCAGGAGCACTACCAGTTGCCGGTGCGTCCGGAGGAGTTGGCCAAGGCCGCAGCCGATGCTGTGGCTGCTGGGGCTGATGAGATCCACCTGCATCCCAAATCCGTGGACGGGGCGGACACCCTCGACGCCCGGGTGGTGGCCGCCGTGCTGACCTCGGTGCGAGCTGCTGCCCCGAACACGCCCATTGGTATCACCACCAGCACCTGGACGGTTCCTGACTCAGCAGCCCGCATGGCCGCTGTTCGGTCGTGGACGGTGCTTCCCGACTACGCCACGGTGCACTGGCACGAGCCTGGGGCAGAAGAGGTCGCGCAGGCGCTGCTGGACCGCGGTATCGGGGTCGAAGCAGGCATCCTTTCCGGCACTGACGCGGATCAGTATTTTCTGGACTCCCCGCTGCGCAGCAGGGTGCACCGAGTGCTGGCCAAGGTCCCCGATCTCACCACGCGGGGAGCTGTGGCCACGGCGCGTTCCTTGCTGCAGCGCCTGGAAGGCGTGGAGGCACCCATCCTGCTGCACGGCCAGTCCGCGGGCGCGTGGGCGGTGCTCGTGCTGGCCAGCCAGCTCGGCATGGATGCCCGCATCGGCCTGGAGGACACGCTGCTGCTGCCGAACTCGAACATCGCTTCCGACAACGCCGAGCTGGTCGCCGAAGCGGTTCGCCAGATGCGCCGCTGACGCGGCAGCGCCACTTCAGGTGGGCCACGACCGAACCGGGAGGCGCTTCCTGCGTGGCGGCGGTTCGCGGCGCGCCAGGCAGCAGGGTTCCACCCGCAGATTTTTGTCACCGTGACGAAATTAGGGAGTCTTGCAGTGCCCAGCTGATCGCCAGGAGAGACCTTGCCGACGCCCCTCGGGTCGAGACGGCGATCCTGGCGCACCGAAGAATCGTCACGGACGACAGCGGACGCCGAGCACCAGCCACCACGGTTGATGATCATTTCCTCGGGGCTGCGCGGGAGACGACCCGCGCAGCGCTGGACGTCGTGACGCCCCGGGCGGCTGCCGGCGCAGCGAGCAGGGACGTGGGAACGGCAATGCCGAAGCGGCATCCGAGGGGCGATGCTGAGGTGGCGGAGGACAACGCGTCGGGCGCTTGCGGCTCGAGGGGAGCACCCCGGAACGCTCTACTTAACATAATGTACATTATCGGTTTTTGGTGGAGCTGGGAAAATCCCTGCTCAGAGGGCTGCATCGGACTTGCTGACGCTTTGCGTGTGCTCAGGCTTGGTGTGACCGCCGACTGCGCCGGCACGCCGCACCACGCAGGCTGCCGACCCGGCACGCCGCGCAGCCGGCGCCGCAGCGACGCTTGCCGGTGCGCGCCGTGCGAACGTCTGGGTCACCAGAGTCGGCACGGGTTGACCGGCGCGGTGGCGGCAACGGTGAATTCACTCCGCCGCGTCTGGCTTTTGGCAGGCGAAGTCCACTTCCCCGGGATACGGTGGTCACCGTCACTCAACTTCGGCAATTTGATGGATAATGTAAGTTATCCACGAAACACTGGGGTGCGCTTCCGCCGTGCAGATCAACCGAGCAACCGCTGATCTAGCCGCCCCAGTACTGCCTCCCCCTCCGGCCCGCGGAGCACGGCCCCTCTCGGCCGCACCACGGCATTGCTCCCACCCCACGGTGGGGACCACCGGTTGGTGCATCCCTCCTCCCCTCTTCGCCCCGGAGACCGGGTCTCTGCGGAGGGAGGTGCGCTGCCGACGCCGTTGCTCCCCCAGTTCGGGCGTGGCGCCGCGTGGATCAGCCGGGCAGCGAGTTGTGGGGCGTGAACGCAGGCGCGGGCGAAGTCAGGCGCGCCGCCGTCCGTGCCCGATCCCCACTGCCCCACCGTCACCGTGGAGTCGGGCGGTTCGCTGTTGCTGGTGGCACAGGCCCGGCACGAGAGGGCGAACGACACCTCGCTACTCAGCACCACTCCTGCGGGGTGCCGAGTAGCTCGCTAGCCCTGGTGACAGACGCTGAGACGGCACTGCAGCGGCCCTGTCAGGTGCTCTGCGCGTCACCCAGGTAGAAGGCGGCGGCGTTGTTCCAGAACACGTCCGCCACCTGTTCGGGCTCCAGCGCCTGTCGGATGGTCTCGAAATCCTCGTTGCGGAACGGGTGGCGGGCTCGTGTGGAGGGCAGGTCGGTACCGACCATGAGCGCGGTCGGGTCGACCCGCATGATCGCGCGGATCGCTGCGGTCGGATCGAGGTCGATGCGCCCGAACCCGGTGGCCTTGACCTTCACCCCGCGCTCCACGAGGCGCAGGAGGGTCGGGAGACCGTCCTCGTGCATCCCGAGGTGGTCGATGCTGGCCGCTGGGAGCGCTGCGATGCGGTCTTCGAGTCCGTCGAGGCTGCGAGCGTCGACGTAGAGCTCGGTGTGCCAGCCGGCGAGGTCGTGGACGCGGCGGGCCAGCCGGTCGAGGTCGTCCGGGCTCGCTGATCCGCCGCGGACGACGTTGAACCGGATCGCCCGCACCCCGGCCTCGTGCAGGGCGAGGATGCGTGCGTCGCTGGTGTCGGCGGGGATCTGGGTGACACCGACGTAGGTCGGGCCGAGGGCGTGGAGGGCGTCGATGAGATAGCCCTGGTCGAAGGCTTGGAACGACCCGGAGACCACCGCGCCGCCTTGGATGTTCAGGCCGGTGGTGCGGTTCTGGTAGTCGGTGACGGTGAACGGGTCGGGCAGGTAGCCGTTGTTGGCCACCAGCGGGTGGGCGGGGTCGATGATGTGCAGGTGGGCGTCGAAGACGGGTTGGGTCACCGGTGAGCTCCTTGTTCCTGGGGAACGGGTGGTGAAAGCCGGTCGACGTCGATCATGCCGCGGCGTGGCGAGGTGCTGTGCGCGCTGGGAGGCAGTTCGCCGTTGCCGAGGTTCTTGTGGGGGCCTTCGGTGCACGGCGCGTTCGATGATGGCGCCGCGCACCTGGTCGCGGGCGCTTCGGGAGTTCCGACGTGGAATCGAGCGGCTCCCGGCAGCAGGTGCGGTCCTGCCCTCTCCCCCGGGCATCGGCTCGCAGGTTCTTTTCCGCGGTTCTTGTCGCGAGCGCGGGGTCTCGGTGGTCCTGTCCGCGCGGCCTCGGTTTCCCCTTGAGCTCCTCGGGTACGCGGTCCCGCGCTGACCGCCCTGCTACCACAGAGAACGATCGCGTCACGGTGTCGACGGGTGTTGCCTTCCACGCCGGTGATGTGCAGGCGTGTCGAAAGTTGGAGAGGGGTAGCTGGCGGGTGGCCGGTGCTCGTTGGTGATCTGCTGCGGTTTCGAGTTGCTGTCGCGGTCGTGCAGCGCGGGGTGCTCGTTGCGGCTTTCTTGCCGAGTTCCGGGGGTTGATCGTGGGTGGATCCGGGTCGGGTGCGCTCGGTGCTGGGAGCGCCGAGGGGTGATCCACCGTGGATGGGGCTCACCGCCCCTGTCTTCCTTGAGGAGCAGTTTTTGTCACGGTGACTTTTGTTGTGGTGCCTTTTCCAGGCCGCCCAGATGCGTGTGGGGGTCCTTGGCCGCAGCGGCCAAGGACCCCCACAGCGGTTGGTGGTGTGATCAGATCAGGCCAAGACGGATCATGGCGTCGGCAACGAGGGTGAAGCCGGAGATGTTGGCTCCGGCGACGTAGTTGCCCGGCATGCCGTATTCCTCAGCGGTCTGGTAGCAGCGGTTGTGGATGTCCTGCATGATTTCCCGCAGCCGCTGTTCGGTGAACTCGAAGCTCCAGCTGTCGCGGGAAGCGTTCTGCTGCATTTCCAGCGCCGAGGTGGCCACCCCGCCGGCGTTGGCGGCTTTGCCCGGGCCGAAGGCCACGCCGGCCTCCTGGAAGGCCCGGATCGCGCCCGGGGTGCAGGGCATGTTGGCCCCTTCCCCGATTGCGATGCAGCCGTTGGCGATCAGGGTGGCGGCGTCGGAGTCGTCCAGTTCGTTCTGGGTGGCGCAGGGCATTGCCACCTCGCAGGGGACGTCCCAGACGCGGCCGCCTTCGACGTACTTGGCGCCGCTGCGCCGGTCGGCGTAGACGCTGATGCGGGCTCGTTCGACTTCCTTGATCTGCTTGACCAGCTCGATGTCGATGCCTGCTTCGTCGTAGATGTAGCCGTTGGAGTCCGAGCAGGCCACGACGGTGGCCCCGAACTGGTGGGCCTTTTCCATCGCGTAGATGGCGACGTTGCCGGACCCGGAGACGATCACCCGCTTGCCCTCGAAGGAGTTGCCGCGGGCGTTGAGCATTTCGTTGACGAAGTAGGCGGTGCCGTAGCCGGTGGCTTCGGTGCGGACCTGGGCACCACCGAAGGACAGGTGCTTGCCGGTCAGCACCCCGGACTCGTAGCGGTTGGTGATTCGCTTGTACTGGCCGAAGAGGTAGCCGATTTCGCGGCTGCCCACCCCGATGTCGCCGGCAGGCACGTCGGTGTATTCACCGATGTGGCGCTGCAGTTCGGTCATGAAGCTCTGGCAGAACCGCATGATCTCGCGGTCGGAGCGCCCCTTGGGATCGAAGTCAGAGCCGCCCTTGCCGCCGCCGATGGGCAGGCCGGTGAGGGCGTTTTTGAAAATCTGCTCGAAGCCAAGGAACTTGACGATGCCCAAATACACCGACGGGTGGAAACGCAACCCGCCCTTGTAGGGGCCTAAGGCGCTGTTGAATTCGACTCGGAAGCCCCGGTTGATCTGAACGACACCGTTGTCGTCTTCCCACGGAACGCGGAAGATGATCTGCCGCTCGGGCTCGCAAATCCGCTCGATGATCTTGTGTTCAGCGTACTCGGGGTGCTTGCGCAGCACGGGAGCAATGCTTTCGAGGACCTCTCGTGTTGCTTGGTGGAACTCGGCCTCTCCTGGGTTGCGCTTGACCACGGAGTCGTAGGTGGATTCGAGGAGTTCGTGCAGCACGAGGGTCCCTTTCCTTGCTCTCCCGGTGTCGGCTACGACGGCTGTGTGCAGATTTGCCGGTTTCGTTGCAGCCTCCCTTACCGGGTGTTTTCTTCGCGGAAACAATCCTGCAATACCGGGCGAACTCCACCGAAGACGTTCGGGGGATGTTTTTGCTCACCTGTGAATCTTCGCTGATTGTTCCAGGTGGAGCCTGACCTGCGATTTCAGCCTTTTCTGGGACGGTGGTACCAGAGTTTTGGCCGGTCCACCGACCAGGTTGTCGTGAAAAAGCCTCCGCCCGTGACGGGTAGTTGCCAGTGATTTTCCCTCGTGGTTCGCGTGCTGCAGGCTGGTTTTTCAAAAGCCGTTGTGCCGGATCTCACAAGGAGCAGCGATGTGCGACCACAGCCAGCTCGGCAGACGCAGTTTCCTGGCCGCCGGCGGCCTGGCCGTGACCGTGACGGGTCTCATGCCTCCAACGCGGCCGGCTCGTGCTGCCATCCCCTCGGCCGCGCCGAGCATCGCCTCGACCTCGGCGTGGAACGCTCGCCCGCCGGCGGGGCCGATCGATGTTCGCAACACCACACCGAACAAGATCATCGTCCACCACACCGCCACGGAGAACAGCACCGACACCTCGCAGGCCCACGCCTTCTGGCTGTGCCGGTACATCCAAGACCTGCACATGGACACCAACGGGTGGATCGACACCGGGCAGAACTTCACCAACTCCCGCGGCGGTCATCTGATGGAAGGCCGGCACCAGAGCTTGCAGGCGCTGTCCTCGGGCACCCAGCACGTGGTGGGCGCGCACGCCGGTGAGCAGAACCCGGTGTCGTTGGGGATCGAGAACGAAGGCACCTACCTCAGCGTGGACGTCCCCGAGGCGTTGTGGAACTCGCTGGTGGAGCTGTGCGCCTACATGGTTTCCCAGTACGGCATCGCCCCGGGTGAGATCTACGGGCACCGGGATTTCATGGTCACCCAATGCCCAGGTGATGTGCTCTACCAGAGGCTTCCGGAGCTGCGGAAGGCCGTGGGGGCGGCCAGTGGGCAGTCGGTGCGCCAGCCGGTGGCGTGGCCGCTGCTGCACCCCGGGGACAGCGGGCCGCGGGTGACGGCGCTGCAGTTGTTGTTGCGGGAGCGGGGCATTCCGGTGCCGGTGGACGGCAGCTACGGTCAGCGAACTCAGGAGGTGGCGTTCCGCTTCGCGGCCGAACGCGGCCACGTGCGCCCGTCGTGCACCGCTACTCGTTTTCCCGAGCCGGAGGGCATGTTCGGCGGTTTGGCGTGGCGGGATCTGGTGCCGCGGCTGCAGCCGGGGATGTCCGGGGAGGCGGTGCGGGCGGCGCAGGTGCTGTTGACGTGGCGCGGTCGGCACGCTGCTGCGGATGAGCGTTTCGGGGATCAGATGAGCACGTCGGTCAGGCAGTTCCAAGCGGACGCGGGTCTGCGCGTCAACGGGGTGGTCGACGTCGACACGTGGCGGCATCTGCTCGCCTAGTCGCTCGAGGGGGCGCGCGGGTCGGGGGTCGCAGTCGCGGTGACCCCCAGTTCGTCGTGGCTCGGTTTCCGTTGCCGCAGCGGGGTTTTCGCCAGGCCGCTGGTGGCGGGGCGGGATGCGGGAGGGGCGGGTCGCGGCGGATGTGCCCTGGGTGGGTTCGGTGCGCCAGACCCAGTTGCCGCTCGGGGGCGGTGGCCGCATGCTGCCGGTGTATCGGCCGGAGTTTTGAGGAGGCGGCGCCATGGGCACCTGTGAAGTGTGCGGCAACGAATACTGGATGACCTTCGACGTGCACACCGTGGGCGGCAACGTGCACACGTTCGATTCCCTGGAATGTGCCGCGCAGCGACTGGCTCCGCAGTGCGAGCACTGCGGGTGTCGGATCTTGGGGCACGGGGTGGAGGTCAGTGGCCGGTTCTTCTGCTGCGCCAGTTGCGCTCGGCGCTCGGAGATGTCGATGGCCGAGCAGGTGCGGGATGCGGTGGGGGTGCGCCCCAGCTGAGGTGGTCCGGAGGGAATGCGGGTCGACTTGACAGCGTTTCCCCGGGTGAGACCCCCCACTCCACAGACCGTTATCGATTAGTTACATATCCCTTGAAACACCGGATTGACCTGCGCCGACATGGCAGGTGAAGACGTTGCTTCTCGTCCGGTTCAGCCGCGGTTGCCACCGCGGGAACTTGACAAAGACGAAAGTGAACGTCAAGCCAACCATTCGGAGTAGTGGAGGACGCCCTATGGCAAGTCTGGTTCGTTGGCTGGGCTCCCTGTCGCAGGAAATGCTGCGGGCTCGCATGGTGATGCGGAACCCGAACACCAGCATCTTCGCCCAGCGCCGCGCACACGGCTGAATCAGCAGGAAACAACACCACAACAGCCAAGCGTGGTTGACCGTCGGGTCGCGGCGTCGTCCACAAAACGCGCCGAACACCGCGGCAACACAACAACCGCATCAAGCATGATCTAGCGACCCAACGCAAGGACTTGCTGACAGTCGATGGCCGCCCCGCAGTCGCACCGGGGCGGCCATCGTCGTGTCCGTGGGCTGGTCAGCGCTCAAGGGCCTGGCGGTGTTTGGCGGCCAGCTGCACGTACTGCTCGGCGGACAGTTTGATCATGGCTTGTTCGTCGTCGCTGAGTTGCCGTTTGACCTTCGCCGGGGTGCCGGCCACCAGCGAGCCCGGTGGGATCTCGGTGTTCTCCAGCACCACTGCCCCGGCGGCGACGAGGGACCCGGTGCCGATCCGGGCTCCGTTCATCACCACCGCCCCCATGCCGATCAGGCAGTTGTCCTCGATGGTGCAGCCGTGCACGACCGCCCGGTGGCCCACGGTGACGGCGCCGCCCACGGTGGCCGGGTAGCCGGGGTCGGCGTGCACGACGCAGCCGTCTTGGATGTTGGTGGCTTCCCCGATGGTGATCTGTTCGGTGTCGCCGCGCAGCACCGCTGCGTACCAGATGTTGGCGTGCGCGCCCAGCTGCACTCGGCCGAGGATGCTGGCGGTGGGGGCGATGAAGGCCTCGGGTGGGACCTGCGGCTGGACATCGTCGATCGGCAAACTGAAGTGGGTGCTCACACGGCCTCCCGGGTGCGTTGGTGGCGCAGCCACCGCAGCGCCACGTCGGTGTGTCCGTCTACTTTGTTCTCGATGCCGTCCAGGAACGCGTGGTCGTTGCCAGCGGTCAGGACGGCGAGGACTTGGTCGGGGTCTCCCCCTTCGATGGTTCGCAGCAGGTGTTCGTGCCAGGTGAAGTCGGCGCGCACCTCCTGCGGGCCGGCCGGTAGCTGCTGGTTGAGCGCCATGGTCAGCATCAGCTGCAGCTGCAGGGAGCGGTAGGCCTCTTCCAGGCGCCGGTGCCCGGCCAGTCCCACCAGCGACAGGTGGAATTCGCAGAACCAGTCCAGGTAGTCGGGTTGGTCGTGGGCGCGGGCCGCGGTGCGCATGTGCTGCAGGGCGCGCCGGCAGCGCTGCAGACGTGCCGGATGGCGCACCGGGACGCCCAGCCGGATGGCCAACTGCTGCAGTTCGGTGCGCAGCGTGCAGATCTCGTAGATGTCGTGCAGGGTCAGCGGGGTGACGATGACCCCTCTGCGGGGCAGTTGGCGGACCAGTCCTTCGCGTTCGAGCACGCGCAGCGCTTCCCGCAGTGGTGGTCGGCTGATGCCCAGTTCGCGGGTGAGCCGGTTTTCGATGATGCGCTGCCCGCACCGCAGTTCGCCGCTGATGATCATCCGGCGCAGCGTGGTGGCGGCGAGGTCGACCAGGCTCGGTGGGTTTTCGATGGCCGGGGCGCGCCGTGTTGCGGGCACGGTGTATTCGCCTGGGTGGTTCACGGCCAGCAGCATCCCTTCCCGCCGGGCTCCGTGGAGTTCTCCGCCCGACTGCCCGGTCGTTGGTCGCCCGTGTGCTTCGGCTGTGGCAGCCGTCGGTGCGGTGATCACCATAGTCGGTGACCCCCGGTGGTGGGGGCTGGTTGCGGGCACCGGTGGGAGGTCGGCTCGTCGTTGGCCCGGTCGGGGCTTGCTGGCCCGGGTGGGGTCGGGTGTTCAGAGGTGTGCTTCGGCGACGGCTTCGGCCGCGGTGTTGCGGTAGGTGAAGCGGTATTCCAGGCCGGTCATCCGCAGCAGGCGCCGCACCGGCCCGTTCCCGGGCACCACCAGCATCGGGATGCCGCGCTGTTCGGCTCGGCGTTGGGCGTGCAGCAGCAGTTCCACGGCGGTGCTGCTGGCGAAGGTCACCTCGCTGAGGTCGATGATGATGGCGTGCAATTGGGCGGCCTTGAGCCGCTGGCGCACCAGTTCGGTCAACCGCGGCACGGTGGCGAGATCGACCTCGCCGTCGATGCGCACGACCACGATTCCCGGGTAGGGCCACTCGACGGACAACCGCAGGGAGGCGTGGCGCGTGCGAGGAACAGGAGCGTCTTCCGAGGTGCGGGGCGCGATGATGGTGGAGGCGGGAGCCCACGCGGCGGCCCGGGACATGCTTGATCTGGAAACGATCACGCTACCCTCCTGGTGCCGGTTGGTCGTCGGTGCCCGGCCGCTGGGAAAGACGTGCGTGGCACTGCCGGCAGCGGCCGCTGACCGCGCTTCCACAGTAGAAGCCGCGCAGCACCCCCCAACAGGGCTGGCCACGTTCGTGTGATTGGTGTGCGCGAAGATGTGGCGGCGCGGCTGCGGTGCGTGCGGTGGGGGTGCGGGGCGGCGTTGAGACCGGCTCACCGCCCCGGGGATGTTCGGGTGGTGTTGTGCGCGTTGCGTGAAACCGCGTGCGGTGTTCGACCGGGCTGCCGCGGCTAGTGGGGTGAGGCGGCGTGGCGCCCGTTGGACACCGGGTCCCACACCGGTTCGACGTCGAACACCAGTTGGTGGTGGCGCACCTGGACCCGGATGCGGTCGCCGGCGGTGGCTTTGGCTTCCAGCAGCAGGGACGCCAGCTGGTTGTTGAGCTCGCGTTGGATGACCCGGCGCAGCGGGCGGGCCCCGAACTCGGGCTGGTAGCCGTGCTCCACCAGCCAGTAGACGGCTTCGTCGCTGACGTCCAGTTCGATGCCCTTGTCCTGCAGCTGGCGGGCGGTGTTCTCCAGCAGCAGGCGGGTGATCCGCTGCAGGTGTTGGGGTTGCAGCGGTTGGAACACCACCACGTCGTCGATGCGGTTGATGAACTCGGGGCGGAAGAACGCGCTCAGCTCCTCCAGCACCGCCTGGGCCGCTTGCTGGGGGTCGGTCGACTCCCCCAGCCGGTGGGCCCCGAGGTTGGAGGTCATGATGATGACCACGTTGCGGAAGTCCACCAGCCGCCCTTGGCCGTCGGTGAGCCGCCCGGCGTCCAGCACCTGCAGCAGGGTGTTGAACACGTCGGGGTGGGCTTTTTCGACCTCGTCCAGCAGCAGCACCGAGTAGGGCTGGCGGCGGACGCGTTCGGTCAGCTGCCCGGATTCGCCGTAGCCGACGTAGCCGGGTGGGGCGCCCACCAGGCGGGAGATGGTGTGCTTTTCCTGGAACTCCCCCATGTCGAACCGGATCAGGCGTTGGGTGCTGCCGAACAGGGCGTGGGCCAGGGCGCGCGCCAGTTCGGTTTTGCCCACCCCGGTGGGGCCCAGGAACAGGAAACTGCCGATGGGGCGGTCGGGGTCGGCCAGGCCGGCTCGGGCGCGCCGCACCGCTTCGGCCACCGCGCTCACCGCGGCGTCCTGCCCGATGACGCGAGCGCTCAACTGCTGTTCCAGGTGCAGCAGGCGCTGCAGGTCTTCGGCGCCGACCTCGGTGACGGGGATGCCGGTGCGCTGCGAGACCACTTCGGCGACATCGTCGGCCCCGACGACGGGCTCGAACACTGTGGACTGGCGCACGGTGCCGCCGCGGCGCAGCCGCACCCGCGAGCAGGCCTGGTCGAGCAGGTCGACGGCTTTGTCGGGCAGGAACCGGTCGGTGATGTAGCGGTGGGAGAGGTTGGCCGCGGCGTGCAGGGCGCTGTCGTCGACCTGCACGCGGTGGTGGTCCTGGTAGCGCTGCTGCAGTCCGCGCAGGATGTGCACGGTGTCTTCGACGCTGGGTTCGCCCACCATGATCGGGGCGAACCGGCGTTCCAGCGCTGGGTCCTTTTCGATGTGGCGCCGGTACTCCTCCACCGTGGTGGCGCCGATCAACCGGATCTCCCCGCGGGCCAGGGCGGGTTTGAGGATGGTGGCGGCGTCCATGGAGCCCTCTCCGGCGCCGGCGGCGGCGATGCTGTGCAGTTCGTCGACGAAGACCAGCACGTCGTCGTGGTGTTGCTTGAGCTCCCCCAGCAGGTCCCGGAACCGCTGTTCGAATTCGCCGCGGTACTTGGTGCCGGCCACCAGGCCGGCCACGTCGAGGGAGATGATGCGTTTGCCGGCCAGCGACCACGGCACGTCTCCGCGCACGATGCGTTGCGCGAGGGCTTCGACGATGGCGGTTTTGCCCACACCGGGGTCGCCGACGAAGACGGGGTTGTTCTTCGCTCGCCGCCCCAGGACTTCCAGGGCCTGTTCGATTTCGGTCTCCCGGCCCACCACGGGGTCGAGTTTTCCGGCGCGGGCCTGTTCGGTCAGGTCCAGCCCGTACTCGTCCAGCCGGGGGGTCATGCTCAGCACCGGGGACTGCCCGCCGGGGCCGTCGCCTTCTTCCAGGGCGCGCGCCAGGGCTCGGGCGGCCACCGAGTCGGCGTCGGCGGCCAGGCCCAGCAGCATGTGGCGGGCGCTGACCGCACCGGCGTCTTCCTTGAGCGCCTGCTGGTAGGCGCGCATCAGGGCGCGGCGGGCCGAGGCCGACAGGCTGGGGCCCGCTTCGGTGGTGCCGCGGTCGGTGCTCGTCGCGGTGGTGCGGATGGTCGTGGCCAGTTCGGCGACCCGGACTCCGGTGGAGGCCAGCAGGTCGGCGGTTTCGGGGACCTGGGTGATCGCCCACAGCAGGTGGGCGCTGTCGAGCTCTCGACTGTTCCAGTCCACAGTGGCGCGCACTGCTTCGGCCAGCACTTGGTGGGCTTGCTGATCCAGCAGCGTTCCGAGTTGCGATGCCGCCGGCTGCGCTTGGGAGTCGTCGGTCGAGAACGCGTCCCCCAGCAGCGAATCGAAGGCGGCAGAGGCGTCTCCAGCACTGCCGCGGTTCACCTGAGCACCTCCACACACCTGTCCGGCCACGGTTTCGGGCGTCTCCACATCCGGTCGGGCGTGGAGCGCCGGAGCTAGTGCAAGCGGCGTTGCCTCAACGACCCCAGCAGGGCTCCAGCCAGCAGCACCACACTGATCACCGCCACCGCGGCGGCCATCCGGTGCAGCCCCGGGTCGGATGCGGGGCCGGCGAAGCACAGCTCGATCATGGCTGCCGCGATGTTGGCACCAACATACTGAGAGGTCCGGTACAGCCCGGAAGCTATCCCGGTGTCGGCGGCGGCCGCTTGTTGGTACAGCGCGCTTTGGTTGCCGATGTTATTCAGACCGTTGGGGACGCCCAGCAGCGCGGCCACGGCCAACACCACGAGCAGGGAGCTGGCCGAGTGCATGTGCAGCAGACCGGTGGCTCCGGCCAGCAGCACCGCTGATCCGGCGGCCAGCACCGGCCAGTAGCCGGTGCGGCGCAGCAGGCGGCCGGCGCCGAACACGGTGATCGCGGCCAGCACCGCCATCGGCAGCATCACCAGCCCGGCGGCTGATGGGGACAGGCCTCGCGCTGTTTGCGCCCACGCCGGCAGCCCGTAGAACACCTGGTAGAAGGCCACGTAGGTCAGTGCGGTGCGCAGGTAGGTGGCGGTGAGGGCCCGGTTGCGCACCAGCACCCGCACGTCGATGAACGGGGTGGGGGCGCGCAGTTCCCACCCCACCAGCAGGGCGGCCAGTGCCAGCAGTGCGGCCACCAGCCACCAGTTCGGTCGGTGCGCCAGGGACAGCAGGAACAGCATCAGCACGCTGATGAAAGCGGCGAACACCCCGGCGCCCACCACGTCCAGTTCCCGCCACAGCGGTTTGCTGGCGGTGGTGGTCGGGCGTCGGCGGTCGTCGGGCAGCACCGCCAGGGCCAGGGCTCCGATGCCGGCGGCCAGTGGCACGTTCATGGCGAAGATGGCGCGCCACCCCCACAGGTGCACCAGGAAGCCGCCCACCACGGGGCCGATGGCGATCATGACCTGCCCGCCGATGGCCAGCACGCTCAAGGCGGTGGCGGGAAGGGTGATGCCGCGCCGGTCGGCTTCGGCGCGCAGCAGGGCCAGCCCGGCCGGGTAGGCCGCGCAGGTGCCGATGCCGAGCAGGGCGCGGAAGGCGATCAGCCACCCGAGGGTGGGGGCCAGGCAGGAGGCGACCGAGGAGACGGCGGTGAGGGCCAGGGCGGTGAGGAAGACGCGGCGGGCTCCGAACAGGTCTGCCAGCCGCCCGGCGGTGGGGGAACCGACCGCGGTCGCCAGGTACAGCACCGAGATCAGCCAGGTGGTGGCCGCTCCGCCGTGGAAGTGCTCGCGGATGTCGACCAGGGCCACGGCCATGGTCGAGGCGTTGAGGGCTTGCAGTACGGTGCCGGCGGCGATGGTGCCCACGAGCGTGGCCGGCAGGCCGGCTCCGTTGCCTTGGCGGGGTGCTGTGGAGGGGTCGGCTGCGGTCACCACCCCAGTCTATGTTGTTAGCAAAACAAACATTCACCTTTCTGGTGAAGGCTATTCGTCGGCCAACTGCTGGGCCAACGTGCCCCGCATCGCCCTGCGGGCCGGCAGCACCGAAGCCGCCACCCCCGCGGCCACCGCCGCGGCGAACACCGCCCCCACCACACCGACCGGCACCGTGAACACCGGCTCGAACCCGGTGTCCTTGAACAGCGCCGTGCTCCCGCCCCAGGCGAAGACCACCCCCAGCGCTGTCCCCAAGGCCGCGCCGACCACCGCCAGCAGCACCGCCTCCACCGCCAGCATTCCGCGCAGCTGACCGCGGGTCAGCCCCAGCGCCCGCAGCAGCGCCGACTCCCGCATCCGCTCCAGCACCGACAACCCGAGGGTGTTGGCGATCCCGACGGTGGCGATGACCACCGCCACCCCCAGCAGCCCCAGCACCACCGACAGCATGATCTCCAGCCCCGCATCCACCTGGACCCGGATCGGAGCCGAACCACCCAGCTCGAACACCCCGGCGTCCGGCCGCAGGTACAGGCTCTTGAGGTCGTCGACGAACTCCTTGGCCGACACCTGCGGATCGATGCGCAACCACAGCGCCGCCACCGGGGTCTCGGCAGCGATCCGGGCCAGGTCGCCGCTGGTCACCACCAGCTGGCCGGGCTCGACCAGCTTGCTGGCCCGCACCGCGACGTCCACGCTGCCGTCCGGGCCCACCACATGCCACCGCGCCGCGGGCGGCTGCGCCCCCAGCACGTCGGGATGCACCAGGGCCACCCCGTCGCGCAGGGCGTGCGGGTCGTGGCGCACCACGCGCGCGAACTCCTCCCGGGGCACGCCCAAGGCCTGCCACGGCTGGCCGTCCACGGTGACCTGGGCGGCCGGCACCGCCACCGCCTGCTCCACCCCGTCCAGCCGGCGGGCCTGCTGCTGCACCCCGGGCGACAGACCGCCGTGCTGGCTGACCAGCGTGGCGTCCACCGGGTAGCGCTGCTCGATCGCGGTGCGCGCGGTCTGCTGGGCGGTGGCCGTCCCCGAGGCCAGCATCACGATCAGCCCCACCCCGATCATCAGCGCGGTGCTGGTGGTGGCCGCCCGCCCCGGATTGCGGACCGCGTTCCCGGCGGCCAGGTGCCCCGTCGGGAACCGCAGCACCACCCCGAACGCGCGGGCGGTCAGCGGCACCAGCGACGGCGTCCACAGCAGCACCCCCAGCGCGCCGACCGCGGCCGCCGGCACCGCCAGCTTCACCTCGCCCACACTGGCGGCCACCCCCAGCAGCACCGCGCCGGTGGCGGTGAGCACCACGGCCAAGACCAGGCGGATCCGCCCGATCCGCTTGGCCGCCGGCAGCGCCTGCACCGGGCGCAGCGCCGCCAGCGGGCTGACCCGAGTGGCGCGTTGCACCGGCAGCAGCGCGGCCAGCACCGTCACCACGATCCCCACCAGCGGGGGCACCGTCACCGCGGGCACACCGATGCCCAGCGCCGACAGCTGCAGCGGCCCACTGGTCAACCCCAGCACCCAACTGGCGACCGCGGCCACCGCGATGCCCACCGCGGTGCCCACCAGCGAGGCCACCGCGGCCACGATCAACGCCTCCAGCAGCGCCGAACCGCGGATCTGGCCGCGGGTGGCCCCCACGCACCGCAGCAGCGCGTACTGGCGGGCGCGCTGGGCCAGCAGCACCGCGAAGGTGTTGACGATGACGAACCCGGCCACGAACAACGCGATCCCGGCGAACGGCAGCAGCACCGCGTTGAGCATCGTCTTGACCGGGCCGAGCTGCTCCACGGCTTGATCGGCGCGTTCCTGCCCGGTGTGCACCTGCAGCTGCGGCAGGGCGTGGGTGATGGCCTGGCGCACCGCGTCCGGGTCCGCTCCGGGGGCGAGCACCACGTCGACCGCTGTCGCCGAAGTCAACCCGAGCTGCTGCATCACCGGTGGCGGCAGGAACAAAGCCGGGGTGGAGCCACCGGCCAGCACGCTGCGCCCGGTGTCCACCAGCCCGGACACGGTCAACCGGGCCACGTGCTGGGGGGTTTTGACGGTGAGGGCGTCACCGACGCCCACCCCGGCGTCCTCCGCCGCCGCAGCGTCCAGGGCCACCTGGTGCCCATCGGGTCGCGGCAGGTGCCCGTCGGCCAGGTCGAACCAGTGCAGTTGGGGTTCGGCGGCCACCGGGAACACCGGGGCGTAGCCGTTTCCGCCCGCCCACAGCGCTTCCGCACTGCCGGTGTAGCGCACCTGGGCGGCCGCCACCCCGTCCACCTCGGCGATCCGGTCGGCCTCGGCTCGGGTGAGCTGAGCGGTGCGGCTGGTGGCCACCAGGTCCGCGGCCAACTCCGGGGCGGCCAGGGCCCGCGCCATCGACGTCTGCAACGTGCTGGTGAACACCAGGGTGGCGGCGACGAAAGCCACCCCGAGCACGATGGCCACCGCAGAAGCGGCCACTCGCCCGGCATTGGCCCGCAATTGGGCGAACGTGTGGTGCAGCATCAGCGACTACCCGCCCAGTCCTCGTAACGCGTCGACCACCGCATCCGGTTCCGGCCGGTCGATCTGGCCCGCGATGTGCCCATCGGCCAACAAGGTCACGCTGTCGGCGTAGGAGGCCGCCACCGGGTCGTGGGTCACCATCACCACGGTCTGCCCGTACTCCTTGACGCTTTCCTGCAAGAACCGCAGCAGGTTGGCGCCGGTCTTCGAATCCAACGCCCCGGTGGGCTCGTCAGCGAAGATCACCTCGGGGCGGGTGATGAGCGCTCGGGCCACCGCGACCCGCTGCTGCTGGCCCCCGGACAGCTCGCTGGGCCGGTGCTGCAGCCGGCTGGCGATGCCCAGCTTGTCGACGATGGTGGCGAACCAGTCCGGATCGGGTTTGCGGCCGGCCAGCTCCAGCGGCAGCACGATGTTCTTCTCCGCCGTCAGGGTCGGCAGCAAGTTGAACGACTGGAAGATGAACCCGATCCGATCCCGCCGCAATCGGGTGAGCTGTTTGTCCGCCAGGCCGGTCAGCACGACCGAACCGAGCCGCACCTGCCCCTCGGTGGGGGTGTCCAACCCGGCCAGGCAGTGCATCAGCGTGGACTTGCCCGACCCGGAAGGCCCCATGATCGCGCTGAACTGGCCGCGGGGGAACTCCACGGTGACCCCGCGCAGCGCCTGCACCTGCGCGTCCCCGCTGCCGTAGACCTTCACCAGCCCGACCGCGGCTGCCGCGGCCGGCTCGGCCTGCTCGTCGCGCAGCGGCGCGGCCTGCGGCGCCCCCTGTGACGGCACGCTCATGCCCATCCCCTTCTGCCAGCACACCGAAGCGGCCTTACAAGCTAACGCAGCCACCCGCGGCATTGGTGTCGACCCACCACCCGCGGCTGCGCGGCCGCTCACGACCCGAGCTGGTGTTCACCGTCCGCCGGTGGTGGGTAAGCAACGCGCAACCACCCATTCACCAGGAGGACGGCATGACACGTGGAAGCGACAAGCACGGAGCAGCGCACGACGACGAAATGGAAAAAGAGATCGAGGGCATGCTGCGCGGCAACCACCCCACCCGCGCTGAGGAGTCCCACGACTCCGAGCCACCGGCCGACGACGATCTGAGCGTCACCGAACAGGTGCAGCGGCCGGAGCGGCCCGCCGGCAACGAATGAAGTCAGCTGTGGTCGTGCTGGGCGCGCTGCACGGTCTCGGCCAGCCACGCCAGCTCCCGCGCGGTGTGCTCCAGCCGGTCGGCCACCGCGCTGGAGTGCCCGGACAGGCTGCCGGCGTGGCCGGCAGCGCGCAGCCACTCGGTGATACCGGTGACGCCATCGGCCATGCCCTGCACCGCGGTGGAGAAGCTCCGCAAGACCTGTTCGGTGTCCGGCACCGACAACAGCACCGCCGGATCCTGCAGGTGCTGTGCTAGCTCTGCGGCGGCTTGCCCGATTTGCTCGGCCACCTCGACCGGGCTGTCCTGCCCGGCCTGCGGTCCTCTTCTGGTAGACCTCCGCTCGGTGGCCGAAGGTTCGGGTTGTTCCTCGGAGCGCCCAGCAACTGTCATAACCAGCCAATCAACCCCAGGCCTGTTCCATCATCCAGCCTGACGCGCCACAGCCGGCCCGAGCGCGGTGCCACATTCACCCGTCGAAGCTCGGCCGGCACGCAGCGCGGCGGCCTCCGCTGCTGAAGAGTAGCTCCTGCCTCACCCCAGCAGGGGGAAGCGAGCGATGTTGCCCCGCCCCGGCCAGCGCTCGACCGTGGCCGGCGTGCCGCGGGGAGGCGATCGCGGCGCACCGGTCGAGCGCCGCACGACGCCAGAACGACGCAGCGCAGAGGACCGGTTCCCGGGGTTGGTGATCGCGGGAACTCCACACCCCGCCCCCTCTGTGGAGCGGGGCGTGTTCGGGTTCACCGACCACCCGGCTGCGACACGCCTCCTCGGGCGGGGCCTAGTGCGCGAGCGCGGCGGCGAACTGGTCGAGCTTGTCCACGTCCAGCGCGAAGTCCGGGCCACGCACCCCGGTGCACACGTCCAGGCCGAACGGCTGCACGGTCGCGACCGCTTCCGCGGCGTTGGAGGGATTCAGCCCACCGGCCAAGTACACCGGAACATCCAGTGCCTCGACGATGCGGGCGCTGATGCTCCAGTCGTGCCGCCGCCCCGTCCCGCCGAGCTCTTTGACCTCCAGGGGGGGTTGCCGGAATCGAGCAGCACCGCATCCACGTCCTCGGCGATCGCGAGGGCCTCGTCGAACGCCGTCCCGTCGACCACGTGGATCACCTGCACCAGGCGGATGCCCGGCAAGGCCTCGCGGAGCCGGGCGTGCGCCCCGGCAGGAAGTGCGTCGACGAGCTGCAGCGTGCTGGTGCGCAGGCGCCGGTGCTGGGCGATGATCGCGTCCGGGTCCTGCAGGGAGGTCAGCAGGAAGCTGTCCACCCCGGGGGAACGCGGCGGGCGATCTCGGCGATCCGCTCGTCGGGGATCACCCCCGGCCCGCTGGGCATGCGGGAGACCAGCCCCACCGCTGAAGCCCCCGCCCGAACCGCGATCCGCATCTCCTCGACGCTGGAGATGCAGCACACCTTGAACCGCACGCGCGCCCTCGACTGCATGATCACGAACATAGGCCTGGCCCGGCCGTGCCGTCATGGCTTCGCCCGCACTCGGCCTCCGACCTGGCCGCCGGTCACGGGGTGGGACGCGAACCGGGGGCTCTCGAACCAGGACCTCGGGTTTCGGCGGGGCACCGGGCCCGGCTGCGTTCGTCACCCCTGCGGAGCGGTGAACTCCTGGAGGATGCGGTGGATCTCCTCATCGGAGGTGGGGCCGAAGTCCCGGTACCACTGGCCGACCGCGGCGAAGTGCACCGGCTGCAGGACGCACACCACCTGGTCCGCTTCCTCGCGCAACGCCCGCACCGCGTCCGGAGCCCCCACCGGCACGGCCAGCACCACGGTGCGCGGGTCGGACTGCCGCAGCATGCGCAACGCGGCCCGCGCGGTGGCTCCGGTGGCCAAACCGTCGTCCACCAGCACCGCATCTCTCCCGGCCACCGACACCACCTGGCTGGGCTGGTACAGCTGCTCGCGCCGCCGAGCCTCGGCCCTTTCCCGTTCGCAGTCCTGCTGCAGGTCGTGCGGGCGCACCCCGAACGAGCGCACCAGCGCGTCGTCGTAGGTGGGCGGGCCGTCCGCGGTCACCGCCCCCAACGCCAGCTCGGGTTGCCCAGGAGCCCCGATCTTGCGGGCCACGCACACCTGCAGCGGGGCGCGCAGGGCCCGCGCGACCTGCGCGGCCACCGGCACCCCGCCGCGGGCCAGCCCCAGCACGACAGGATCGGCCAGCTGCAAAGCGGTGATCTTGCTGGCCAACACCTGGCCGGCGTGCGCGCGATCGGTGTAGCGCTCGTTCGGCCGGGAGAAGGAACCGGCCTGCGGCATGAACGGCCTCCCGGTGTGCTCACCCTCTGCTGCTGGACACTCCTTGTGGTGCCCGCCCGCAGGTGCCGGGCAAACCCCAGCGGGCTGCGGGCTAGTGCAGCCGCGCCACCCGCAGACTGCGCAAGCGGTTGAGCGCCGCCGCCACTTCCAGCGAGCGGGGCACGGCGAAATCCCCCGTGTACTGCTCGTCCACCGCCGCGATGCCGCGGTGGCGCACTTCCTCGTCGAAGATCCGCAGCGCCTCGGCCAGCGTGCGGGACCCGTCGAACACCCCCCGCCGGGCCAACTGCAGCAGCACCAGGCCGATCCCGGTGACCTGGGCGGGGTCGACGATCTGCTCCACCGCCCGCAACTCGATGGTGTCATCCCCCAGGGTGAGGGCGTCAACGCCGCGGGCCCGCAACTTGACCCGTCCCTGCGGCAGCGAACCGGGATCCACCACCCGGTTGCGCACCGGCGGGAACTCCTGGGCCTCGGCCTGCCGGCCGGTGGGGTTGGCCGCCAAGGCGCGAGCCGTCTCGGTCACATCGCGCGCCCGGTAGGAGTCCATCATGATGACCTGGTCGGCGACGTCCATGTAGTCCCCGGAGCCGCCCATCACCAACACCGTGGACACACCCCGCTGGTGGTACAGGGGGCGGATGAGGTCCACGAACGGGGTCAGCGGTTCGGAGTCCTTGGCCACCAGCGCCTGCATCCGGGCGTCCCGGATCATCAGGTTGGTCGCGGCGGTGTCCTCGTCCACCAGCAGCACCTTGGCCCCGGCCTCGACCGCTTCCACGATGGAGGCCGCCTGCGAGGTCGACCCGGACGCGTTGTCGGTGGAGAAGTCGCTGGTGTCCGCCCCGGAAGGCAGGTGGGCGACGAACGGGCTGACATCCACCCGGTGCACGCGGCGACCGTCCTCGGCTCGGATCTTCACCGTCTCCGGCCGGCACGCCACCAGTTCCCGCCCGTCACCGGGGATGTGGTCGTAGATGCCGTACTCCAGGGCCCGCAGCAGCGTCGACTTGCCGTGGAAACCACCCCCCACGATCAACGTCACCCCCTCGGGAATCCCCATTCCGGTGACCGTGCCGCGGTTGGGGAGCTCCACTTCCACGCGCAGGGAGTCCGGGGAGCGGAACGGCACGCCACTGGTCAACGGCCGGTCGTCGACCCCGCTGCGGCGGGGCAGGATCGCCCCGTCGGCCACGAACGCCACCAGCCCCTTCCCGGCCAGCTGCTGGCGCAGCGCATCGCTGTCCTCGATGGATTCGACGAACTGCTGCACCGCATCGGGGTCGAGGCTGTCGTAGCGCAACGCCCGCTGCACCGCGCGCGGCAGGTCCTCGCACAACGCCTGCTCGGCTTGCCTCCCGTCGATCATGCGCCCCCGACCGGGCAGATCGATCCCCAGGCGCAGCACCACCGCGCCGTCCTCGTCGATCTGGCAGGCACTGCGGTCCAGCACCTGCTGGCGGCCGGTGTCCACGCGCAGCCGACTGCCCCGCAGTTCTTTGCCCACCGCGCGCAGCAGATAGCCGGCCAGGGCCCGGGCCCGCACCCGGGTGGCCCACAAGCGGTGGGGAAAGCCCGCGGTGCGCGGCTCCACCCGCACCTGGCAGCGGGACGCCGGGGCGTACGGATCGGGCTGCACCCGCTGCACCTGCAGGGTGAAGCCCTCGAACTGCCACTGGCCGCTGAGCGTCTTGTAGCGGCCGTAGCTGCTGCCGTGGATCGCGTGCAGTTGCTGGCGCAGCCCCTGCTGGTCCCGGCGCTGCCCGCCGGGCTGGGGGTTGCGTCGATGATGTCGCGGAGCGCGGCCCCCGGGGCCGCCGGTTCGCTGTGCCATGTCCGAAGACCTACCCGAGACCGCTCGGTCTTCTCCCCCCGGGGGGGTCACTCGAGCAACGGACGCTCGTCCGGGCTGCCCCGGGGCCCACGAGCCGGTGACGGGGGCGCTGCTGGCGTCGGGCACGGGCGCGGCAGCCGGGTTAGGCTCCCACCGCGCAGACCGAGACCGCCCGGCCCCGCGTTGAGAGCGACACAACCCTGGGGGCAAAGCGGTGCCAACCGCTGGCGGGCCGTGTGGACGAGGAGGTCAATCGCACATGCACTGCACTGGGGAGAAAGGCCCGCCGCTGCACCGCGTGCCGGCCTGGCGACTGCTGGTGGCGATCGTGGCGACGGTGTTGGCGGGTGTTCTCGTCACCGCTCCTGCCGCTGCGCACGCCGCAGCACCGCAGCCCCACCACGACGCGCCGCCGCTGGACCCCAACGACCCGCACGGGGCGTGGGCGGGCTACAGCTTGCGCGGCCAGTCCGGCCCGGCCCAGCCGCGCGGGGTTCCGGCCGAGTCGGTGGCGGGCATGGACGTCAGCGGCCACCAGGGCGATGTGGACTGGCAGGCCGCCTACCAGGCCGGAGCTCGGTTCGCCTACGTCAAGGCCACCGAAGGCACCGACTTCCGCAACTCGCACTTCGCGCAGCAGTACAACGGCTCCTACGAGGTGGGGATGATCCGCGGCGCCTACCACTTCGCGCTGCCGGACCGCTCCACCGGGGCCGAGCAGGCGAAGTTCTTCGCCGCCAACGGGGGCGGCTGGTCCGCTGACGGGCGCACGCTGCCGGGGGTGCTGGACATCGAGCACAACCCGTACGGCGAGCAGTGCTACGGGTTGAACCCGCAGCAGATGACCGGTTGGATCGAGGACTTCTCCCACACCTACCACCGGATCACCGGACGCTACCCGGTGATCTACACCACCACCCAGTGGTGGAACACGTGCACCGGTGGGGCCGATGTGGCCGAGCGCAACCCGCTGTGGGTGGCCCGCTACAACGACTTCGTCGGCGAGCTGCCGGGTCGCTGGCAGCAGCACACGTTCTGGCAGTACTCCGACAGCGGCCGGTTCCCCGGCTGCCAGGACGTGTTCAACGGCAGCTACGAGCAGTTGAAGAGGTTCGCTGCCGCCTAGACCGTCCCTCCCACGGCGATGCGGGCCGCCCCCGGAAAACCACACCGGGGGCGGCCCGCATCGTTGCAGGGCTTTCGGGTCAGTCGAGCAGGTCTTGCGGGATGGGTTCGTCGTTGGCGATGGCGTCGAACAGCCGCAGCGCGTTCTCCCGATCCCACAGCACCACCGATTGACCGCTGTCGGTGGTGCCGAAGCCGGCGAAGGGCACGCTGATGGTGGCCCCGTTGCCGGCGCTGATGTCCCGCATGGCCCACATCAGCGGCAGCATGTGCCACAGGTGGTCGGAATCGTCGACCAGCACCATCTGGGTGGCTTGCGAAGCCATCGGGAAGATCCGGAACGGGTTGAGCAGGGTGGCGGGGCTGGTGGCCTTGTCCACCAGGGCCCCCAGCAGTTTGCGCTGGTTCTCCGCCCGCTCGAAGTCGCCGCCTTCCAGCGAGTAGCGGGCCCGCACGAAGCCGAGCGCTGTCGGCCCGTCCAATTCCTGGCACCCGGCGGGCAGCTGGACGTGGGCCCGGTCGTCGTTGATCGGCTTGTCCAGGCAGATGTCCACTCCGCCGACCGCGTCGACCAGTTCCACGAAGCCGCCGAAGCCGACTTCGGCGTAGTGGTCGATGTGCACCCCGGTGACCTGCTCGATGGTTTGGGCCAGCAGCGGCGGACCACCGTAGGCGTAGGCGTGGTTGAGCCGGGTGCGGCCGTGGCCGGGGATCGGCACGTAGGAGTCGCGGGGCAGGCTGACCATGACCGGTTGCCCACCACCGGCGGGGATGTGCACCAGCATCATGGTGTCGGTGCGCCGACCAGCGGCGTTGCCCGCGGACAGCTGTTCCCGCTGCTCTTCGGTGAGGCCTTCGCGGCTGTCGGAGCCGACCAGCAGCCAGTTGGTGCCGGCCGAATCAGCTGCTTTGCCGTCGAAGGACAAGGCCTCGATGCGCTGCAGCTTGTTGTCGAAGTAGACCACCAGCCCGGCCAACGCCAGCACCAGCACCAGCAGGGTGATCCCGATGCGCCGGCCCCACCGCTTGGGTTTGCGCGCAGGTGGCGGCGGAGGCTGGGGTGGGCGGTTGCCGCCCCGCCGTGGCGGCGGCTGGCCGCGGTCCCTCGCCGGGCGGGCAGAGCCACGCGCAGCACGGTAGTAGTCGTACTTGCCTTCACTGTGCGGCCTGCGGGCCCTCGGCGGTTCTCCCGCCGACCAATCGCTCATGAGCTCACACCTGCGTTTAGTCGGCTTCGACACGCACGGCTGACGCGTCGTCTTCCAGGCGTGAAGCATGGCAGACCGGCCGCGGCCGGTTGAACAGTGCTACCGTCCTGTTACCTGGGGTGGCCGCGCACGCACCCTGCGCGCGGGCGTGTCAGTCGGCAACGGCTTCGTGCACGGCCTCGGCCCACAGCTGCAGCCCCTGGTCGATCTGCTCGGCGGTGACGATCAGCGGCGGGATCATCCGCACCACGTTGCCGTGCGGGCCGCAGGTCAACAGCAGCAGACCCCGGCGGGCGGCGGCTTGTTGCGCGCGCACCGCGGTGGTGGTGTCCGGGCTCCCGTCGGGGGCGGTGAACTCGTTGCCCAGCATCAGCCCCCGGCCCCGCACGTCACCGATGACCGGGTGGTCGGCGGCGATCTTGCGCAGTCCTTCTTTGAGCCGCGCGCCTTGCTCGGCGGCGTTGTCCACCAGGCCTTCTTCCTCCACCACCTGCAGCGTGGCGATCGCGGCGGCGGCCGCAACCGCGTTGCCCCCGTAGGTGCCGCCTTGCGACCCCGGCCAGGCCTTGCTCATCAACTCGTGGCTGGCCGCGATCGCGGAAAGGGGGAAACCGCTGGCCAGTCCTTTGGCGGTGATCAGCACATCCGGGGTGATGGTGGCGTGCTGGTGGCCCCAGAACGTGCCGGTGCGCCCCACACCGGTCTGCACTTCGTCGACGATGAGCACGAAACCGTGCTCATCGGCCCGGTGGCGCAGCTGTTCCAAGAACTCCGGCGGAGCGGGGATGTAGCCGCCTTCGCCGAGGACCGGTTCGACGATCACGGCCGCGGTGTCGCGGGGCGAGCTGACGGTGGCCAGCAGGTGGTCGAACTCGGCCAGGGCGAAGGCGACGGCCTGCTCCTGGCTCCAGCCGTGCCGGTAGGTCTCGGGGAAGGGCGCGAAGACCACCCCGGGCATCATCGGGCCGATGCCGGCGCGCACTTTGGTTCCCGAGCTGGTCAGCGCACCGGCACCCATGGTGCGCCCGTGGAAACCACCGTGGAAGGCGATGATGTTCTGCCGCCCGGTGGCCTGGCGGGCCAGGCGCACGGCGGCTTCGACGGCTTCGCTTCCGGAGTTGACGTAGAACAGCCGGTCGAGCCCGGCGGGCAGCACGGTGCCCAGCCGTTCGGTCAGCTCCAGCAGCGGCCGGTGCATCACGGTCGTGTACTGGGCGTGGATCAGGGTACTCACCTGGCGCTGGGCGGCTTCCACCACGCGCGGGTGGCAGTGCCCGGTGCTGGTCACCCCGATGCCGGCGGTGAAGTCCAGGTAGGCGCGGTCGTGCTCGTCGTAGAGGTAGACCCCTTCGCCGCGGACGGCCAAGACGGGCGTGGCTTGTTTGAGCACCGGCGACAGCTCGGCCATGACTCAACTCCAAGAGACGAAGAATCTTCGAAATGTAGGATTGTCGACAATCAGGCTTTACATGCAACCATCCCCGCAGTCCCGTGTCCAGCACCACGACGAAAGGCACCGCGATGACCCACCAGCAAACCTCCCACCCCCGCGAGAGCGCAGTCCTGCAAGCCGTGCCCACCCAACTGCTCATCGGAGGCAAGTGGCGCCCGGCCACCGGAGAACGCACCTACCAGGTGGAAGACCCCGCCACCGCCACCCCGCTGTGCTCGGTCGCCGACGCCA
The DNA here is from genome assembly GCF_000497205.1 of Saccharopolyspora rectivirgula DSM 43747. Classification (GTDB taxonomy): domain Bacteria; phylum Actinomycetota; class Actinomycetes; order Mycobacteriales; family Pseudonocardiaceae; genus Saccharopolyspora; species Saccharopolyspora rectivirgula. Next base: position 43,344 of record NZ_AYJW01000021.1, read on the forward strand.
CCCCCGACGACGCCCTGGACGCCGTCACCGCCGCCAGCCAAGCCCAACCGCAATGGGCGCAGCACCCCCCGCGAGAACGCGGCGAGATCCTGCGCCGCGCCTTCGAACTGATCACCCAGCGGCACGAAGACCTCGCCCTGCTGATGACCATGGAAATGGGCAAACCCCTCGCCGAATCCCGCGCCGAAATCACCTACGCGGCCGAATTCTTCCGGTGGTTCTCCGAAGAAGCCGTCCGCATCAGCGGCGACTACTCGGTGGCCCCCAACGGCAGCGGCCGCTTCCTGGTCATGCGCCAACCCGTCGGCCCCGCCGTGCTGATCACCCCCTGGAACTTCCCGATGGCCATGGGCACCCGCAAGATCGGCCCCGCCATCGCCGCCGGCTGCACCGCGGTGATCAAACCCGCCCACCAAACCCCGCTGTCCATGCTGGCGCTGGCCGACATCCTCATCGAAGCCGGCCTCCCCGACGGGGTGCTCAACGTGATCACCACCACCTCGGCCAGCGCGGTGAGCGAACCGATGATCCGCGACCCGCGCGTGCGCAAGCTGTCCTTCACCGGATCCACCGCCGTGGGCCGCGCACTCATCGAGCAATCCGCCCAACAGGTGCTGAAGGTCTCCCTCGAACTCGGCGGCAACGCCCCGTTCATCGTCTTCGACGACGCCGACCTCGACGCCGCCGTCGACGGAGCGATGCTGGCCAAGATGCGCAACACCGGGGAAGCCTGCACCGCCGCCAACCGCTTCTACGTCCACGCCGACCTCGCCGACGAATTCGCCCGCCGCATCGCCGACCGCATGGCCGAACTCCGCATCGGCCGCGGCGTCAGCGACAACGTCGACGTCGGCCCCCTCATCGACCAGAACCAGCTGAACAAGGTCGACGAACTGGTCAGCGACGCGGTCAGCCGCGGAGCCGAAGTCCTCACCGGCGGCACCCGCCACGACGGGCCCGGCTACTTCTACCGGCCCACCGTGCTCACCAATGTGCCAGTGGAAGCCCGCCTCAGCTGCGAGGAGATCTTCGGCCCCGTCGCCGCCATCACCCCGTTCACCGACGAACAAGCGGTCATCGACCAAGCCAACGACACCGAATACGGCCTGGTCAGCTACCTCTACACCCGAGATCTGCAGCGAGCCCTGCGAGTCACCGAAGCCCTGCAGACCGGCATGGTCGGCCTCAACCAAGGCCTGGTGTCCAACCCAGCCGCCCCCTTCGGCGGGGTCAAGCACTCCGGCCTCGGCCGCGAAGGCGGCAAGGTCGGCATCGACGAATTCCTCGAAACCAAATACGTCGCCATCGGCGGCCTGTGACCAACAGCTGCGCCTGTGCGCGGGGGCTGGTGTTCCCCGCGCACAGGCCCGGCGGCTAGTCGCCCGCCATCACCACGTTCAACCGGTGCAACGCGTCCCGCATGTGCTCTTCCAGTCGGCGGATCACCAACTGCTCGTCCCCGGTCTCGATCGCGTCCACCAGCCCCTTGTGCTCGTCCAACAGCGCCTGCACATCCGCCTGGTACTTGTCCTGCAGCGCCGTCAAGCACATCCGCGTCTCCACGAACAGCGTCTGCGCCATCCGCTGCAGGCGAGCACTGCCGCTGACCCGCACCAGCGTCTCGTGGAACTCCTGATCGGCATCGGCCAGCTCCACCGAATCACCCTTGCCGGCCGCCGACACCATCCGGCTGTGCGCGGCGGTCAACTCCGCCACCGCCTCCACCCGGTGGCGGCGCACGATCTGCTCGCACGCAGCCCGCTCCACCGCCAGCCGCGCCAGGTACAAGTCCTTGACGTCCTCCGGGCCCAGCTCCACCACGAACAACCCGCGGTGCGGCTCGCTGCGCAACAGCCCCTCGGCCACCAGCCGCTGCATCGCCTCCCGCAGCGGCCCTCGGCTCACCCCCAGCCGGGAGGCCAGCTCCGCCTCCCCGAGCTGACTGCCCGGGGGCAACGACCCGTAGACGATCGCCGACCGTAACTGGTCGGCCACGATCGCAGCCGTGGACCGGCGCTGAACCGGTTCCAGTTCTCCCGGCTGCTGGTTCTGCTCGTCAAGCCCGAGCACACCTGATCACTCCTCGAAAACTATGGGCAAGGAGCACGCTGCCCGACACCCGCGCACCGGAACAGCGTCCCCAACTTCTCACTACCGCACTCCCAACCGGCCAGCCGCAACCCCTCCCACACGGTGACCTGGTTCGCGGTCAGCACCGGCTTGCCGAGCCGGGCCTCGAGATCCTCCAACCACGCCAACGTGTGCAAAGCGGTGTCCGGCAGCAGCACGGCATCGGCCAGAGCGTCGTCGTTGGCCGCGGCGAACTCCACCACCTCGTTCCGGCCCAACGTGCCCACCTCGGCCGCGGTGATGATGCCCCGACCCGACCAGTGCACCACCTGCTGCCCACCGGCCTGCAGGAACTGCACGAACCGCGAAGCAACATCGGCCGGGTAGGTGGCGGCCACCGCCACCCGCCGCAACCCCAACGCGGCCGCGGCCCGCACGAACGCGAACGACGTGCTCGACGCCGGCACTCCGGCCACCTGCTGCAGCTCGGCCACCTGCTGGCGAGCACCGTCCCAACCGAAGACGAAACTGCCGCTGGTGCACGCCCACAACACCGAGCGCACCCCGCGGCCCCGCACCCGGCGGGCCCCGTCGGCCAACACCGGGGCAGCACCGATCTCCAGCAGCGCATCCACCCGGTGGGCGTCCTCCGGCATCTGCGTGTGCACCACCGGAAGCCGCACACCGAGATGCTGCTCGGCCACGGCGTAGTCGTCCTCGGCGCTGAAGCCGGGGTAGAGGATTCCCGCGGTAGGTGTTGTCACCGGAAAACTCCGTCCGTCATCCTGACTCCCCCGACCCGGCCGGCCACCAACACCGACAAACGGTCGATTGTTGACAATAATACCGGCTGGGCGGGTGAAGCCAATGTTTCCGTGATCCGATCGTCATGCCGCCGAAATGCCGAAACTCCGCAGCAGCCACTGCTCCCCGGCCACCGCGGACACCCCCATCCGGCGCAGCGCAGCCCACATCGTGACCTGATTGGCCGTCAACACGGGCTTGCCCAACAACCGCTCCAACGGGCCGATGATGTCGTAGGTGGCCACGTTCGTGCAGGTGACGAACACCGCATCGGCCTCCGGGCGATCCACCGCCCGCACGATCTCGACCACCTGCGAATACGGCACTCGCCAGATCTGCTCCAACAACCCCAGCCCCACACTGGCGACCACCTCGATGCCGTGCTCGGCCAGGAACAACCGCAACCGCTCGGTCACGCTCTCCACGTACGGCGAGGCCACCGCGATCCGCCCAACACCCAACTCCCGGACCGCCTCCACCAACGCGCCCGACGTGGTCACCGCCGTCGGCGCCCCCGCCTGCAACATCACGTCAACGAGCTCGCGCTCACCCTGCGCACCCCGCACGAAACTGCCCGAGGTGCACGCGTACGCCACCACCTCCGGTTGCGGAGTCAACAGGTCGCGCGTCGCGTTGTAGACCGCGGCCTCCTCACTGACCCGGTTGGCCTGCTCCATCGTCACCGGCACCGGAACGAACGGCGTCCGCGTGATCAACAGCGACACGTCCTCCGGCGTCCACCGCCACAACTCCCGATCCAACGCGGTGTCGTACGGGACGATCACCCCCACGCCGCGCTGCGCCCGGGGACCCGAAACCTCCAGGGGCACCCGCACCACCCCCTAGTCCTCGCAACGCTCGTAGCGCAGCCGCTCCCCGACACTGCCGGACCGCCACACGTCGTGGCAGGCCTCGGCCATCTCCTCCAGCCCCGACACGATCGCGGCGTACACGCTGCCCGGGACCCAGCCGACATCACCGTTGATCAGCAAGTTGTTCCGGCCGTAGAAAACGGCCAGATCGACGACCCCCGGCAGGTGGTGGATGTTCTTCTCCTCCTTGAACGAACGGTCCAACATCCCGCCGTCGAAGGAGAAGTACACGACATCCCCCGGAATCGGGGTCACCGTCGGGTTCTCCAGGCCCGGCTCGGCATCGGCGAACCGGGGGACCATCGTGTAGACCTCGTTGCGCGCGTACTTGGCATGATGCGCCGGCCCGGACAGCGGCAACGCCTGCCACACCGCTTCACACGTTCGCGGAGCGTCCTTCTCCAGCAGCTCCGCCACGCACGAAACACCGCGCTTTTCCAGCGTAATCAGCATGCGCTTGGACATCGCCGATTCCGTTCTCACGAAGGGGCGGGGGAAACAGGAACCTCCGGAAACCGTCCGGCTCGCCGATGCCGCCGAAACCAAACGGAATTACCCTCACAACGAGGCTATCCGAGGATTGTTGACAATCCTACGATGCGTTCTTAGCGTGTCAATCCCCTGCACACCACCCCACCCCTACTTAAGGTCAGGCCATGGTCCAGCCCAACCCCAAGGTCGTCGCCCTCCACACCGGACACCCACCCGCAGCCCTCCAACGCATCCAACACCACGCCGACCTGCACATCAGCACCCCCGAACAACTCCCCCACACCCTGCCCGGCGCCGAAATCCTCTACGCCTGGGACTTCCGCACCGACGCCCTCACCAACGCCTGGCCCCACGCCACCCACCTGCGCTGGATCCACGCCGCCAGCGCCGGAGTCGACCACCTGCTCACCCCCGAACTCGTCAACTCCGACATCACCCTCACCAACTCCCGCGGCGTCTTCGACCAACCCATCGCCGAATACGTCCTCGGCCTGATCCTCACCTTCGCCAAAGACCTCCACACCAGCATCCGCCTGCAAGACCGCAAACACTGGAAACACCGCGAAACCGAACAAATCCACGGCAAAACCGCGCTCATCATCGGCACCGGCCCCATCGGCCGAGCCATCGCCCGCCAACTCACCGCAGCCGGACTCACCGTCAACGCCGCCGGCCGCACCGCCCGCCACGACCCCGACTTCGGCCACGTGCACCGCTCAACCGACCTGGCCCACCACGCCGGCAACTACGACTACCTCGTCCTCGCCGCACCCCTGACCGACCAAACCAGGAACCTCGTCGACGACACCGTCCTCGCCAACTGCAAACCCACCGCCCGCATCATCAACATCGGCCGCGGCGAACTCATCGACGAACCAGCCCTCACCACCGCCCTGCAACACGGCCGCATCGCCGGCGCCGCCCTCGACGTCTTCCACACCGAACCCCTGCCCGAGGACTCCCCGCTGTGGGACATGCCCAACGTCCTCATCTCCCCCCACATGGCAGGCGACACCACCGACTGGACCGACGCCCTCGTCGACCTGTTCCTGACCAACCTGCGCGCCTACACCCAAGGCAGCAAGCTCCGCAACGTCGTCAACAAAAAACTCGGCTACGTCAGCGAAACGGAGCCCTGATGACCCAAACCAAACCCACCCAGCGCACCGCAGCCGACCTCACCACCACCGAGCTGCTCACCGCCTACGCCGCCGGCGAACTCTCCCCCGTCGAAGCCACCCAAGCCGCCCTGGACCGCATCGACCAGCTCAACCCAACCGTCAACGCCTACTGCCTCGTCGACGCCGAACGCGCCCTCGCCCAAGCCCGCCAATCCGAAAAACGCTGGCACCGCAAACAACCAGCCGGAAAACTCGACGGCATCCCCGTCTCCATCAAAGACATCTTCCTCACCCGCGGCTGGCCCACCCTGCGCGGCTCCCGCACCATCAACCCCGACCAACCCTGGACCGAAGACGCCCCCGCCGTAGCCCGACTGCGCGAGCACAACGCCATCCTCATCGGCAAAACCACCACCCCCGAACTCGCCTGGAAAGGCGTCACCGACAGCCCACTGACCGGAATCACCCGCAACCCCTGGGACCCCACCCGCACCGCAGGCGGCTCCAGCGGCGGCGCCGCAGCCGCCGTCGCCCTCGGCATGGCCCCCCTCGCCATCGGCACCGACGGCGGCGGATCAGTCCGCATCCCCGCAGCCTTCTGCGGAATCACCACCATCAAACCCACCTACGGGCGCATCCCCCACTACCCGGCCAGCCCCTACGGCACCCTCGCCCACGCCGGCCCCATGACCACCACGGTCACCGAAACCGCACTCCTGCTCGACGTCCTCTCCGAACCCGACCACCGCGACTGGTCCGCCCTACCCCCACCCACGCACCCCCACCTGGACACCCTCGAAAACGGCGTCCGCGGCATGCGCATCGCCCTCAGCCTCGACCTCGGCTACGCCACCACCCACCCCGACATCGCCCACGCCGTCACCCGCGCCGCCCACACCCTCGAACAACTCGGCGCCACCGTCGAACAACCCGACCTGCACCTGGACGACCCCGTCGAAGACTTCCACATCCTCTGGTTCTCCGGAGCCGCCAAATCCTGCCAACACCTCACCCCAGAACAAATCCAGCAACTCGACCCAGGACTGCAGCACATCCGCCAACAAGGACTCACCTACAGCGCCCAGGACTACCTCGAAGCCACCAACACCCGCATGAAACTCGGCCAACGCATGGGCGCCTTCCACCAGAAATGGGACCTCCTGCTCACCCCCACCGTGCCCATCCCGGCCTTCCAAGCAGGGCACGAAGTCCCACCCGGCTCACCCAGCCCCCGCTGGACCAGCTGGACCCCCCTCACCTACCCCTTCAACATGACCCAACAACCCGCCGCCAGCATCCCCTGCGGCACCACCCAAGACGGGCTCCCCATCGGGCTGCAGATCATCGGCCCCCGCCACAGCGACGCCCGCGTCCTCCAAGCCGCCCGCGCCCTGGAAAAGGCCCAACCCTGGCAACGCCCCCAGCTCAACCCCAAGCCGACATCACATGCTTGACCCGGCTGTACTCGGCCAACCCCCACCAGCCGTAATCCCGCCCGGAAGCCGAATGCTTGAACCCGCTGTGCGGCATCTCCGACACGAACCGGCGATGCGCGTTCACCCACACCGTGCCGGCCTGCAACGCACGTGACACCCGCATCGCCCGATCGTGATCCCGCGTCCACACGCTCGCCACCAACCCGTACCGCACCCCATTGGCCAACTCCACAGCCTCCCGCTCACCAGCGAACGGCTGCACCACCACCACCGGCCCCAACACCTCGTTCTGCACCAGCTCATCCTCCTGGTGCACCCCCACCACCACCGTCGCCTCGTGGAAGAACCCCCGCTCCCCCACCCGACGACCACCAGCCACCACCCGAGCGTGCTCACCCAACCGGGCCAACTGCGTCTGCACCACATCCAACTGGCCCTGACTGTTCAACGGCCCGAACGCGGCATCAGGATCCTGCGGCGGCCCCGGCCGCAACACCCCGGCCCACTCCCCCAACGCCGCCACCAACTCCTCGTAAACCGAGCGCTCCACCAACACCCGGCTCACCGCCGCACAACTCTGCCCCGCATCCCCGAACGCCGCCGCAGCGATCTCCTCCGCCGCCCGCGGCACATCAGCATCCGCGAACACCACCGCAGGCGCCTTGCCCCCCAACTGCAAGTGCACCCGCTTCAAATCAGCCGCCGCCGACCCCGCCACCTCCATCCCCGACAACACCGTGCCGGTGATCGAAACCATCCCCGGAACCCCGTGCGCCACCATCGCCCGGCCACTGTCCCGATCCCCGCACACCACGTTCAGCACCCCCGGCGGCAAGAACTCCCCAGCGATCTCCCCCAACAGCACCCCGCTGACCGGAGTCGTCTCCGCCGGCTTGAGCACCACCGAATTCCCCGCCGCCACCGCAGGCGCGAAATTCGCCACCGCCAACAACAACGGGTGCGTCCACGAAACCACCTGCGCGCACACCCCGATCGGCTCCCGCCGAGCGAACGACGTCATCCCCGCCGCGTACTCACCCGCCGCCGACTCCGCCTGCACCCGCGCCGAACCCGCGTAAAAGCGCAACAGATCAACCGCCGCCGGAAGCTCCTCCTGCTCCACCACCCGAAACGGCTTGCCCGTGTTCCGGCACTCGGCGAAGACCAAATCCGCGGCGTGCTGCTCCACCGCATCCGCGATCCCCAACAACGCGCGCTGCCGCTGCCGCGGAGTGGACTGCGACCACGACGCGAACGCCTCGGCAGCAACCCCCATCACCGCGTCCACATCCGTCCACCGCGTCAACGGAGAGCTGCCGTACACCTCGCCGGTGCTCGGATCCACCACCGAAAGCCGCTCACCGCTCTCGGCAGCAACCCGCTTCCCACCGACAACGTTGTGCAATTCCAGCGCCGTGGTCACACATCCTCCATCGCCACCGACGGCCGGACACTTGACCCGCTAACCGACCTCCGGCCGAACCAACGCCCGGCGCTGCCGATACCACGCCTGCGCCAGCGTGCCCACCACCACAAGCACCAGCACCGGCACGAAAGCCCACCGGTACGCCACCAGATCGGGCAACGACGACAACATCTGCAGCACCGACCCCACCGACAACTGAATCAGCACCGCAGCGGTGAAACCACCCATGTTCACCACACCGGACGCCGCTCCCGACCGGTGCGCCGCATTGGCCTCCCGCGCACCGTCGAACGCCAACATCGCAGCACCACCGCCAACACCGATCACCAGCAGCGCCACCACCAACACCGCGTTCGGCAGCACACCGGGCCACAGCACCAGCAATGCCCACGCCACGGCCACCGAAACCGACAACCACAGCGAAAAGCGCTCCCGCCGCAGCCGCCGACCGGCCACGAACTGCCCCACCAGCAGCGTGCTCACGATGAAAGCGATCACCGAGAACATCAACAGCGACCCGGCCTGGGTCTCACTGCGCCCCTGCGCTTGCGTCAACCACGGCGCACCCCACAACGTGGTGATCGCGACGAACTGGGCCATCAGCACGAAGTGCACCCAGAACGAGTGCTTCGTGCCCCGTTCGGCCACCACCGCGCGCAACGCATGCCCGATCTTCTCCCCGGGCACCGACGCGGCCTGGGGCTCGACGACCGACTCCTGCGGCCGGTCCCTGATCACCACGGCGGCCACCACGGCACCGGCCCCGGTGATCAGCGCCGCACCCAGGAACGTCGGAACCCAGCCCAGGCCCTCCAGCGACAACCCCAGCGGCAGCGTCGAGATCACCTGCCCGAGCCCACCGGCCAGACCGGTCAGCGCAGCCACCTTGCCGTACTTGGCCGGCGGGAACCAGTAAGCGGCCAGCCGCAACACGTTGGTGAACATGAAGGCGTCACCGACCCCGATCAGCAGCCGGCCGGCGAAACCGCCGATCACCGAACCGCTCACCGCGAACACCGCCGATCCCACGGCCAACGCCACCATGCCCCCGGTGATCACCTTGCGCGGGCCGAGACGGTCGGCCATGAGGCCGGACGGCACCTGCAGCGCCAGGTAGACCCCGAGCTGCAGAGCGGAGAACGAGGCCAGCAACGCCGGCCCCGCGGAAAACCGTTCCAGCGCCTGCGGCGCCGCCACCCCCAGGCTCGCCCGGTGGAACATCGCGACGAAGTAGCAGAGCGCGCCGACTATCCACACCAACCACGCCAGTCGCCCCGGGCGATGAGCGCGCTGCGCGACGTCGGCCTGAGGGGACGCAATCGTCTCGGACACCAGACTCCTCTCTCGAAATTCTGATATACAGCTTAGATACAAGAAGTCTGGAAGTACGATGGCCCCGTGCCGAACACAACAGCAACCAACTCCGAACGCTCCCGGGCCAACGGCAACAACACCGTCCCAGCAGCCGACCGCGCCTACCAGTACGTCAAAGCGTGCCTGCTGGACGGCACCTTCCCGGACGGCGAACTGCTCTCCGAGGGAGAAATAGCCACCACCCTGCAGATGTCCCGCACTCCGGTCCGGGAAGCCTTCCTCCGCTTGCAAACCGAAGGCTTCCTGCGGCTCTACCCCAAGCGCGGCGCTCTCGTCGTCCCGGTCACCGCCACCGAAGCCCGCGCCGTCGTGGAAGCCCGCCTGGCCCTGGAAACCTTCGCCCTCGACAAGCTCGCCCTGCAAGACACCGAGGCCGTCACCGCCGTCGGCGACGAACTCAGCACCCACCCGGCCTGCGACAGCGGCGACCTCACCGACGCGGAAATGCACGAAGCCGACCGCGACTTCCACGCCCGCCTGGTCGCCGCAGCCGGCAACCCGGTCGTCACCGACCTCTACAACGCACTACGAGACCGGCAAATGCGGATCACCGCGACCGCCCGCACCCACACCGCGCGCACCCGCATCAGCAGCCAACACGCCAACATCGCCCAAGCCCTGCAACGCGGCGACGCGCAGCAGGCCAAAGAACTGCTCCGCCAGCACCTGCTGGGCACCGTGCGCGCCCTCGGCGTGTCCGGCGGCCCCTACTTGGAGCCTCCGGGCCTTGTTTGACCGTGGACGGGAGGCGACGACTTGACCAGGATTAATTTCAGTCAGCACTGAAACAATAGTAGTAATAAATATATTTGGTGGTCGCGGCCGCCGACGCCCTGTCGTCCCCCGCTCGGACAGCACAAGTGCCCGGCGGCCACGCAGACCACCGGGCACCCGATCGCTCAAGCGAGCTCAGCCCTGCTGGGGCTCCCCTCGCTCACCCCCGGACTGCGGCAACTGCCCCGGCGCCGCCGGAGAGCGCAACGCTCCCGTGCCACCGATCGTGCCCGGACCGGGCACCTCCTTCTGCGCCACCGCCTCGGCGGCCTTGACCGCCTCGGCCACCTCGGGAGTCGTCGAGGTGTCGAACCAATCCTTGATCGACTCCTCCTCGTCCTCCGGCTTCACCGCCGGCGGCTCCTCCTGGGGCGGTTCGTAGCGGAACACCCCGTCCTCGCCCTTGACACCGAGGCTCCGGGCAAAGCCCTCCAAGGCCTTGTTCAGGTCGCTCGGCACCACCCAGACCTTGTTCGCATCGCCCTTGGCCATCTCGGGCAGCGTCTGCAAGTACTGGTAAGCCAGCAGCTCCGGAGTCGGCTTGCTGCGCTTGACCGCGGCGAACAGCTTCTCGATCGCCTTCGCCTCACCCTGCGCCCGCAGGTAGCGGCCAGCCCGCTCACCCTGCGCCCGCAGAATGCTGGACTGGCGTTCCGCCTCAGCTGCCAGGATCGCGGCCTGCTTCTGACCCTCAGCTGCCAGGATCGCGGCCTGCTTCTGGCCCTCAGCGGTCTTGATCGCCGACTCCCGCTCACCCTCTGCGGTGAGGATCATCGCGCGCTTCTCCCGGTCAGCGCGCATCTGCTTCTCCATCGAGTCCTGGATGGACGGCGGTGGATCGATCGCCTTCAGCTCCACCCGGGCAACCCGGATGCCCCACCGCCCGGTCTCCTGGTCCAGCACTCCGCGCAGCTGGTTGTTGATCACGTCGCGGGAGGTGAGCGTCTCCTCCAAGCTCATGCCACCGACCACGTTCCGCAGCGTGGTCGTGGTCAACTGCTCCACACCAACGATGTAGTTGGAAATCTCGTAAACCGCCGACCGCGGATCCGTCACCTGGAAGTACACCACGGTGTCGATCGACACCGTGAGGTTGTCCTGGGTGATCACCGGCTGCGGCGGGAACGACACCACCTGCTCGCGGAGGTCGATCCGAGCGCGGATCCGATCCAGGAACGGCACCAAGAAGTTCAACCCGGGCTCGGCGACGTTGCGGAACTTGCCCAACCGTTCGATCACCGCGGCCTGCGACTGGGGAACCACCAGCACGGTCTTGACCGCAACGATGATCACCAGCAACACGACGACCGCTAGTGCGATAATCTCCCCTACCCCCACAATCGCCTCCTCACGGGCCCGCCCACACCACTGCGGTTGCCCCGGAAATTTCCATCACGGTCACAGTCTGCCCAGCTTCCATCACCTGGGACTCGTCCAGAGCACGCGCCGACCACAACTCCCCGTCGATGCGGACCTGCCCGCCATGGGCGTCCACCGTAGATTCAACGACCGCTTTCTTGCCGATCAGCGCGTGCACATTGGTCTTCAACTCCCGGCCGGTGTGCAACCGGCGCTTGAGCGCAGGGCGAGCGACGAACAACAACCCGAGGGCCAGCACGGCGAAGACGACCACGTCCACCACCAGCGGGGCCCCCAGGGCCGCAGTTCCGGCCGCAGCCAACGCGGCCGTCCCGAGCATCACCAGAACGAATTCGCCGGAGAGCACTTCAGCACCGATCAGGGCAACCCCGACGATCAACCACAGCACGGGAGTCATGAACACATCCTGGCAGATACGGGTATTCACGTTTAAGCACGTGATCAAGGCGTGATATCCCTGCATTCCCCAAGACGGACCTGCCCAACCACCGGCGCTGCTACCGCAGCGGATCACACTTCGCCCGCCCCCGCTGCCCAGGCCCACCGCCCACCCCTACCCTTGGGGAACGTGCCTTGCCCAAGCGCAACGATGGCGGTCTGGACATCCGCGTGGCTGCACGGTGCAGCGGCATCGGACGACGTGCTCGATGCTTTGCAACCGTGGGCCGAACAGCAGCAGGTGCGCGCCGCGACCGACGAACTCTCCACGCGGCTGGAATTGCCAGGCCCCCGAGAAACCCCGGCTTCCACCGGAGCCCTGCTGGCCGCGTTGCGCAAGGCAGGTGCGGCGACCGCCGACCTGGTCCTGCCCGTCCCCGGGGACGTGCGCGGCCTCGACGGCGCCACCGACTTCGCCAAGCAAGCGATGCGCAGCGGTGAAGCGACCGTGCTGCCCGACGCCGGCTTGGGGATCGTTCCGCAGCGGATCGCCGAAGGAATCCTGCAGTGGACTGCGTTCCCATTGGGGGAGCTTCCCCCGGCGGCGCACGTCCCGCTGGGCGAGGCGGAGCACGGGATGTCCTCGGCGATGCGGGAGGCGGCCAACACGCTGCTGGAACTGGGCGTGGCCAGTCACCGGCCCGGCGTCCGGGAAGAGATCGCCCGCCTCGTCTCCTCCCACCCCACCCCGCCCTGGCCCAAGCAAACGCCCCAGCGGGCGGTTCGGGTGCTGCAGCGGGAGTCCTTGGCCACCAGCGCCTGCATCCGGGCGTCCCGGATCATCAGGTTGGTCGCGGCGGTGTCCTCGTCCAC
>NZ_AYJW01000022.1 GCF_000497205.1 Saccharopolyspora rectivirgula DSM 43747
GTGCTCCCCGCGTATGCGGGGGTGATCCGGAAGCCGCGGTCCCCGTTGATATAGGTCCACAGTGCTCCCCGCGTATGCGGGGGTGATCCTTTGGTGAGCGAGGGGGCCTCTTGCCCCTTAACGTGCTCCCCGCGTATGCGGGGGTGATCCGGCGATCAACGACACCCACGGGCACCGCTTCGGGTGCTCCCCGCGTATGCGGGGGTGATCCTGCAGGCGACAAGGCGCAGCAAGGGCGACCCCAGTGCTCCCCGCGTATGCGGGGGTGATCCACCAGCGCAGCAGCCGCCCGTCGTCGATGACCGGTGCTCCCCGCGTATGCGGGGGTGATCCGACTTCTGACCGGCTCCGCTGGGCGTAAAGGTGGTGCTCCCCGCGTATGCGGGGGTGATCCAAGGTATGCCTCTGCTGCAGATCCAACCAAGATGTGCTCCCCGCGTATGCGGGGGTGATCCCAGCACCGCCACCCACGCTGCCCAGTTCGCACCGTGCTCCCCGCGTGTGCGGGAGGGGGTGAGCCGTCGGTGGTCAGCCACCGACGGCTGGACTCGCCGTGCTCCCCACGGTCGCGGGGGATATCTCCCTTCACGAGCAGATTGAGACCCCCTAATTGGCGAGGTTTTTGTCCTTTTAGTCCTAATAGCCTTGAATGCGGGTGTCTGTTCAGGGGTCGGGGTAGGTCTGTCTTGCTGCTCCGAGGCCCAATGTGCGAGAAGCGCTTGATCAACTCTTCAGGGTCGATTACCTTTCGTGATCGCGCGATTGCTGAATCTGCTAGTTGTCCATGGGGGTTCGGTTTCATCTGGGGTGCCTGGGGGATCGGGGAGAGCTCTTTGTCGGTGCTCTGTGCTCAACTCCGAACAGGAATGCCACCGCGGTGGGGCAGATGGTTCGCGAGCACGATGAGGTAAGGAAGAAGATTGGAGTTGAGCGAAGCGGCCCGTTCGGTGTGGGCGAAGTCGACCGCTCGGGACGGGAGTTGGTTGCCGCTGTGGCAGCACATGGACGACTCCGCGGACATCGCAGGGCTGTTGTTCGACCAGTGGCTAGCTCCCCGGATCGTCCAGCTGTTCGCCGACGAGTTCGGTGGTGACGTCGCAGCCGCTCGTGCGGCCGTGACCTTCCTGGCTGGCGCGCATGACCTGGGCAAGGCGACGCCGGCTTTCGCCGTGCAGGACCAGAGGCTCGCGCAGCTGATGCGGGACCAGGGCCTGTACATGCCGCTGCGGAAAGCTGATCTTCCCGACCGGGAAATCGTTCACCACTCCCTCGCCGGGCACCACCTACTGGTCAGATGGCTGGTCGAGCAGGGCTGGCGCAGAAGAACAGCTAGGGCGTGGGGCGTGGTTCTGGGCGGCCACCACGGGGTACCGCCTGACACTGGCTCCGAAGCTGACACGAGGCCGAAGCTCTACCCGAGCCTGTATGGCGAGGGCCGCTGGAAGGAAGTCCAGCGCGAACTGATCGAGCGAACAGCTCGCCGTTCCGGGGCGGACCGGTGGCTTTCCGAGTGGCGGGACGTTCCGCTCTCGGCGCGTTTCCAAGTGCTGGTCACCGGGTTGGTGATCGTCTCCGACTGGATCGCCAGCAACGAGGACCTGATGCCGTTCCTGACCGGCCAGCTCCCGGAAGTCTCCAACAGCAGTGAACGAGGTTCGCGCGCGTTCGAGCAGCTCCGACTGCCGAAACCTTGGCGGCCGTCCGAGGCCTGCGAAGACGTGACCGAACTGTTCCGGTCCCGGTTCGACCTCCCGGACGAGGCGAAACCGCGGCCGGTGCAGCACGCTGCCTGCGCGGTGGCCCGCTCCACGCCAGAACCAGGGATGTTGATCATCGAAGCCCCCATGGGGGAAGGCAAAACCGAGGCCGCGCTCGCTGCTGCCGAGATGATGGCGGCCCGGTGGGGCTTGGGCGGGGTGATGGTCGCGCTGCCCACCCAGGCCACGAGCGACGCGATGTTCAACCGCGTGGTCGACTGGCTGGACGCGATGGGATCCACTGACCAGGAGGTTGGCGGGTCGATCACGCTCAGCCACGGCAAAGCCCGGTTCAACCGGCTTTTCCAAGGACTGGTGCGCGCGGGGCGGCTGGCCGAAATCGGACGGGACGAGCAATCGGAGTGCGATGGGGAACAGGACCGCGTGCCGCACGCGGTCGTCGCGCACTCGTGGCTGTCGGGGCGGAAGAAGTCCCAGTTGGCGAACTTCACGGTCGGCACGATCGACCAATTGCTGTTCGCTGGCTTGAAATCGCGGCACCTGATGCTCCGCCACCTCGGATTGGCGGGCAAGGTGGTCGTCCTGGACGAGGTCCACGCCTACGACGCCTACATGAACTCGTACTTGACCAAAGTCCTCACGTGGTTGGGCACGTACGGCGTCCCGGTCATCGCCCTGTCGGCGACCCTCCCCGCCGATCGACGCCGCGCCCTGCTGGAGGCGTACCAGCGGGGACGCAGCACCGCCGTGCAAGAACCAGATCGCGGCATCGAAGCCGCCGATGTCGAGGGCGACATCGGCTACCCCGTCCTCGTGTGGAGCGAAGGCCCGCAGGTGAAGACCGAGGTGGTCGAGCCTTCCGGCCGCCGCACCGAGGTGGCGATCGACGTGCTCGGCGGCGACGTCGACGACGACCTCGACGAGCTGGTCGCTCTCCTGCGCGACGCGCTGTCCGACGGCGGTTGTGCCGTTGTCGTGCGCAACACCGTTTCCCGGGTGCTGCACACCGCTAGGCGACTGGAGGAGGAGTTCCCCGGCGAGATCGAGATCGCCCACTCCCGGTTCATCGCGGCGGACCGGATGCGCAAGGACGAGCGGCTGCTCGAGCAATTCGGTCCACCGAAGCACGCCGCGCGACGCCCCGGGCGCCGCATCGTGGTCGCTTCACAGGTGATCGAGCAATCGCTCGACGTCGACTTCGACCTGCTGGTGACCGATCTCGCCCCGATCGACCTCGTACTGCAACGCCTGGGCCGGTTGCATCGCCACCAACGAGGCGAGAACCAGCACGACAGGCCGCCGAAACTGCGTTCCGCACGCGCCTACCTGGCCGGGGTCGACTTCTCCCGAACACCACCGGAATTCGAAGACAACTCCGCCCGCTACATCTACGGCAAGTACTGGCTGTTCAGGTCAGCTGCTGTGCTCCAGCCGCTCCTGGGGAGCAGCATCACGCTGCCCGACGACATCGCCCCGCTCGTCCAAGACGCCTACGGCGCCGCTGAGGTGAGCCCACCGCAGTGGCAGGAAGCGGTCACCGAGAGCTGGAAGCACTGGTGCGCCCAGGTCGCGGAACGCGAGGACAAGGCCAGCAAGTTCCAGATCACTGACCCAACCAACCCAGGGGAAGCCATTTTGGGGTGGCTGCGCGCCAATGTGGGTGAGGCGGACGACGAATCGCAAGGACAGGGCCAAGTGCGCGACGGTGTGCCCACTCTCGAAGCGATACTCGTCCAGCACGACGCATCCGGACGCTGGTTCACCCCCGGTTGGTTGTCGGAAGGCGCAGCGCTCGAGGTTCCTCGCGAGGAAACCCCTTCCGAAGACCTCGCCCGGGTCATGGCCTCGTGCTCACTGCGTCTTCCGCCGAACTTCAGCAACGCTGATGCGGAAGAAGAGCTCTGGAAGGCCACGCCAGAAGCGTGGGAACAGTCGCCGCTCATCTACCGCCTGCCGGTTCTCCTCGTCGACGAAGACGGCTGGGGGCAGATCGGTGACCAACGGATTCGCTACACACCTGAGACGGGTCTGGAAGTGTTCGGCAGTGACAGCTGAGTTCCTCCATGGTTTTCCGGATGCCAGTGAGCTGGCATTCCAGCGCACTGCATTCCCCGAGCACGAATGGATTAGCGATGTCAGCTGAGGTCGGATTCAATCTTCTCGACGAGCCGTGGATCGTCGTGCTCGAGCCCGACGGCCGTGAACGGCAAGTTTCGATCCTGGGGGCGTTCGAGCAGGCCCAGCAGCTCGGCACGATCGCGGGTGAGGTGCCCACCCAAGCGTTCGCGATCACGCGGCTGCTGCTGGCCTTCCTGCACCGCGCGATCGACGGACCGCAGGACCAGGACGAGTGGGAACAGCTGTGGGAGGCTGACGAGCTCCCGCTGGAGCAGATCCGCGAATACGCCCAACGCGTGCGGTCCAGGTTCGATCTGTTCCACCCGGACACCCCTTTCTTCCAGGTCGCGGATCTGCGGACCGAGAAGGACGAAGTTTCCGGGCTCGAGAAGATCGTCGCGGACGTGCCCAACGGGGAGCCGTACTTCACCACGCGCTCAGCCGCCAGCCTGCGGTGCATCGAGGCGGCCGAGGCCGCGCGGTGGCTCGTGCACGTGCACGCCTTCGACCCTTCCGGCATCAAATCCGGTGCCGTGGGGGACCCGAGGGTCAAGCGCGGCAAGGGATATCCGATCGGTCCTGGATGGTCCGGGCAGATCGGTGGTGTGCTGCCGCAAGGCAGGAACCTCCGGGAGACGCTGCTGCTCAACCTCATCTCCTACGACGTCGAAAGCTACGTCCGCATCGGTGAGCGCGATGATGTGCCGCCGTGG
Organism: Saccharopolyspora rectivirgula DSM 43747; assembly: GCF_000497205.1. Lineage (GTDB taxonomy): Bacteria > Actinomycetota > Actinomycetes > Mycobacteriales > Pseudonocardiaceae > Saccharopolyspora > Saccharopolyspora rectivirgula. The sequence goes on from NZ_AYJW01000022.1 coordinate 4,550, forward strand.
GAACGCGACCCGGACGGCCCGGAAGGACGGGAACGTTCACCCCGCGGAGCCATCGACCTGTACACGTGGCAGACCCGCCGCGTGCGGCTCGTGGGTGACCGGAACGGGGTCACCGGGGTGGTCTTGGCCAATGGAGACCCGATTCAACCCCGGAACCAACACGATTGCGACCCGCACACCACCTGGCGCTACAGCGATCCGCAGAGCAAGAAACTCAAAACCACGGTCTACATGCCGCAGACGCACGACCCGAACCGAGCGGTGTGGCGGGGGCTTCCCGCCATGCTCCCCTCGATCTACGGACGCAGGATCAGCAGGGGCAAACCCGAGCATCTGGCACCTGGTGTGCTGCAGTGGATCGGCGATCTGGCATCCGAGGAACACCTGCCGGAAGACTACGTTCCCCGCGTCCGGGTGCTCGGCGTGGAGTACGGCGCGCAAAGCGCCACCTACAGCGAAATCATCGACGACGTCCTACCCCTGTCGGTGGTGCTGCTGCGGCAAGACCGGCCTGCCGCGGGGCAAGCGGCCAAAGAAGCGGTGTCCGACGCCGAAAAAGCGGGGACAGCGATCTGGAGCCTCGCTGAAAACCTCGCACAAGCTGGGGGAGCCGAGCCCAGATCCGGTGCAGGGGACCGTGCACGAGAACAGCTCTACGCCGCCCTCGAGGCGCCCTACCGGGACTGGTTGGCCGAGTTCGGCCCCGACCGCGACCTCCTCGGTGCTCGTGCCGAGTGGCAGCAGACCGTCAAATCCGCCGCCTACGCAATTGCTGGCGAACTGGTCGAAGCCGCACCGCCGGCGGCGTGGAGCGGGCGAACCATCAAGAAGCAGACTGACGGCAAGAAGAGAGAGCGAGCCACAGAGGAACAGGTCATCAACGTCGCGCTGGCGAACCTGTGGTTCAGGGCCGCTCTCAGGAAAGCACTTCCCCTCGCCCACCCCAGCTCGGAGAGCACAGCACAGGAGGCAGCGGTATGAACTCGGCGAACACCGCGTCGAAAACAGCCGAGGACGCCAACACGAAGTTCGCAAAGGCTCTAGAACAGCGGTTCACCAGGCTGCAGGACGAATATTTGCAAGGCGAGCCGTCGGCGAAAGCAACACTCGCCCAACTGCGCCGCGGGCTGGGCAAGCCGGTGGGAAGCAGCCCCAAAGCTTGGGAACTCACCGTAAAAGCGGTTCCTGACGAACTGGGCGGAAATCCCCACTGGCCGTCCCGAGAAGAACAAGCCGCCTACGCGGCGTTCACGCTGTACGCGCTGCACCAGCAGTCGCTCACCACCGGGGCGCACGAGCGCGGAGTGTCCTTCGGCAAGGCCGTGCAGCGTCTGCGGTCGACCTGGAGCGAGGCGGCCGTGACCCGCAGGTTCACAGCCGTCTCCACCGCCGAAACCATCGACGAAGTGCTGGTCCACATGAGAGGCCTGGTTTCCCAGTTCCGCGCAGCACAGCAAAGCCTCGACTACGTGCGACTGGCCTTCGATCTCAGGGATCTGTTGAAGCCTGCTCGAGCTGCGAGCGTGCGGTTGGCCTGGGGGCGCGACTTCTACCGCACGGAAAAAGACGACGACAACAACCCCGCCGGAGGTATCACCAATGAGTAAGGACGAGAACCGCACCCTGATCGACATCCACATCCTGCAAACCGTCCCGCCCAGCAACCTCAACCGGGACGACACGGGCAGCCCGAAAACGGCGATCTACGGTGGGGTGCGTCGCTCGCGGGTCTCCAGCCAAGCGTGGAAGCGCGCTGCTCGAGAAGCTTTCAAGTCCTACTTGGATGAATCCGAGCTCGGCACGCGCACCAAGCGCGTTGTCGACTTGTTGGCCGAAGAGATCGTTGACCAAGCTCCGGAGCTCGAGGAGCGAGCATCGGAACTGGCTTCTTCGACGTTCGAGACTATTGGCATCAAGCTGGAGAAACCGAAGAAGGACGAATCTCAGGAGGAGAAGGAGGACGCGACCCTTCAATCCAAATACCTGCTCTTCCTCAGCCGCCGGCAGATCCAGAACCTCGCGAGTGCAGCGATCGGGGCTGCGGGCGCTGACGATGTGAAGAAAGCGCTCAGGGCAGCCAAGGTCAAAGATCTGGCCAACCGCGACCACTCCGTCGACATCGCGCTGTTCGGTCGCATGGTCGCCGACCAAACCGACATCAACGTCGACGCCGCAGCCCAGGTGGCGCACGCGATCAGCGTGCACTCGGTGGAAACCGAATTCGACTACTACACCGCGGTGGACGATCGCCTCGACGACGACGAGACCGGTGCGGGGATGATCGGCACCGTCGAGTTCAACTCCGCCACGCTCTACCGCTACGCCGCGGTCGATGTGAACCGGCTGGCCGACAACCTCGGTGACGCGCTCGCCACCCGCAGAGCGGTGGAGGCGTTCCTCCAGGCGTTCGTGCGCTCGATGCCTTCCGGGAAGCAGAACAGCTTCGCCCACCGCACCCTGCCGGAGGCGGTGGTGGTGGTGGTTCGGGAGAGCCAGCCCATCAACCTCGTGGGGGCGTTCGAGAAGCCGATCCGGGAGTTGGAGCGGAAGGGGCGGGTCAAGCGGGCAGCGGAAGAGCTGTGCAACGAGGCCCAGGAAATCGAGCGGGCCTACGGCGAGAAGCCGATCAGCAGCTGGGTCACCCGAGTCGGGACGGACACGGACAGCCTCGACGAGCTGGGGGCGAACGTGCCGTTGGACGAAATGGTGACCCAACTCGGTGAGCTGGTTGAAACGCGGCTCGGAGAGCAGTCATGAGCGTGGTCGCGTTCCGGTTGGCCGGGCCGCTGCAGTCGTGGGGCGTGCGGAGTCGGTTCGTGCGGCGGGAGACCGAGATGGCCCCCACGAAAAGCGGGGTGCTCGGCATGGTCGCGGCCGCCAAAGGACTCCGCCGCACCGATCCGCTGGACGAGATGCTGGGGTTGCGGTTCGGAGTGCGCATCGATCAACCCGGGAAGCTGCTCCGGGACTTCCAAACCGCGCAGCGCCCCAAGCGGGAGAAGGACGGCAGCACCAGCTGGAAAGCACTGCCGCTGTCCTACCGGTACTACGTCTCCGACGCCGTGTACGTGGCGGTTTTGGAAGGCGATCGGGAACTCGTCGAAGGGATCGACGAGGCGGTGCGTTCCCCGGAATTCCCGCTCTACCTCGGCAGGAGGTCCTGCCCTCCGGCGGGTCCGGTGGCGTTGGGGTTCTTCGACGGGACCGTGGAGGAAGCTCTCGCGAACCTGCCCTGGATGGCGAGCGCTGAGCACCAACGGCGACATCGGAGCAAGACCGTTCGTTTGAGCACCGTGTGCGATGTGCCTCCAGGTGGATCGAGCGGGGAACTGGTGCGCGATGTTCCGGTGAGTTTCGACCCGAACCGGAGGCAGTACGCCTGGCGTGCGGTCGCGCGCGGAACCGTGGAGATCGAGAACCCTCATGGCAATGCCGAAGCCAGCGAGGAGCACGATCCGATGGCGGCCCTGGGAGGATGAGGTGTTCCTGACGAAGATGCCGCTCAACCCGCGGCGGCGCGGAACGGGAAAGCTGCTGGGCTCGCCGCAGGCCATGCACGCTGCAGTGCTGGCGGGGTTCGCCGACGCCCGGCCGACCGGGGAAGGGCGGATCCTGTGGCGGCTGGACAGCGGACAGCACCGGCTCGTGCTCTACACCGTCAGCCCGGAAAAACCCGATTTCACGCACCTCGTCGAGCAAGCCGGCTGGCCCACGACCGAAACCTGGGACACCCGGGACTACGGCGTCCTGCTGGACTCCCTGCGGCCAGGACAGCGCTGGCATTTCCGGCTCACGGCGAACCCGGTGCATTCCGCGCGCAAGGAGGACTGGCACACCACGAAACCGATCGGGCACGTCACGGTGAAGCAGCAGGAGCAGTGGCTGCTCGATCGGGCCCCGCGGCTGGGGTTCCGCATTCCTCCCGTCAAGGGTGACAACGGTGGGCTCGATCTGGCGGTGGTCGAGCGGAAAACCCACCGCTTCCCGAAGCGAGGCCACCTGGTCACCATCTCCACGGCCACTTTCGAAGGCCATCTGGAGATCACCGATGCCGAGGCGCTGCGCCGCACCCTCACGTTCGGGGTCGGGCGGGCCAAGGCGTACGGGTGCGGCTTGCTCACTTTGGCGCCGCCGCTGAGGGACGCTCCGGCATGACGTCCATCGGATGGCGGCCGACCCAGCCACGGGAACTCGTTCGCGCAGTGGATCGCATATCGTTCCTCTACCTGGAGCGGTGCACCGTCAACCGGGATAGCAATGCGATCACCGCGGCCGACGAGCGGGGCACTGTTCACATTCCGGCAGCGTCCGTCGGTGTGCTGCTGTTGGGGCCGGGAACGACGATTTCCCACCAGGCCATCGCGCTCATGTCGGACAGCGGGTCCACCGTGGTGTGGGTCGGTGAGCGGGGAGTGCGGTACTACGCGCACGGGACCCCGCCGGCCCGCTCGTCCCGCCTCCTGGAAGCGCAAGCCGAGGCGGTCACGAACCGGAGAGCGAGGTTGCGCGTCGCACGCGCGATGTACGAGATGCGCTTCCCAGGGGAGGACGTTTCCCAGCTCACGATGCAGCAGCTGCGGGGCAGGGAAGGAGCCCGGGTTCGCCGCGTCTACCGGGAGCATTCCGAAAGAACAGGGGTCCCGTGGACGAAACGCAACTACGACGTGGAGGACTGGGAGGCCGGTGACCCGGTCAACCAGGCGCTTTCCGCAGCGAATTCCGCGCTGTACGGAATCGTGCACTCGGTGATCGTCGCCCTCGGGTGCTCACCGGCGTTGGGCTTCATCCACACCGGACACCACCGGTCGTTCGTCTACGACATCGCGGACTTGTACAAGGCGGAGTTGACGATCCCGGTCGCTTTCGACGTCGCGAGCGAGCAGGTGGCGGACATCGGTGGGGAAACTCGCCGGTTGCTCAGGGACGTCCTGCACAAGGGCAAACTGCTGGAGCGCTGTGCGCGGGACATCCAGCGCCTGCTGCTGCCAGGTGCGGGTGACGGCGATCCCGGCGACGGGTACCTCGAGGTCGATGTCATCTCGTTGTGGGACGAGCGCGAAGGTTGCGTGCCCGGCGGGGTGTCCTACGGCGGTGAGCTGTGACTGTGCTCGTGCTCACCGCCGTTCCACCTGGGCTGCGCGGACACTTGACCCGGTGGCTGCTGGAAATCAGCCCCGGGGTTTTCGTCGGGCACATCTCCGCTCGGGTGCGGGAGGAGATGTGGCGACGCGTCGTCGAATTCGTGGGTGACGGGCGAGCGATCATGGTGCACTCGAAGCACGGTGAGCAGCGGCTTGCCTTCCAGGTCCACGGGCACGACTGGACCCCGGTCGATCACGACGGTGTCGTGCTCATGCGCCGCCCGGCGGGTTCGGAGCATGTTTCCGACGAGTACACCGCCGGTGCGGCTCCCTCATTCAGGCGGTGGAAACCACCGGGCTCCAGCCGCGCTTCGGGCATCAGCTCCGAAGCCGTGTGGAAACGCCGCGAGAAACGGCGGAAGTTCAAACGCAAGTAGAGCTCGTGCGGACGGCGGGAGGAGGTGACCGCGCGAAGCGATGCCGAAGCGGCAGGCTGACTGGCAGAGGCACAAAGTGAAGCTGTTTTGCGGTGCGGGCTGATATATTCGCTGGTCATCAAGTGTGCTCCCCGCGCACGCGGGGATGATCCCCGATTGCTGTGTCGGTACCTGACGGAGATGTAGTGCTCCCCGCGCACGCGGGGATGATCCGTTCGTTCCACGGGCGTGCGTCTCCCAAGTGTGTGCTCCCCGCGCACGCGGGGATGATCCGTGGTGTCGGTTCGGAGAGCGCCTGCCGGTGCTGTGCTCCCCGCGCACGCGGGGATGATCCGGCTGTCGAGCCCATTGCCTCCGCCCGCACCGAGTGCTCCCCGCGCACGCGGGGATGATCCAGAGCTGGGGTGTGACGGCTACGTCCGGGCCATGTGCTCCCCGCGCACGCGGGGATGATCCCCACATTCGCCCGGCCCGCCCCGTACAGGAGGCGTGCTCCCCGCGTATGCGGGGATGATCCGGTTTTCAGCCACGGCACGTGGTTGCGGTACTGGTGCTCCCCGCGTATGCGGGGATGATCCGTTGTGCGACAAGGGAAGAAGGCGGCTGTTGCCGTGCTCCTCGTGCACGCAGGGGATGGGCCAGCACCACCACGTCGTTCACCATTGCTGGCTTTGGAGTTCCTCGGCGTTCGGGTGGTGGGCGATGGCTTCGGCGAGTCGTCGTTCGGCGGTGGGCGCGTCGGCGGCCAGCGCGCTGGCCATCGCTCCGCCCTTGGCGAGGGGCACGAGCGACCACCACTGCCCGCTCGACGACTCGACCGGATCGTCGTCCCACACCACGGTTTCGGTGGCGATCACCCGCACCCCAGCGAGACGCTCGACGCTCGTCTGCGGCCCGCCGATGTCCAACCGCTGCCGCAGCAGCGGTGCACCCTCCCGCGAGAACCGGGTCGTGCTCACCACCGACCCCGGCTGCTCGCCGTGCCGGCCGAGCACCAGCGTCTCCCGGCAGCGCGCCCGGGCGTCCGACGACAGTTCGACGAGCAGATCCGCCCGGTGATCAGCACGCGAACTGACCACCGCGGGCTGCGGCAAGTACTCCACCACGCCCCCGTCCGACACCTCGATGGTCACAGTGGACGTGCTGCGACCGGGGTGCTGGCCGGGGAGCACGATGCTCGCGGCGGTGCCGAGCAGTCGGAGCCGCGCCCCGGCACCCACGTGCACCCGCAGGTCGACCCGGTCCCCGCCGAGCGGTGAGAGCGCCGAGCTCACCAGGTGCACGATCGCGGTCCCGTCCGGGCTCGGCACCGCGCCGCGCCGCGGCACCAGCGTCAACGGCGGCTGCGACCGGAGCTCGCGCACCACGGTCCGCCCGCCGGAGCCCCGTTCGACGCGCAGCAGCGCGGTCGCCCTCATCTGTTGCTCGCGTGGGCCTTGAGCTGTTCGCGCACCCACGAGGTCACCTCGGGCGCGTTCGGGGTGCGGGTGAGCGACTGGGTGATCACCGGCAGATCGCCGCGCATCCGGTGCGCGTCGGAGATCATGACCTCCATGTTCGCGCCGACCTGCTCGGCCAGGTCCACCTTGTTGATCACCAGCAGGTCGGCGGTGGTGACGCCCGGCCCGCCCTTGCGGGGCACCTTGTCCCCGCCGGCCACGTCGACGACGAAGATCTGCTTGTCGGCCAAGCCCCTGCTGAACAGGGCGGTCAGGTTGTCGCCGCCGCTTTCCACGATGATCAGCTCCAGTCCCGGGTGGCGTTCGGTGAGCCGTTCCACGGCGTCGAGGTTGGCGGTGATGTCGTCGCGGATCGCGGTGTGCGGGCAGGCGCCGGTTTGCACCGCTTCGATCCGGTCGGGCTCGAGGACCCCGTTGTTGCGCAGGAAGTCCGCGTCTTCGGTGGTGTAGATGTCGTTGGTCACCACGGCCAAGTTGATCTCCTGCCCGAGGGCGCGGCACAGGGCGGCGGTCGTCGCGGTTTTGCCGCTGCCGACCGGTCCGCCGATGCCGAGCCGGAACGGGCGGTCCTGGCGCGGGCTCGCCGGGTGCGGGTCCGGTTCGGCGGCGGTGGGGTCGAAGTTGACGGGGTGGTGGTGGCCGTGGCCGTGTTCTTCAGGACGCAAAGAGACGCACCTCTTTCCGGTGGTGGTGGGCGTGTGCTTCGGCGAGCAGGTCGAGCGCGGGTGAGCCGGGGGCGGACAGGTCGGCCGGTGCTGCTCCCGCGGTGGCGGCGGCCTGGTCGGCGATCCGGTCCAGTTCCTCGGCCAGCCCGGTGACCGCGGCGTTGACGTCGAACGGGTTCAGCCCGAGCAGCCGCACCGCGGCGGACGAGGACCCGCTGACGGCCAGGTAGCCGGCGGCCAGGGCGGCTTCTCGCGGCCCGGCACCGCCCACGGCGGCCAGCGCGCCGAGCGCGATCGGGTGGTGCGGCCGCGGGGTCGCGGCCACCAACTCGTCGAGCAGCGGGGAGGGCCAGGCGGTCCTGCCGGCGCGCAGCAGGCCTTGGCCTTGGGCGCGGGAGGCTTCCCGCTGGGCGGGGGAGGGGGTGCGGGCGTCGAGTTCGACGTCCAACTCCCGCCAGTGTCCGCTGTGGACTCCGCGGGTGGTGGCGTGCGCTGCTGCGGCGGCGAACACCGCTTGCAGGGCGCCCGCGGTGCGCAACCGCCCGCGCAGGAATGCGCGCAGTTCGGCGACGGCGCTGATCAGGCCGCGCGACGCGGCTTCCTCGACACCTCCGGAGTGCACGTGCCCGCCGCCGGGGAACCGGGCGTCGGCCAGCGCCAGCACGGCGAGACCAGCGCGCACGGGCTTCACCTCCCTTCCCGCGGCTCAGAACAGCGAATAGCGCTGCGCCATCGGCACTTCCGACACCGGGGCGGGTTCGACCAGCTCCCCGTCGATGCGCACGGCGAAGCTGTCGGGGTCGACTTCGATGTCCGGGGTGGCCGAGTTGTGCAGCATGTGCTCCTTGGTGACCCCGCGGGTGTCGGTGATGGCCTCCAGGCGGGAGGTGAGCTCGAGCCGCTCGGGCAGGCCGTCGTCCAGGGCGGCTTGGGCCACGAAGAACGCGCTGCTGGTGGCGGCGGCGCGCGGCTGGGCTCCCCACATCGGGCGGGCGCAGTAGGGCTGGGGGGTGGGGATCGACGCGTTGGCGTCGCCCATCTGCGCCCAGGCCGCGAACCCGCCTTTGAGCACCAGGTGCGGGCGCACGCCGAAGAACTGCGGTTCCCACAGCACCAGGTCGGCGAGTTTGCCGACTTCGACGGAGCCGACGAGGTGGTCGATGCCGTGGGCGATGGCCGGGTTGATCGTGTACTTGGCGACGTAGCGCTGGGCGCGGTGGTTGTCGGCGGGGCCGTCGCCGGGCAGCGGGCCGCGGCGGTGCTTCATCGCGTGCGCGGTCTGCCAGGTGCGGATGACGACTTCGCCGATGCGGCCCATGGCTTGGGCGTCCGAGCTGATCATCGAGATCGCGCCCATGTCGTGCAGGACGTCTTCGGCGGCGATCGTGGTGGGGCGGATGCGGCTTTCGGCGAACGCGAGGTCTTCGGGCACCGCCGGGTTGAGGTGGTGGCACACCACGAGCATGTCGAGGTGCTCGTCGATGGTGTTCGCGGTGTGCGGGCGCGTCGGGTTGGTCGACGACGGCAGCACGTTGGGCTCGCCGGTGACGCGGATGATGTCCGGGGCGTGCCCGCCGCCGGCGCCTTCGGCGTGGTAGGCGTTGATCGAGCGCCCGTTGATCGCGGCGAGGGTGGATTCCAGGAAGCCGCTTTCGTTGAGCGTGTCGGTGTGGATGGCGACCTGCACCCCGAACTCTTCGGCGCAGCGCAGCGCGGTGTCGATGGCCGCGGGGGTGCAGCCCCAGTCCTCGTGCAGCTTCAAGCCGCCGGCGCCGGCGCGGATCTGCTCCGCGAGCGCTTCGCCGCGCGCGGTGTTTCCCTTGCCGAGCAGCAGCACGTTGACCGGCAGCAGGTCGAAGGCCTCCAGCATGCGGGCGATGTTCCAGGCGCCCGGGGTGACGGTGGTGGCTTTGCTGCCTTCGGCCGGGCCGGTGCCGCCGCCGATGAGCGTGGTCAGCCCGGAGGCCAGCGCGGTGGAGACCTGTTGGGGGCAGATGAAGTGCACGTGGCAGTCGATGCCGCCGGCGGTGAGGATCTTGCCGTTGCCGGCGATGATCTCGGTGGAGGGCCCGATCACCAGGTCGGGGTCGACGTGGGGGTCCACGTCCGGGTTGCCGGCTTTGCCGATGCCGGTGATCCGGCCGTCGCGGATGCCGATGTCGGCTTTGACGACGCCCCAGTGGTCCAGGACCACCGCGCCGGTGATGACCACGTCCGGGGCGCCTTCGGCGCGGGTGGCCACCGACTGGCCCATGGATTCGCGCACGACCTTGCCGCCGCCGAAGACGACTTCGTCGCCGGAGCCGCCGGGGCCTCGGCTGCGGTCTTCGGTGACTTCGACGAACAGGTCGGTGTCGGCGAGCCGGATGCGGTCGCCGGTGGTCGGCCCGAACAGTTCGACGTATTGGCTGCGGTCCATCGAGGTGCTCACCGGTTGCCCTCGCCCCTTTCGCCGTAGTGGGGGTCTTGCGGGTGGTGGTCGCGCTGGTCGAGCTCACCGGCGTGTTCCGGGCGCAGCCCGGGGATGCGGCGTCGACCACCGACGGGCACCAGGTCGACTTCCCGTTCCACGCCCGGTTCGAAGCGCACCGCGGTGCCTGCCGGGACGTCGAGCCGGTGCCCCCAGGCGGCGGCCCGGTCGAAGTCCAGCGCGGGGTTCACCGCGGCGAAGTGGTAGTGGGAGCCGACCTGCACGGCGCGGTCGGCGCGGTTGACGACGGTGATTCGGACGCGTTTCCGCCCCGGGTTGAGCGGGACCGGTTCTTCGGCGGGGATGATTTCTCCCGGACGCATGGCAGCTCCCTGGTGACCGGTGCCGGCCGCTGCGCTCCCGCGATGTCGCGTGGGACCCAGTGGCCCGCGGTTTTCCTCGGCGAGGCGGAACACCGCCGCGCAGCGCGGTTTCACGCGATGGGGTCGTGGACGGTGACGAGTTTGGTGCCGTCGGGGAAGGTGGCCTCGACCTGCACGTCGCGGATCATGTCGGGGACGCCGTCGAGGACCTGGTCGGCGGTGAGCACTTGGCGGCCGCTGCGCATCAGCTCGGCGACCGATCGGCCGTTCCGCGCCCCTTCGACGACGTGGTCGGTGATCAGGGCCACGGCTTCGGGGTAGTTCAGTTTGAGACCGCGGTCCAGCCGGTCACGCGCGAGCCGGGCCGCCACGTGGACGAGGAGTTTGTCGCGCTCGTGAAGGGCGAGGTGCATGCGACTTCTCTAGCACGGGTTCGGCGGGGCGCGACCGGAGAATTCCGGGGTTTTACGCGGGGAAACCGAAGCGTCACAACTGCTTTCCCGGAATTTTCCAAGGGCGGCGCGGCTGCACGGCGGGGTTCCGCGGCGGCCGCCGGGAGGTGGTGCCGCCGCGGTCGGGGGTCACGCCGGGCGCAGCAGGGCCACCAGGAAGTCCGAGTCGTCGGTGAACGGGCGCAGGTCCCAAGTGGACAACAGCAGGTCGGGTTCGAACCCGGCGTTCCTGGCGTCGGCCAGGAATTCGTCGAACTCGTAGCCGCGGCCGGCGCCGAACCCGATCGCGGCCCGCCCCTGCTCGGCCAGGTGGTTGCGCAGCCGGCGCAGCACTTCGCCGCGGGTGCTGGGGGCGAGGAACGGCATCACGTTGCCGGCGCAGACGACCGCGTCGAACGGTTCGGTGATGCCCAGCGCGGGCAGGTCGAGTTCGGCCAGGTCGCCCACGATCCAGCGGGGCCCGGGGTGGTCTTGTTCGGCGGCTTCGACCAGCACCGGGTCGACGTCGACCCCGACCACGTGGTGCCCGGCTTCCGCGAGGGCGCCACCGACCCGGCCGGGGCCGCAGCCGGCGTCCAGGATGCGGGCGTGGCGCGGCACCATGGCGTCCACCAGGCGGGCTTCCCCGGCGAGGTCTTCTCCGGCGCGGGCCATGGCGCGGAACCGCTCGACGTACCAGGTGGAGTGCCCGGGGTTGGCGGCGACCTTCTGCATCCAGCGACTCTGTTCGGCCATGCCCGCATTCTCCCCGAAGAGGGGCGGGGCACCCCGGGTCAAGCGTCCGGCTGCTGGGGCGGGCTGAGCTCGGTGAGCCTGTCCACCAGGGACGGCAGGGTGCGCATCATCTCGTCGCGCACGGCGCCTTCGGGGTCGTCGGTGCCGGAGAGGATGGCGTTCACCATCGCGGATTCGAACTGGTTGAGCAGCATCCGCGTCAGGTGGGCGGAGTCGACCACGAACCGCAGCCCCACCGATGCCATGGCGGTGTCGATGAGTTCGGCCAGCTGGTTCTGGAAGGTTCGGATGGTTTCCAGGAACTTCGGGGCGACTTGCGGGTTGCGCATCGCCAGCAGCCGGAACTCGATGTTGAGCAGGCACCACTGCCGTTCCTGCGGTTGGAAGGACAGGATGTCGGCGATCACTTCCTCGATCAGTTCGGGGCCGGGTTTGCTGGTGGGGCGCCCGAGGGTGGCCACGATCTCGTCGAACCGCTTTCGCAGCATGGCCAGTCGCAGCCGGTTCTCCCGCTCGGCCAGGGCGAGGAACAGCTCTTCCTTGCTGGCGAAGTTGGAGTAGAACGCTCCCCGGGTGAAGCCGGCGTCGTCGGTGATCGCCTCGATGGACGTGCCGTTGATGCCGTGCTGGCAGAACTGCCGGTAGGCGGCGTTCATCAGCCGCTCCCGGGTTTTGGCTCGGCGGGCGGTTTCCCGCGTGCCGCTGCCGGTCGCGCTGTCGGCGGCCGACCTGGTCCTGCTGATCACTCGAAGTTACCTCCTGTGGCGGCATTGTCCGGGTTCTGTGACCGTGCGCACCCGCCGGGAACAACATGAATTTTATTCGATACGATCCTGTATCGAATACACCAACGTATCCGATACGACTTCGTATTCTCCCGTACAGCACACATCGGCATCGTCGGTGTCGGCGACAGGAGTTAGGCGTGTCCTCCTTCCTCTACTCACTGGGCCAGCGAGCCTTCGCCGCCCGCGGAAGAGTCCTGGCGATCTGGCTGCTCGTGCTCGCCGTCGCCGGAGGCGCAGCGGGTCTGCTCAACAAAGGACTGGACAACACCGTCACCATTCCGGGCACCGAATCCCAGGAAGCGCTGGACCGGTTGGCGGTCACGTTCCCGCAAACCAGCGGCGCCTCGGCGCAGATCGTCGCCGTCGCACCCGACGGCGTGCGCGACCCGGAAGTGCGCGCCGCGGTGGACCGCGCCGTGGACCAGCTGGAAGCCGTGGACGACGTCGTCTCGGTCGTCTCGCCCTACGACGAAGACTTCGGCGGGGCGATCAGCGAAGACGGCAAAGCCGGCATCATCACGGTCCAGCTCGACGGGGACATCACCTCCATCGGTGAGCCCACCAAGGAGCGCATCAGCGACATCGCCGGCGAACTCCAGCAGAACCTGCCGGAAGGCGCCCGCGCCTCCCACGGCGGTCAGCTGTTCGCGCAGGAATTCCCCGGCGTGAGCATCATCGAAGCGCTCGGCCTGGTGGTCGCGATCGTGGTGCTGACGATCACCCTCGGCTCGTTCGTGGCCGCCGGCATGCCGCTGCTCAACGCGCTGCTCGGCGTCGGCGTCTCCATCGCGCTGATCTTCCTGGCCACCGTGCTCGGCCCGGTCACCGCCACCACACCGCTGCTGGCCCTGATGCTCGGCCTCGCGGTGGGCATCGACTACGCGCTGTTCATCGTCGCCCGCCACCAGCAAGAACTGGCCAACGGGGCGTCCCCGCAGGAAGCGGCCGCGCGGGCGACGGCCACCGCCGGGTCCGCGGTCATCTTCGCCGGCCTCACCGTGATGATCGCGCTCGTCGGGCTGGGCGTGGCCGGCATCCCGTTCCTCACCACCATGGGCGTGGCCGCGGCGGTCGGCGTCGGCATCGCCGTGCTGGTGTCGGTGACCCTCATGCCCGCGCTGCTGGGCTTCGCCCGCAACCGCATCCGGCCGCGGCAGGCCAAGCGCAGCGCGAAGCGCCCGCTCGGCGAGCGGTTCTTCGGCGGCTGGGTGCGGGCCGCGATCCGCTTCCCGGTGGTGACCGTGCTGGTCGTGGTGGCCGCGCTCGGGCTGATCTCGGCCCCGGCCGCCGGGCTGCGGCTCGCCCTGCCCGACTCCGGCGCCCTCCCCGAGGACGACCCGGCCCGCATCACCTACGACCTGATCGAAGAGCACTTCCCGGAAGGCTTCAACGGGCCGCTGATCGTCACCGGCAACATCGTCACCAGCACCGACCCGCTGAAGCTGATGGACGATCTCAAGACCGAGATCGAACAGCTGCCCGGGGTCGCCGACGTGCCGCTGGCCACCCCGAACCCCACCGCCGACACCGGGATCATCCAGGTCGTCCCGGAAGGCGCCCCGGACTCGGAGCAGACCAAGCAGCTCGTCGACGACATCCGAGCGCTGCGCGGGCACTTCGAGGAGACCTACGGGGTGACCATCTCCGTCACCGGCTTCACCGCCGTCGGCATCGACGTGTCGGACAAGCTGGGTGCGGCGCTGCTGCCGTTCGCGGTGGTCGTGGTCGGGCTGTCGCTGGTCCTGCTGGCGATGGTCTTCCGCTCCGTCGCCGTCCCGATCAAGGCGGCGCTCGGCTACCTGCTCAGCATCGGGACCTCGCTGGGCGTCGTCACCCTGGTGTTCCAGGACGGCTGGCTGGCCGACCTGTTCGGCGTCACCCACACCGGCCCGGTGATCAGCTTCATGCCCATCGTGCTGATGGGCGTGCTGTTCGGCCTGGCCATGGACTACGAGGTCTTCCTGGTCTCCCGGATGCGCGAGGAGTACGTGCACACCGGGGACGCCCGCGGCTCGATCGTCCACGGGTTCACCGCCTCGGCCAAGGTGGTCACCGCCGCCGCGGTGATCATGTTCGCGGTGTTCATCGCGTTCGTGCCGACCGGCGACGCGAACATCAAACCCATCGCGCTCGGGTTGGCCGTCGGCGTGTTCGTCGACGCCTTCATCGTGCGCATGGTCCTGGTGCCGGCCGTGCTCACGCTGCTGGGCAAGCACGCCTGGTGGATGCCGCGGTGGCTGGACCGGATCCTGCCGTCGTTCGACGTGGAAGGCGAGAACCTGCGGGACGAACTGGAACTGGCCGACTGGCCGCAGTCCGCCGCTGACGTCTCCGTCGCCTGCGAAGGACTGGCGCTGTCCGATCCGGACACCGGGGCACCGGTCTACCGCGGCATCACCTTCCAACTGCCGCGGCGGGGGCGGTACGCGGTGCGCGGTCAGGACGAGGCCGCGGTCAGCGCCCTGCTGCTGACCTTGTCGGGCCGGTTGAAGCCGGACACCGGAAAGCTGAAGGTCCTCGGCCACGTGGTGCCCACGCGCGCCTCGGCGGTGCGCTCCCGCGTCGCCTACGTCGACGTCGGCGCGGGCGGAGTGGACTCGGTGCGGCGCGCGCTCGCCGAGGAACCCGAGATGCTCGTGCTCGACCGCACCGACCGGGTCGCCGACCCCGCGGCGCGCGACGAGATCCGCACCCTCCTCGCCGGTGCCGAACCGGTCGTGCTCGCCGGCACCACCGGGCTGGCCGATGTGAACGACCTGCTGCCGGCCGTTCGGAAGACCGTTGTCGTCACCGCGGACGACAACACGCCACCCCTGCCCCACGCCCTCTCCGGCGCGACTCGCTAGGAAGCGGAGGTAATCGCTGTGTCATCGCTGAACCGCCGGTCCGCGCGCCGCTCGAGACTGTGGGCCGTGCTCGGCCTGCTGCTGGTGCCGCTGACCATCGCAGGTGTGCTCACCTGGGCGCTGGGCAGCCCGGGAGAGCGCCTCGGTGACGTCAAGGCCGCGATCGTCAACAACGACGAGCCCGTGGAAGTCGACGGGCAGCTCGTCCCGCTGGGGCGCCAACTGTCGGCCAAGCTCGTCGGTGACGAGATCGAGAGCAACTACACCTGGGAGTTCGCCACCCCGGAAACCGCCGAGGAGGGCCTGGAGAACGGCACCTACGCGGCGGTGGTGACGATCCCGGAGAACTTCTCCGCCGCGGCCACCTCCTTCTCCGGTGACCCGTCCGAGGCGGAGCGGGCCACCATCGACGTGCAGACCAGCGAGCGCAGCCGCTTCGCCGACGAGGCGATCAGCCGGATGGTGACCGCCACGGCGACCGACCTGCTCAGCGAGCAGCTGACCACCACCTACCTGGACAACATCTACGTCGGTTTCAACACCATGGGCGACAAGCTCGGGGAAGCCGCCGAAGGCGCGGTTTCCCTCGCCGACGGCGCCAAGGAGCTGGCCGGCGGCACCCGGCAGCTGGCCGACGGGGCCGGGGAACTGGCCAACGGTGCGCAGGAGCTGGCCAACGGGCTCGGCGCCCTCGACGACGGAGCCGGCCAACTGGCCGAGGGCACCAGCGGACTGGCCGACGGGCTCGCCCAGATGAAGGAGCAGACCGCGCAGCTGCCGCAGCAGACCGCGACCCTCGCCGACGTCTCCACCCAGCAGGCCGAGGGCGTGCAGCAGCTCAGCACCGCGCTGGACGGCATGGCCCAAGAGCTGCAGGCGATGTCCGAGCAGTGCCCGCCCGGTGTGGTGGAGATGTGCAACAAGCTGATGGTGCAGGCCATGACCGCGCAGGAGCTCAGCAAGGGCGCCGGGCAGCTGGTGCAGGCCAGCGAAGGCGTGTCCACCGGGCTCGACGCGCTCGCCGGCCGCACCCCCGAATCCGGTGGTGGGCTGCCCGCCCTGGCCGGTGGGATCAGCCAGCTCGCCGACGGCGCCGCCCAGCTCGACGACGGTGCCAGCCAGCTCGCCGATGGCGTGTCGCAAACCCACGACGGCGCCACCCAGCTGGCCAGCGGGGCCCAGGAACTCGCCAGCGGGATGCGCCAGGCGGCCGACGGTGCCGCTCAGCTCGGGGACGGTTCCGGGCAGTTGTCCTCGGGCCTGGAGCAGGCCACCGGCCAGCTGCCCAACTACTCCGAGCAGGACCGGGACAAGCTGGCGAAAACGGTGGCCAACCCGGTGGTGACCGCTGAGAGCACGCCGCTGGGCTTCGGCGCCACCGGCCCGGTGCTGTACGCGGTGCTGGCGCTGTGGGCGGGTGCGATGGCCACCTTCCTGGCGTTGCGCGCGGTGCCGAAGCAGGCCCTGGAGTCCACCAAGTCCACGCTGCGGCTGCTGCTGAGCCACCTGCGGCTGCCCGCCGTGGTCGCCGTCGTGCAGGGCCTGGTGGTGACCACCGTGTTCGGGCTCTCCCAGGAGCTGGACCCCGAACAGTGGTTGAGCTGCGCCGGGCTGCTGGTGCTGACCGCCCTGGCGTTCACCGCGGTCAACCAGGCGCTGGCGGCGCTGGGCGGCGTCGGCCGGTTCGCGGCCATGCTGGTGGGGCTGGTGGTGCTGGCCACCGGGTTCATCGCCGCGGTTCCCTCGCTGCTGGAGGAAGTGGCAGCGGTGCTGCCGGTCGGCCCGGTCCAGGACGCGCTGCGGGCCGTCGCGCTGGGGGAGGCGCCCAGCGGTGGCGCGATCGCGGCACTGCTCGTGTGGGCGGTGTGCGGTCTCGCGGTCAGCTACCTGGCCGTGGAACGCGCCCGCACGGTGAAGGCCGACCGGTTGCGCGGCGCGCTCCGGGGCAGCCCAGGCGTGGCGTGATCGCCGCTCCTGCAAGGGCCACCCGCCGAGAGCGGGTGGCCCTTCTTTCGTGCGCTCCAGGGCGGGGCGGAACCGGCGTTGTCCATCCGCTGTGGACGGTTCCCGGGAATCGGTGCCCGGCGGGCCGTCCAGTCGACGCACCCGCGGACCGTCCCCGGTGGAGAGTCGGATTCCCGGTGGGAGCGGGAATCCGTCACCCGCCGGTTTCCCCCTGGGGGTCGGGGTCCTGCAGCGGACGCAGCGCAGGGGTCAGGGCGGTGATGGTGTGCAACGCCGCGGTGACCAGCGGGTGGTCCCGGGCGCCGCGGCGGGTGGCGGCGAGGATGCGCCGCGCGGGGGCGGGCTCGCCGTGCAAGCGGATGCGCGCGACGGGCCAGTGCGCGTGCAGCCGGGCGAGCCGGGGGACGAGCATGATGCCGAAGTTGTGGGCCACCAGCGCGGTTCCGGTGTCCCACTCGTCGGCGTAGTGGGCGATGTTGGGGGTGAACCCGGCCGCGGCGCAGGCGGTGCGCACCAGGTGGTGGTAGGTGCTGCCGGGCCGGCCCACGATCCACGGCTCGTCCGCCGCGTCGGCGAGGGTGACCCGTTGCCGGGCGGCCAGCGGGTGCGAGCTGGGCACCACGAGGTCGAGCGGGTCGTCCAGCAGCGGCTGCTGCTCGAAGCGGGTGTCCGAGGTCGGCGGGGTGGCGGCGGTGGCCACCAGCAGCGCCAGGTCGGCGTCCCCGGCCAGCAGCAGGTCGAAGCAGCGGGCGGGTTCGGCTTCGATGACCCGCACCGTCAACTGCGGGTGGCGTTCCCGCAAGCGCGCGGCCGCCGGCGGCAGCAGATGGGTGGCGGCGGTGGAGAAACCGCACAGCGTGAAGGAACCGCTGGGCTCCTCGGTGGCGGCGGCCAGCTCGGCGCGGGCCCGTTCGACCTGGGCGGCCAGCGCGTCGGCGTGGCGCAGCAGGGTGGTCGCGGCGGGGGTCAGCTTGATGCCCCGCCCGGCTTGGGCCACCAGCTCGACGCCCAGCTCGGCGGAGAGCTGGCGCAGCTGGTGGGACACCGCCGACGGCGTGTAGTGCAGGGCGGCGGCCGCGGCGGTGATCGTGCCGTGGTGGGCCACCATCTGCAGCACCCGCAGCTTCGGATCGATCATGCAATGATTTTGCACGGTCAGCTGCAAGAACATTTGATTTTCCTGGACGGTCCTCCTGGCCAAGCTGGTGGTGTGCTGCTGTTCAAGGGAACGTCCGAGGATGGTTGCGCAGGAATTTCCGGTGTTCAGCTGCCCCGGCCGCCGCAGGTGCGGGCGAGTCGGGTGCGCGTCGCCGCGTACCTGCTGGTGGTGCTGACAGCCGGGGCTTACTTGCCCAGCCCGCTGTACGCGGCGTACCAGCACGAGTTCGGTTTCAGCGACCTGCTGATGACGCTGATCTACGCGACGTTCGCGCTGGTCAGCGCGCCTGCGCTGGTGTTGTTCGGGTCGATGGCCGACGGGCTCGGCCCGCGCGTGGTGCTGCGGTCGAGCACCGCGGTGGCGGCGGTGGCTTCGCTGTGCTTCGCGCTCGCCACCGGTCCGGAGTGGCTGCTGGCCGGTCGGGCCGCGCAAGGCCTGGCGCTGGGCGCGGCCACCGGTGCGGCGACCAAGGTGATCACCACGAACGCCGCGGGCGGCAACCTGGTCAAGGCCTCGGTCCTGGCCAGCGCGGCCTTCGCCGCCGGCACCGCTGCCGGGCCGGTGGCGGCGGGCCTGCTGGCGCAGCACGCGCCGGCCCCGCACGTGCTGCCGTTCGCGGTGCACCTGCTCCTGCTCGCGCACGGGTGGCACCGCGCATCCGTCCTGCCGGGCCGCACCGGATCGGGGCGGTGGAAGCCCGCGCGGCCGCGGATCCCGGCCGGCATGCGGCTGCTGTTCACCGGCGCTGCCGCGACCGGGTTCCTCAGCTGGACCGCGGCCGGCCTGTTCATGGCGGTCGTCCCGGCCGTGCTCGAACGGGCAGCCGGTGTGGACGACCTGGCGGTCCTGGGCGGCATCGTGAGCGCGGTGATGATCTGCTCCATGCTGTCCCAACCGCTGGTGGCCCGGTGCGGCGCGGGGGCGGCGCAGCTCACCGGCCTGGCCGCGCTGCTGGTCAGCCTCGCGGCCCTGGCGGCCAGCGGGGGCAGCTCGCTGCTGGTCGTCCTGCTCGCGGCCGTCACCGCCGGGGTGGGGCACGGGTTGGCCTACAGCGGGGCGAACGCCGCCATCGACGCGGCGGTCCCGGAAGAGCAGCGGGCGTCCACCAGCTCCGCGCTCTACCTCGCGTTCTACCTCGGTTCCGGGATTCCGCCGGTGGCGGTCGGGCTGCTGACGTCCTGGCACCCGCTGCCGGTGGCGATCTCCTGGCTGAGCACCGCGGCGGCCGCGCTGGTGCCGCTCACCGCGATCGCCACCGCGCTCGCCGCCCGACGGCGGAAGCGCGCGCGCAGCACGAGGTCGCCCGCGCTGTCCGCGCGGGGATGAGGAAGTGGGCCGCGCCGGTCCCGGGGCGTCCTGCCGGGCGGGGCCGGCGCGGTCATCGGCTTCGCGGCAGGGGGCTCAGTCCTGCTTGACGGCCATCTCGCCCAGCTCGGACCAGTCGTCCTGGGGCACGGTGGTGTTGACGATCCGCGGGGTTTCCACCAGGTGCGGCGGCAGGGTCTGCTGGGCCTTCTTGAAGTGCTCGGACTGCACGTGCGCAGCCCCGGCCTCGTCGTCCCGGAACGCCTCGACCAGGACGTACTCGTTCGGGTCCTCCACGCTGCGGGACCAGTCGAACCACAGGCAGCCCGGCTCGTTGCGGGTCGCCTCGGTGAACTCGCGCGTGATCTCCGGCCACTGGTCGGCGTACTCGGGCTTGATCCGGAACTTCGCGGTGATGAAGATCAATTCACTCTCCCCTGATGGTCAACTCCTTGGCGGAACTGGATCGTAACAGTCCTGCAACGTTGGTTCGTTCGTCGCGCGTCCAAGAGGAGTACCGGACTTTTTGCCCTGCGCGAATTGCCTGTTTTGTGTATCCCTGGGCGTGACGGGAATCGTTCCCGGGCAGCATTCGGCGCTGCTGTCCGCACCGCGGCGCGGGGTGTTCACCCGGGCGGTGCGTCCGCCGACGCGAAACTGCCGCTCCGGTGGGAATCGCACCACGACGAGGAGGCGAGGGGGTGCCGCGGTGACGGCGACGAGCAGGGCCGAGCAGCTGCCCGGCGGTCTGGTGGTCGAGGTGTTGGAGACCTCGTCCTTGGGCGACCGCAGCTACCTGGCCGGTGATGGCGAGGTGGCCGTGGTGGTGGATCCGCAGCGGGACGTGGACCGGGTGCTCGCGGCCGCCGGGCGGCTGGGGGTGCGGATCGCCCTGGTGCTGGAAACCCACCTGCACAACGACTACGTCTCCGGCGGTTTGGAGCTGTCCCGGCTGACCGGGGCCGAGTACGGCTTGGCCGCCGCCGAGGAGGTGGCGTTCCAGCGGCGCCCCCTCGCCGAGGGGGACGTGCTGGAAGTGTCGTCGCGGATGCAGGTGCGGGTGCTGGCCACCCCGGGCCACACCTTCCACCACCTGTCCTACGTGCTGGAAGGCGAGCACGGCCCGGTGGGCGTGTTCACCGGCGGGTCGCTGCTGTTCGGCACCACCGGGCGCACCGATCTGCTGGGGGCCGAGCACCGCGAAGAACTGGCCCGGCACCAGCACGCTTCGGCGCGGAAACTGGCGGAGCTGCTGCCGGACGGGGTGCAGATCTGGCCGACGCACGGCTTCGGCAGTTTCTGCGCGGCCTCCCCGACGTCGGGGGATTCCGCCACGTTGGGCGAGCAGAAGCGGGTCAATCCCGCGCTGACGCTGGCCGAGCGGGAGTTCGTGGAGCGGACGCTGGCCGGGCTGGACGCCTACCCGGCCTACTACGCGCACATGGGGGTGCGCAACGCCGCCGGACCGGACCCGCTGGACCTGCGGGAACCGGACCGGGCGGAGCCCGCGCAGTTGCGGCACCGCCTGGAGAACGGGGAGTGGGTGGTGGATCTGCGCTCCCGCAAGACCTACGTGGTTTCGCACCTGGCCGGCACGATCAGTCTCGGCCTGGACGGCCCGATGGCGACGTGGCTGGGGTGGTTGATCGACTGGGGTGCCCCGCTCACGCTGCTCGGGGAGTCCCGGGAGCAGGTCGCCCGGGCCCAGCGCGAGCTGGTGCGCATCGGCATCGACCGACCGGCCGCGGCAGCGGTGGGCAGTCCGGAGAAGCTGGCCGCCGAGTCGGCGCAGCTGCGCAGCACCCCGGCGGCCTCGTTCGCCGATCTGGCCGCGGCCCTGGCCGGCAGGAGCAGCGGGCTGCCCGCGCCGGACGTGGTGCTGGACGTGCGTTCCCGCAACGAGTTCGCCGCCGCCCACCTCACCGGTGCCGTGCACATCCCGCTCCACCAGCTGCGGGAGCGGGTCGAGGAGATCCCCGCCGGGACGGTGTGGGTGCACTGCGCCAGCGGCTACCGGGCTGCGGCGGCCGCGTCGCTGCTGGAGGCCGCCGGGCGCTCGGTCGTGCTCGTCGACGACAAGTTCAGCGCCGCCGGTGGGGCGGGGATGCCCGTGACCGACGCCGGCTGAGGATCCCCGCGGAAACATCTTCGAGAACCGGGTGGCGGCGCGGCAGGTCCTGCCAGAATGCTCTCGTGTTGATCGCGAGTTCGGTGCTGCTGGCCGTGGTGCTGGTGGCGGGGTTGTGGACGTGGCGGCGCCAGCGCTCGGTGGATCCGGCTCTCCAGCGGGCCGCGCTGCAGTTGATCTCGGTGCCGCAGCAGACGCAGCGGACCGTCGCCGAGCTGATGGGGCAGGGCAAGGAGGTCCAGGCGATCGCGGCACTGCGCCGGGACGCCCCGGTTTCCCTGGTGCAGGCCCGGGAGATGGTCGCCCAGGTGGACCGGGGAGAGCAGCTGCCCACGCCCCAGCAGGCGGCGCAGCGGTTCCGCGAGCAGTTCCCGGAGTTGGCCGGTGAGGTTCGCGAGCTGCTCCAGCAGGGGAAGGAAGTGCAGGCCATCAAGCGGCTCAGGCAGCAGTTGCCGGTGGATCTGCGCGCCGCCCGCAACCTGGTGGCGGCTTTGCGCAGCGACCAGGAGCGCTGAACCGGACCGCCCGGCGATGTCCACTTCGGAGGCTCGGGGAAGTCGGATCGCCGAGCGGTCCTCCCGGCGGTGCCGCCGAGTTGGTTGTTCCACTGTGGCCTGAAGTGCGCGTTCAGGTCCGGGCGTGCCGCATGAGCAGTTTGGCCTGGCGTACGCGGCGCACCTGCTCAGCGGTTCCGGTGCACTGCTCCGGCAGCCGGAGCATGATGGCCCGGGTGGCGCGCGCCTGCTGCCGCGCCACGGTTTCCAGCACCTGGCCGGCGGGGCCGTCACCGGGCAGGGAGTACAGCTCGCGCGCCCAGCCCGGCAGCAGGGAGATCCCGAGCGCCCCGAGGTACGGGTAGACCAGTCGCAGTGCGGCCAGGTGCCGGGGTGCGGGGGTGTTCATCCACATGCGGATGCCCCGTCGGGCGCTGTCGGTGAGCTCCAGCTTCGGGCGCATCTGCCGGAAGTACTCCTCCATCTCGGCCACCGACCCGGGGACTCGCTCGGGGTCGAGGCCGACCACGGCTGCGGAGCGCCGCTGCTCGTCGAGGTAGGTGTCCGCTTCGGCGTCGGTGAGCGGGATTCCGCAGGCTCGGGCCACCAGCAGGTAGGGGTAGACCTCGGCGCAGTGCACCCACAGGAGGTTCTCCGTCTCGTCGAGGCGGAACTCCTCCCCGGTGCGTTCGTCGATGCCGGTGAGCGAGCTGTGGATGCGCCGGACCCGCGCACCGGCCTTGGCGACTTCTTCGCTGGTGCCGAAGGTGCGGATGGCGACGAAGTCGGCGGTGCGGAACAGGCGGGCCATGGCCTTGCGGCGGTCGAACAGCGCGGAGTTCTGGTAGGTGCCCCACATCGTGCGGGGGTGCAGGGACTGCAGGGCCAGGGCGCTGAACGCGGCGATCCACATGGCCGGGTCGGTGTGGATGCGCCAGGTCACCGAGTTCGGGCCGAACAGGCCGGTGTCCGAAGGGGGCTGTTGAGGAGATCGGTCCGCGGTGGTGGTCACATCCGACTCCCTTCTCCCTGGGATACAAAGAGACTAAATATGTATCTCTGTGTCCCCCAAGGGGCCGATCGTGCGAATCGATCGGGTAGCGTTCCTCTCGCCATGACTTCCCGTGCCGAATCGCTGTTCGCCCGCGCGGTGGTTGCCGATGACGCCCCGGCCGATGAGCTGTCCGAGCGCATCCTGGACGGGGCGATGGCGTGCCTCAGCGAACTGGGGTTGCGGCGCTCGACCGTGGAGGACATCGCCCGCCGGGCCGGGGTGTCGCGGGTGACGGTCTACCGCCGGTTCGAGAACAAGAACAACCTGGTCGAAGCCGTGCTGCTGCGGGAGTGCCGCCGCTGCCTGGCCGCGCTCGACGAAGCGGTCACCGGGGTCGAGTCCCTCGACGAGCGGATAGTCGAGGGTTTCGTGTTCGCGTTGCGCTACGGCCGCAACCACCCGCTGGTGGGGGGATTGCTGCGGGTGGAGCCGGAAGAGGTGCTGCCGTACCTGACCGTGCGCGCCGGCACCGCGTTGGCGGTGGTGCGGGAGTACTTGGCCGGGCACATCCGGGAGGCGGAGGTCGGCGCGTTCGACCCGGTCCAGGTCGCCGAGATCATGGTGCGCATCGTCGTCTCGTTCGTCCTCACCCAGGACAGCAGCATCGAACTCGACACCGACGAGGACCTGCGCCGCTTCGCCCGCCGCTACCTGGTGCCCCTGGTGCACTGAAGCCCCGGCGCGGCTGGCCCGCTCGTGCCAGCATGGACCGGACAGTCCACCGCTTCCGGAGCTGTGATCGCCATGGCAGTGCACCACCCGGTCTTCGCCCGCTGCTACGCCGCCCTCAGCAGAGCGGTGGAACAGCGCGGCATGGACGCCCACCGCCGAGAACTGCTGGCCGGGGCCACCGGAACCGTTGTCGAAGTGGGAGCGGGCAACGGGCTCAACTTCGCGCACTACCCGCGCGAGGTGGCCGGGGTGGTGGCGGTGGAACCGGAGCCGCGGCTGCGGCAGATGGCGCGCGAGGCCGCCTCCCGGGCACCGGTGCCGGTCGAGGTGGTCGACGGGGTGGCCGAGCAGCTCCCGATCGCCGACGGCAGCGCGGACACCGTGGTGGTGTCGCTGGTGCTGTGCTCGGTCCCGGACCAGCGAGCGGCGCTGCGGGAGATCGGCCGGGTGCTCCGGCCGGGCGGGAAGTTCCACTTCATGGAGCACGTGCGGGCCGACACGCCCGGCTTGGCCCGGGTGCAGCGGGTGTTGGACGCCACCGTGTGGCCGCGCCTGGCCGGTGGCTGCCACACCGGCCGGGACACCGGCGCGGTGATCCGCGAGCAGGGCTTCCGGTTCGAGCGCTTCGAAAGCTTCTTCTTCCCGCCGAGGAAGCTCCCGGTGTCCCGGCACATCCGCGGCGTCGCGGTGCTGGACCGCTGACCTGGGGAAGTTCGCGGAGCCAGCTGCCCGCGGTCCCGGCGGAGCCCCCGTCGACTTCGTCGCGTCCGGAGTTCTTCCGCGTCGAACTGGGGTTCCCGTCGAAGCCCGGTTCGCCCGGAATGGGCGTCTTGTGCGATGACTCACCCCCGAAACTCCGGCTGTTTTCTGGAATCGTTCCAAAAAAAGTGGTTGTATGGATGTCGCATCGGCCTTCCGCTCGGAGTACCAGCCCGGTGGCCCGCTGAGAGCGGGGCCCGCGGGCCGCTGCCGAGACCGGGGGCCTCTGCCCCGCGCCGGCCCGGAACTCCCGTTCCGGGCCACCCGGGCAGCGATCGCCGGTGCCGTCGGCAGGCAGCGGACCTGTCGTCCTGGAAGCCCTCGAGATCAGACTCCAGCAACTGTTCCTCGAGCCCGTCAGCACCCTGCTGGATGGAGGAACCGCTTTGACCGAGAAGAACCCGGAGCAGCACGTCACGGGGACCCCTTCGACGCGCGAGAACGGCGCGCCGGCTGGCAGCGACCGCAACTCGCTGAGCGTGGGCAGCAACGGGCCGCTGCTGCTGCACGACGTCCGACTCGTCGAGACCCTCGCGCACTTCAACCGCGAACGCGTTCCGGAGCGCAACCCGCACGCCAAGGGCGCTGGCGCGTTCGGCGTCTTCGAGACCACAGAGGACGTTTCCCGGTACACCAAGGCCGCCCTGTTCCAGAAGGGCACCAAGACCGAAATGCTCGCCCGATTCTCCACTGTGGCCGGTGAGCAGGGGTCTCCGGACACTTGGCGGGACGTCCGCGGTTTCTCCTTGAAGTTCTACACCTCCGAGGGGAACTACGACCTCGTCGGCAACAACACGCCGGTCTTCTTCCTCCGCGACCCGATGAAGTTCCCGCACTTCATCCGCTCCCAGAAGCGCATGCCGGGCACCGGGCTGCGGGACCACAACATGCAGTGGGACTTCTGGACGCTCAACCCGGAGTCCGCGCACCAGGTCACCTACCTCATGGGCGACCGCGGCCTGCCGCGCACCTGGCGCCACATGAACGGGTACGGCTCGCACACCTACATGTGGGTCAACGCCCAGGGCAAGAAGTTCTGGGTGAAGTACCACTTCCTCAGCGACCAGGGCGTGGAGTCCATGAGCAACGAGGAGGCCGAGCGCATCGCCGGCTCCGACGCCGACTACCACCGCCGCGACCTCGCCGAAGCCATCGAACGCGGCGACCACCCGAGCTGGACGCTCTACGTCCAGGTCATGCCCTACGAAGAGGCGAAGACCTACCGGTTCAACCCGTTCGACCTGACCAAGGTGTGGCCGCACAGCGACTACCCGCTGATCAAGGTCGGCAAGATGACGCTGAACCGGAACCCGGAGAACTTCTTCGCCGAGATCGAGCAGGCCGCGTTCGCGCCGTCGAACCTGGTGCCGGGCATCGGCGTCTCGCCCGACAAGATGCTGCTGGGCCGCACCTTCGCCTACGCCGACGCGCAGCGCGCCCGGATCGGCACGAACTACTTCCAGCTGCCGGTCAACAAGCCGAAGGTCGAGTCCAACTCCTACACCTTCGACGGGAACATGACCTACGAGCACTCCGGCAAGGCCCCGGTCTACGCCCCGAACTCCTACGGGCGTCCGTGGGCCGACGAGACCGGTCCCGTCGACGACGGGTGGGAAGCCGACGGCGAGATGGTGCGCAGCGCCTACGAGCTGCACCCGGAGGACGACGACTTCTCCCAGGCCGGTGCGCTGGTCCGCGAGGTGTTCGACGACGCCCAGCGGGACCGGTTCGTCGAGACGGTGGCCAACCACCTCGCCGGCGGCGTGAAGGAGCCGGTGCTGTCCCGCGCCTTCGAGTACTGGCGCAACGTCGACGAGAACATCGGCAAGCGGATCGAGAACGCCTACCGGGAGATCAAGGGGGACCCCGCGTGAGCCTCGTCGTGCGACGGGTTCTGCGCGGAACTGCGGGAGCGCGCTGAGGCGGCTGCGGTCGCGTTCCCGGCAGGGCTGGTCGGCGGGTGGACCGCGTCCGCCCGTGCCGGCAGGCACTCGAAGAGGACTCGGGTCGGTGTTGGGGAGCACCGGCCCGAGTCCTCATTTCTTATGCCCTTCAGTTGCGGTGGAAGTGCTGGACCAGCCGTCGGGGAACCAGCATCCGCTCGCCGTCGACGACGATCGGCACCAGGTCCGGTGCGGTGGCCTTCCAGCGCGCCCGGCGGTGCCGGGTCCTGCTGCGGGACGTCCTGTGCTTGGGAACGGCCATGGTCTCCTCCGATCAGCGGGTCCGGCCGCCGTAGCGGCGCTTGAACTTCTCGACGCGTCCTTCGGTGTCCAGCACCCGTTGGTTCCCGGTCCAGAACGGATGGGAATACGCCGTGACGTCCACTGCGATCAGCGGGTAGGTGTTCCCGTCCTCCCACTCCACGCGCACGTCCGAAGTGGCGGTCGAGCGGGTCAGGAAACGCGTTCCGGTCGAGCGGTCTTCGTACACGACCGGGCCGTACTCGGGATGGATTCCAGGTTTCACGGTTTCTCCTTCGCGATGTCGCCGTCGGCGATGGCGCCGGACATCTCGTCGACGTCCGGGTCAGCGCACGGGTCGGTGTGCCAGTCGCTGAACGGGTCGGGGTAGTGCAGCCATTGCTGCTGGCCCGCGGCGAGCTCCTCGTCGGTCAGCAGTGCCGCCCGCAGCGCTCGGGTGATCTCCTCCGGATCCGCCCGGTGGGCGATGACCACCAGCTCCTGCATCCGGTCGCCGTAGTAGTCGTCCCAGGCCAGCAGGGCCTTGGTCTGCTGCTCGGGGTCGACGTCGGTCCACTGCTCCAGCGGCAGCGCCGCCAACCACGGGCCGGCGTGCCCGACGTTCAGCCCGCCGCCGGCCGATTCCAGCCACAGCACCGCGTCCGGTTGGCTGGCCACCCAGGCCCGGCCGCGGGTGCGCACCACCCCGTCCAGCAAGACGTCGAGCGCGTCGTGCAGGCGACCGGGGTGGAAGGGGCGGCGTTCGTGGAAGACGACCACCGACACCCCGGCGTCGGGTTCCAGCGGTGGTTGGCCGCGCAGCAGCCTGCCGTGCGGACCGTCCACTTCACCGCGTCGGGAGTTCGCCGGGATCCGGTTCAGCAGCGCTGTCGGGTTGAAGTCGGCCAAGCGCGCTCGGGGAGCGGTGGGGGCCAGCCGGTCGAGCACCGCGTGGGTGCGCACCGTGTTCCAGTGGTCGGTGTCGTCGCCGGACAGCACCAGGGCGTCGGCGAACTCGACCTGGCCGACGGCCAGCTGGGCGACGGTCCGCTCGTCGTCGGGACTGCCGGGCAGGCCGCGTTCGGTGAGCATTTCGTCGCCGCCGGCGTCGGCCAGCCAGGTGGGCAGGTCCACGACGGTGACGACGGCTTCGATGCGCGCGTCGTCGACCGCCGTGCCGCCGTTGACGACGACGTGCTGCAGCGCCCAGCAGACCGCTTCCGGTTCGACCGCGGGGTCCAGTTCCACGACGATGCGGTCGACGTCGCTGTCGGCGGCCAGCTCGCGCAGCAGCGGGAGGAGGTCTTCCCGCAGGGTGCAGGAGACGCACCCGTGGGCGAGTTCGAGCACCGCGCGCTGCTCGGTGCTGCCGCGGCGGAGGGTTCGGCGGACGATCCCTTCTCCGATGTGCCGCAGGTCGTGGTGCAGCAGAGCGGTGTTCCCGGGGGACTGCCGGTGCAGCGTCCGGGCGACTTCCCGCACCTGTTCCTGCTGCAGCCCGGAGACCACGATCAGCGGGGTTCGCTGGTCCGCGCTGGTTGCCTCGGTTCGCATCGCACCTCTAACGAAAATGGTTTTCAACTGCTGCCATGACACGGTACGCTTGTCGCGGCATTATTGAAAATGATTGTCGTTATCGTGAGGTGTGTCATGCCAGTCCGATGCCAGGTGACCGGGAAGAAACCCGGCTACGGCAACAAGGTCTCCCACTCGAACAAGCGAACGCGGCGGCGCTGGATGCCCAACGTCCAACAACGCCGCTACTGGCTGCCCTCCGAAGGCCGCTGGATCCGCCTGCGGCTGTCCACGAAAGCCATGAAGACCATCGACAAGCGCGGCATCGAATCCGTGGTTGCCGAAATGCGAGCCCGAGGAGAACGCGTCTGATGCCCCGCAACGACCTCCGGCCGGTGGTCAAACTGCGCTCCACCGCCGGCACCGGCCACACGTACGTCACCCGGAAGAACCGCCGGAACGACCCCGACCGGCTGCGGCTGCGCAAGTACGACCCGGTGGTGCGCAAGCACGTCGAATACCGGGAAGAACGCTGACCTCCACAAGAGGGACCACATGGCCAAGAAGTCCAAGATCGCCAAGAACGAGCGGCGGCGCGAGGTCGTCGCCCGCCACGCCGCTCGACGCGCCGAACTGAAGAAGATCATCGCCTCCCCCGAGAGCACCCCCGAACAGCGCCACGAAGCGGTGCGCGAGCTGCAGAGCCAACCGCGGGACGCCAGCCCCACGCGCGTGCGCAACCGCGACGCGGTCGACGGCCGCCCCCGGGGCTACTTCCGCAAGTTCGGACTCTCCCGAGTGCGCCTGCGCGAACTGGCCCACCGCGGCGAACTGCCCGGCGTGCGGAAAGCGAGCTGGTGATGCCCAACACCGATCGACGCAACCGGCACCGGCCGAAACCGAACCCGCTGCGCCAAGCCGGGGTGGACGTCGTGGACTGGAAGGACACCCCGCTGCTGCGCAAGTTCATCTCCGACCGGGGCAAGATCCGCTCCCGGCGGGTCACCGGACTGACCAGGCAACAGCAGCGGCAAGTCGCCCAGGCCATCAAGAACGCCCGAGAAATGGCGCTGCTGCCCTACCCCCAACCGGTGAAGCGGTGACCTCCCCGCCGCGCTTCCCGGCCGCGCACCGGGGCCACCCCGGTGCGCGGCCGGGCGGGAAGCGCGGCGCGACCGCACCGGGAACTCCCCGCAACACCCAGAACCGTCCGCAATGGATGGTCCCGTCACGACCCGGCAGCCGGCCCGGGCCGCCGGTTTGCTGTCGCGCCCCGCGCCCCACCGGTCTACGGTCGTGGACATGGACGAGTCGGAGGCGGTGCGCCGCGCCGGGGTGGAACTGACCGCCCTGGCCCAGACCGGGCTCGCCTACACCAAGGACCGGTTCGACGCCGAGCGGTACGAGCGGATCCGGGAGATCGGCCTGGAACTGCTGGAGCTGGTCAGCACCGCACCTCCCGGTGAACTGGCGAAGGTGCTGCCCCTCGAGCCCGGCTACAGCACCCCGAAGATCGACGTGCGGGCGTTCGTGTTCAACCCCCACGGGCAACTGCTGCTGGTGCAGGAGCGCGACGGGCTGTGGAGCGTGCCCGGCGGCTGGTGCGACGTGCTGGAAACCCCCGGCGAAGCCGTCGCCCGCGAAGTCCGGGAAGAAACCGGGATCAGCACGCAGGCCACCGCGCTCATCGGACTGCTGGACCGCAGCAAGCGCGGCAACCGCGCCCCCCTGCCGTTCCACGCCTACAAAGCCCTGTTCCTGTGCCGCACCGCCGACGGCGAAGCCCGAGCGGACGAGCACGAAGTGCTGGACGCGGGCTGGTTCCCGACCACCGAGCTGCCCCCGCTGTCCACCGCGCGCATCGCCGCCGAGGAGGTCGAACTCGCCTTGCGGCACGCGAACGACCCGAAGCTGCCAGCCCACTTCGACTAGCGGTGAGCCCCGTGCAAGCGACCTACGCGACCCTGCCCACCCCCGGCAAGCAGAACGAGGACTACGTGGTCGCCGCCCCGGACTGGGCAGCCGTGTTCGACGGCGCCACCCCACCCAGCGGGGTGGACAGCGGCTGCGTGCACGGCGTGCCCTGGCTGGTCCGCCAACTGGCCGCGGAAACCGCGCAACGCATGCCGCGGAACGACACCCCGCTGCCCGACCTGCTGGCCGACGCCATCCGCGCCACCTGCGCAGCCCACCAGCACACCTGCGACCTGACCAACCCGTCCAGCCCGTCCACCACGGTCACCGTGGTCCGCTTCACGGGCGACCAGCTGGAGTACCTCGTGCTGGCCGACAGCCCGCTCGTGCTGCACACCGACGACGGGGTGACCGCGGTGGTGGACGACCGCGTCGACCGGCTGCCCAGCTACGCGGTCGAGGCGGTGGCCCGCCGCCGCAACCAACCCGACGGGTTCTGGGTGGCCAGCACCACCGCGTGGGCGGCCTACGAAGCGCTGCACGGGCACGTGCCGGTGGCCGAGCTGCGCCGCGTCGCGCTGCTCACCGACGGCGCCTCCCGCTACGTCCAGCGGTTCCAGCTCGGCGACTGGGCCAGCCTGCTCGACCTCCTCGAAGAATCCGGCCCCGCCCACCTGCTGCAGCGGGTGCGCGCGGCCGAAGCCGGGGAAACCCCGCAGCAGCGGCAGGAACGCCGAGGCAAAGCCCACGACGACGCCACCGCGGTGTTCCTCAAGTTCCGATGACCCCGGCCAGCAGCGCGGTGATCAACGCGGCACCGAAGAACCACACGGCCGGGGCCACGGCCCGGAACTTGCGCCGAGCGATCCGACTGGTCACCCATATCTGTTCGGACAGCGCGTGCTGCAGCTGGTCCTCGTGGTCGAGCACTTCGGTGTAGCGCTCGCTGAAGACGTCCGGCGTCCGGTAGCGGCGGGCGATGTTGTCGAAGTACAGCGGCGAAATCGATTCGCGCGGCCGCAGCCGGGGGACGAAAACCGCCAGCGAGAGCAGGATGCTGACGCTGACCAGCACGATGCTGGCCAGCAGCAGCGCCGTGGAAAGCCAGGTGCCCGACCACCACGGCTGGGCGGGCAGCGCGTTGACCAGCACACCACCCAGCACCCCGCCGGCGGCCAGCACCGCACCGGCTTTCGCATCGGCGGTTTTGATCAGCTCGTTGGTGTGCTGGAAAGCTTTCCAGGCGTCCTCGGTGTTCGCCATGCTTCCGAGTTTGTCCGGTTCCGCGGAAAGCGCCAGCCCCGTTGGAGTGAGACGCTCATGACCTGCCGGCTGCGCTGATCGAGCGAACTTGATCAAAAACCATCCACAACCGGGCCCGGACGCGATACGGACAGGGCTGTGCGTCAGCAGCCAGCTCCAGCTCCGCGCGGGTTCCGCAAGCTACTCGGTGAACAGCGGTGGAAAGCCCTGCTGAGAGCCGGCTCCCCGCGCACCTACCGCCCCGGGGCGTTCCTGCTCCGCCAAGGCGACCCGGGTGGGTTCCTGCTCGCCCTCACCAGTGGTCGGGTCAAGGTGCTGGCCAGCGAGCGGGACGGCGGTGAAGTGCTGCTGACCCTGCGCGGAGCGGGCGACCTGGTGGGGGAGATGGCGGCGCGGACCGAAACCCACCGGACGGCGACCGTGCAGGCCCTCGAGCGCTGCACCGCCCACCACGTGACGAAGGCCGACTTCGACCGCTTCCTCGACCAGCACGACGCGCGGGACGAACTGAGCGACTACCTGATCCTCAAACTCTCCGAAACAGTTCCCTACCAGCTGCAGCAGGCGCACTTCAGCCCGGCGCAGCGCATCGCCCGCCTGTTCCTGCAGGTCGTCACGCTCGCCGACCCCGATCAGCCGGACCGGATGCGGGTGCCGTTCTCGCAGGAAGCCATAGCCAACGCGCTGGGCTACGCCCGCAGCACCGTGGCCCAGCAGATCGCCGAGATGCGCGCCAGCGGTGTCTTGGGCCCCGGGCCGCGGATCGTCGTCGCCGACTCGGCCGGACTCGCCGAGCAAGCCGGGGTAGTCACCTTCCAGTGATCACCAGCACAACCGAACTGTCCGCTGCCGGACAGTGCCGGGACGGCTGCCTCAGCAAACTCGAGCGCGAAAACCCCTGCGACGGAAGGAAAAGCCATGGAAAACGGGCAGAACGTCAAAAAACTGCCGCCGTACCGGGCGCTGCTGGTGGTGGACGTGAAGGACTTCAGCGGCCGGCCCGGCCGATACCACGACCAGATCACCGAGCAGATCCCGAACGTCCTGCAGAACGCGTTGATCCGGTGCGGGCATTCCAAGCTGCGGGACAAGGTGCGCTTCCACACCAGCACGGGGGACGGGTACTGCCTCGGTTTCAACCCGCGCTACCTGCCTTTCCTGCTCAACCCCTTCCTGCCCGAGCTGCAGAAGGAACTGGAGTACAACAACGCGACGAGCCGGCAAGATCAGCAAATGCGGATGCGGGTGAGCATCACCGTCGGCCCGATGACCGACACCGGGCGCAACACCATCAGCGACGGAAGCGGCGACGCCCGCGTCGAAGCGCACCGGATGATCGACGCCGAGCCGGTGCGGCAATTGCTGAGCCGGTCCGGCGCCGCGACCTGCGTGGCGGCGATCGTGTCCGAGCGGGTCTACCAGGACGCGGTGCTCGGCGGTTTCACGGGCGAAGACCCGAGCCTGTACGTGCCGGTCGACGTCGAGGTCAAGACCTACCGGGGCAAAGCCTATGTCCGGGTGCCCAAGCCCTCCGGAGACTTGCTGACCAGCGGATTCCACCTCGGTGAAGCTGCTGAGCGGGTGGTGGAGCCGTCCCCGGAACCGGAGCGGACGGAGCCGGAGAAAAGTGGGGCGCCATCACCGCGCGTCGGCATCAACATCGGTTCCATGGACAACCCCCGAGGGCCGGTGGTCATAGGGGAGAAAAACAAGTTCAGAACAGGGAATAAGAACGTCACCAAAAACAAGGACATCACCAATCAGAACACTGAGAACGGCATAAACATCGCCGGCGACGTGAGCAACATCCGTCATTCCGTTCGCAAAGGTGGACACGATGGCGACAAGCGCTGATCCGGTGAACGAGCGGATCGAAATCGGGAGTGCGAACGATGCTCAAGCAGTAGTCGCTGGGACTGATAACAAGGTCAGAATTGGTGATCACTACAAGGGAAATCAAATAGGACAAATCAATATTGGTCTTCCCGAAGGAGTTCTGCGGAGCATCCGACGTCCGCTGTCACCGTGGGCACTGACCGCCGACACCATCGACTGGCTGCAGCCCCGATTCATCAAGCCCCCGAAGTACGACCAGGCGGGCGAAAAGCTGGATGGGCCCGGGGGAACGGTGCTGCTCAGCGGGCCACCAGGAGTTGGGCGGCGCAGCGCGGCCATCATGCTGCTGCACGAATTCGGCGCCGACTCCACGAACCGCTACCTGGAAATACCGGTCGAAGAAGAAACGGACGAGGGCCTCTGGCTCGATCCGGGGCTCATCCAGCCCGAGGACAAGCTGCTGCTGGACCTCTCCGAGCAGACGAACCCGGAAAAGGTCGAATCGCTCAACAGCCAGCTGGAGAACTTCCGCGCCGGGGTCGCGAAGCAGAAGGCGACACTGGTCGTGGTGCTCTCCGCGGAAGCGGTCCACCACCTGCGACCTGAACTGCGGTCCCGGCACGTGGCCATCGGCCGCCCGGATCCGCAGCAAGTGCTCCGCAAACACCTGGAGGAAAGCGGCCTGCAGGTCACCGATGCCGATCTGCAGCTGGAAGAACTGAAGAAGACGCTGGCCGAAGCCTCCATGGGGGAGATCGGCCGGCTGAGCGAACGCCTGCTGGAGGCCAAGGAGCAGCAGAG
Source organism: Saccharopolyspora rectivirgula DSM 43747 (assembly GCF_000497205.1). GTDB lineage: Bacteria > Actinomycetota > Actinomycetes > Mycobacteriales > Pseudonocardiaceae > Saccharopolyspora > Saccharopolyspora rectivirgula. The sequence goes on from NZ_AYJW01000022.1 coordinate 38,855, forward strand.
CGGCAAGTCCTTCCAGGACTGGGCCAAGAGCGCCTGCACGGCGCTCGGCGTGCACAGCAGCGCGGTGGCGACAAAACTGGAGAACCGCTCGGCGGAAAAACGCGCCCTGCTGCTGGCCGCCGCCATGCTCGACGGCAGCCACGCCGATGCGGTGTTCGAAGCCGCTGATCACCTGCTGGATCAGCTGGGGCGGCCGGAACAGGAAGACCACGTGCTGGAGCTGGAAGGCCTGGACCCGCAGCTGCAGGACATGGGGGTCGAGGTCGACAGCAGGCGCCGGATCAGGTTCTCCCAGCTCGGCTTCGCCGAAGCGGTTCGGACCTACTTCTGGACCAACTACCCCGCTCTCCGAGAAGCCTTTCGGGATTGGGTCGACACGTGCCTGGGATCCCTGCGGATCGCCGACAAGGACCAGGACGAGCTCCTGGACCGCTTCGCCGAACTCGCCTGCCGCACCCACCGCGCCGAGGACCTCTGCGAGCTCGCGCAGCGGTGGACGGCGGAAGCGAGCAACCAGTACCAGCAGGCCAAGCGCATCGCCGAAGGACTGGCCCAAACCCAAACCAAGAACCAAAGCCGGGCGGTCAAATACGCCCAGTGGGCCGCCAGGGCGCTGGAAGCCGGGTTGCAAGCCGGTGGTCCGCAGGCCGGTGCGGTGCGGCGCAGGATCTACGAGTGGGCCACCCAGCCCGACCTGCCGGTCACCTTGGCCCAGGTGCTGATCCAGGTGTGCTCCGCGGTGATGGCCGTGACCCACCCGGATCGGGCCGCGGTCCGCTTGCGGCACCTGTGCTACCACTGGAACGCGGACATCCGCCGATTCGCCCACCGAGCACTGGTGGTGCTGGCCGCTAACAACCGGTTCCTGCGGCGGCTGCTGCGGTGGCTGCAGATCTGGTTCGACCGAGCCCGCCAAGCCAAGAAGGCCGATGTCCAGCTCTTCCTGGCGGTGGCGAACCCGCACCAACTGGTCGACGACCGGAACCATTCCGCGGCGGTGGTCCGCGACAACAACGTCCGCGCACAGCTGGTCACCGGGTGGCGCGCGGTGTTCTCCCAGCCCGAACAGGAGTGGCGATCCCGCTTCCACGACTGGTTGGCGGCTTGCCAGCACAGCGAACACGCCCCATTGCTGGTGGAAGTGCTGGTGCGAGCGACCGGGGGAGAGCTCAAAAAGCTCGCGGTGCTGCACGTGCACACCCGGAACTGGGCGGCTTCCACCACCGATCCCGATGCCCGCACCGCTCGGCAGCGCGTCTTCCGGCAGATCTCCGAAGAAATGGATCGGATGCAAGGACTGACCTGGAGCACGAACCATGGAACTGACTAGCGAACAGAAGAAAGTCCTCGCCGCGCTGGCAGTCATCGCAGTACTGCTGGTGGCGATCATTTGGGTGGCGGGCAGTGGCACAGCCGCCTCCTCGACCGCGATCGGACTGGCCGCGCTCGGGGGACTGGGCATGATGCTGTGGAAGAAGCAGGGAACCAAGAACCGGACCCAACCGCCACCGCAGCCACCCGCGCAGTCGACCCAGATGCTCCAGCCGCCAGCACCGCAGCGGTTCCCGGTGCGCGATGTCATGCTCAACAGCGCCCGGGAGGACTACCAGTTCAGCTTCTCCTGCACCGTGCTGTGGCAGCCGCTGCCGAACAGCCCCGGCTTACCGCACACCAACCCGGGAGCGTTGGCCGCCGAGCTGATCCTCGAAGAGGCCGAGAAACTGGCCAGCACCATCGCACCCGGAGACGCCGCCCGCGGGCAGTACCAGTTGACCAGCGCGCTCGGCACGGTGCGCAGCGACAAGGGCGGGCAGATCCAAGTCTGGGCGGAGAACATCCAGCTCGCCCTTCCCGAGAAGGACGCGGAACGGCTCGCGCGGCTGGCCGAGGTCCGCAAGCAGGAGGAGGTCTGGGAGTACGAGCGGAACTACGAGCGCAACGTCCGCTCCTACCTGCAGGAAGAAGTGCTGGCCGACCCGGCGACCGCGCTGGTGTGGTGGCTGGCCGGAACCCGCTCCGACGAGAAGAAGCGGGTGGGCGAGGCAGTGCAGCAGATCGACAACATCCGCCGGCTGGTCGATGTGGTCAACCCGAACCACACCGCTCCGGTGGTTGGCCCGGGCCACGCCGCTCTGCGCCCAACCCCGCCGGATTTCACCGACGATTCCGCTCCGAGCAGCACAACCCCGCAGGACTTCACCGGCGCCCACCCCTTCGTGATAAAGCCGACGCCCAGCGAGTCGCTGTTCAGCCCGCCAGCGGAATCGCCTTTGGACCACGCCCGTGCGTTGGTGGAGAACCAGCCGGAAGGCCCCGAGCGGGACATGTTCACCCGCCGCTTGGCCGACCTGCTCGAACGCCACGGGGACGCCGAAGTCGCGGAAAACCTGCGCGGCCAGTTCGACGCCCCGCAACCCCTGGCGGAAGAAACCAGCGAACCGGAAGCGGAACAGCCCGGTGATCAATCGCCGCAGCCATCCGATTGGGCATCCACCGCCTCGATGTCTCCGGTGGTGACCACCAACGGTGCGGAAGCGAACGAAAGCGGTGCCGAACCGGGCGAAACCGAGCAGCAGGCCGCGGAGCAGCCACGAACACCCGAGTTCGAGCCGACCGAGAACATCTCGGACTTCTTCGGGAACAACTCCACCCACCCGTCCCAGAACTGATCGGTGCTCCGCCAGCTGTCCCGTTTGGGGGTCGGGACAGCTGGCGCATTTTCAAACGCGCAATCGTCCGGTGTGGACACCGCACCGCTGTGCCAGGGCCACCGCGTCCAGCGGGGCGCGGGCCTCGACGTCGTTGTCGAAGTAGACGAGGACATCCCGGCCGCTCCGGGGTGGTGGCGGAGGGGCGACCGCGCGCCCGGTGTCCGGGATTCGGCCGCGATGCCAGGCGAGGACCAGCTCGGCCCAGTGGTCCAGCTGCTCCGATGTGTACCCGCTGACGTAGAGCTCCTCGGCGCCGTGCAGCCGGACGTAGACGAAATCGCTGGTCACGTCCTCGAAGTACGGCCACTTGCCGCCGCTGTCGGAAACCACCAGCCCGATGTCGTGCTCTCGCAGCAGCTCCACCGCCGCCGCGGTGGCGAACGAAGGGTGCCGGGGTTCCAAGGCGTGCCGCAGTGGTCGGTCCGCCTCCACCTGCAGATGGGTCCGCCCGGTCAGCCGCTCGTCGTGCTGCCGGGCCAGTTCCGCCGCCTCGCCCGTGGTGCGCGGCAGCAGCCGGAAGAACTCCACCAGCCGCTCCGCGTCGAACTCCATCCGCGGCGGCAGCTGCCACAGCACCGGCCCCAGCTTCTCCCGCAGGGCCAGCACCCCGGACGCCAGGAAGTTGGCCAGCGCAGTGCGCACCTCCCGCAGCTGCTTGCGGTGCGTGATGAACCTGCTGCCCTTGACCGAGAAGACGAAACCCGGCGGGGTTTGCTCGTACCAGCGCTGGTAGGAGCTCGGGTGCTGCAGGGAGTAGAAGGAACCGTTGAGCTCCACCGAGTTCAGCACCCCGGAGAAGAACGACAGCTCCGCACCGCGCTCGACCTCGGGCGGGTAGAACACCCCGCGCCAGGACGAGTACGCCCAGCCGGAGGTGCCGATCCGGATCGACGGTGCCGTTGCGTCAGCCATGACCCCACTCGGATACCCGGGGTGGCCCGCGGGTATGGCGGGTTGCCGGCGGAATGACCGGCAACCCGCTGCCGGTCATTCCGCGCGGCGCGCGTGCGCGTTCTCCAACGCCCTGCGGACCAGCACCTTCACCAGGTGCTGGCGGTATTCGGCGCTGGCCCCCGGCTGGTCGGGCGGGGAAGTGCCCTCGGCCGCGCGTTCGGCGGCCTCCGCGAAGCTCGCCCCGGCGGCCAGCGCTTCCTCCACGCCGCTGGCGCGCATCGGCTTGGGCCCCATGTTCACCAGGCCCACGCGGGAGCCGGCGACCGCGACGCCGACGATGGCCCAGTCGATCGCCCGCTTGGTGAACTTCTGGAAGTCCCAGCCCGCCCCGGTGGCCTCGGGGATCCTGATCTCGGTGAGGATCTCGTCCTCTTCCAGCGCGGTTTCGAAGAAACCCTCGAAGAACTCCTCGGCCGGGATTTCCCGGGTGCCGTTCGGGCCCTGCGCCACCAGGGTCGCGTCCAGCGCCAGGACCACCGCGGGCAGGTCGGACGCGGCGTCCCCGTGGGCCAGCGCCCCGCCGATCGTGCCGCGGTGCCGCACCTGCGGGTCCCCGACCGTGCTCGCCGCGTGCGCCAGCAGCGGCGCGTGCTCGGCTAGCAGCGGGTCGTTGGCCACGTCGTGGTGCCTGGTCAGCGCCCCGATCCGGAGCTCCGAGCCTTCGGCGCGCACGTAGGAGAGGTCGCGCAGGCCGGTGATGTCGATGAGCACTTCGGGGGCGGCCAGCCGCAGCTTCATCAACGGCAGCAGCGAATGGCCGCCGGCGAGCAGTTTGGCGTCGTCACCGTGCTCGGAGAGCAGGTCCAGCGCTTCCTCGACGGAGCTCGCCTTCTTGTAGGTGAACGCTGCTGGGATCATTTCTCGTCCCCCGGGGTCTCTTCCGCCGCGGCCAGCACGGCCCGGACGATGTTGTGGTAGCCGGTGCACCGGCAGAGGTTGCCCTCCAGGCCCGCGCGCACGTCGGCTTCGCTGGGCCGTGGGTTCTCCCGCAGCAGGGAAACCGACGCCAGCACCATGCCGGGGGTGCAGAAGCCGCACTGCAGGCCGTGGTGCTTGTGGAAGGCCCGCTGCACCGGGTGCATCTCCTCGCCCTCGGCGAGCCCCTCGATGGTGGTGACCTCCGCGCCGTCGGCCTGGGCGGCGAGGACCGTGCAGGACTTCACCGATTCGCCGTTGAGCAGCACCGTGCACGCCCCGCAGGAGCTGGTGTCGCAGCCGATGTTGGTGCCGCGCAGTCCGCAGTGGTCACGCAGGTAGTGCACCAGCAGCGTGCGGTCCTCGACGTCGTGGCGCTGCGGCTTGCCGTTGACCGTGATCGAAATTTCCACTGGATGACTCCTCAAGCCCGATTGATTGCCCGCCACACGCGTTCCGGGGTCGTGGGCATGTCGATGTGCCGGACGCCCAGGTGCGCCAGCGCGTCGACCACCGCGTTGTGCACCGCGGGAGTCGCCCCGATGGTTCCCGCTTCACCGATCCCCTTGGCGCCCAAGGGGTTCAGCGAGGTGGGGGTTTCCATCGTCAGCAGTTCGAAGCTCGGCAGCTCGGCCGCGGTGATGGCCGCGTAGTCGGCCAGGCTGGCGTTCTGCGGGTTCCCGTCGCTGTCGTAGGTGACCTCTTCCAGCAGGGCCTGCGCGGCGCCTTGCGCGATGCCGCCGTGCCGCTGTCCTTCGGTCAGCACCGGGTTGAGGATGCGCCCGGCGTCGTCGACCGTGACGTGCCGCAGGTAGTCGACCTTGCCGGTTTCGGTGTCGACCTCCACCACCGCCAGGTGGGTGCCGAACGGGAAGGTCGGCCGGTCCTCGGTGAAGTGCACGTCGGCGGAAAGCCCTTCGGGGGCGTGCTGCGCCAGTTCGGCCCAGGTCACGCCGACTCCCGGGGTGCCCCGGACCTGCCAGCGGCCTTCGACGAGCTCCAGGTCCTCCGGGGCGATTTCGATCAGTTCCGCGGCGAGCTGACGGGCCTTCTCCAGGACCTCCTCGGCCGCCCGGTACACGGCCGATCCGCCGAGCTGCAGGGAACGGGAGCCCATGGTGCCGACCCCGTTGGGGATCCGGTCGGTGTCCCCGTGCACCACTTCGACCTCGTCGATGTCGACGCCGAGCCGGTCGGCGACCAGCATGGCGTAGGAGGTCCAGTGGCCCTGCCCGTGCGGGGAACTGCCGGTCAGCACCAGCACGCTGCCGTCCGGCCGGACCTCGACGTGCCCGGTTTCCCCGTCGGTCGCGTTGGGCGCGGTGACCTCGACGTAGCTGGCCAGCCCGATGCCGAGCTGCCGCGCATCGCCCCGTTCCCGGCGCGCGGCCTGCTCGGCGCGCAGCGCCTGGTAGTCGGCCGCCTGCAGCACCGCGTCCAGGGCTTTCTCGTACTCGCCGGTGTCGTAGACCATGCCGCCCGGCGTCTGGTACGGGAACTGCTCGGGGCGGATGTAGTTGCGCCGGCGCACTTCGGCCGGGTCCATGCCGATTTCCGCGGAGAACAGGTCGATGGCCCGTTCGATCGCCGCGGTGGCCTCCGGTCGACCGGCGCCCCGGTAGGCGTGGACCGGGGTGGTGTTGGTGACCACGCAGCGGGTGGTGGTTTCCACCTTGGGAATGGCGTAGACGCCGCAGGCCATGCTGCTGGTGAACGCCGGCAGCAGCGCCCCCATCCGCGGGTAGGCGCCGGTGTCCTGCACGATCTCCAGCCGGTAGGCCTGGATGGTGCCGTCCCGCCGGCCGCCGATGGTGATCACCTGCCGCTGGGCCCGGCCGTGCGACATGCCGACCAGGTTCTCGCTGCGGCTCTCCACCCAGCGCACCGGGCGACCGGTCTTCTTGGCCAACCAGGCCAGTAGGGCGGACTCCGGCTCCAGGCCGATCTTCGCGCCGAACCCGCCGCCCACGTCGGGGGTGATGATGCGGACCTGCTCCGCCGGCAGCCCCAGGTTCTTCTGCAGCGCGTCCCGGCAGGCCTGGGCGTTCTGGTTCGACAGCCACAGCGTCACCTTGTCGCCGTCCCAGGCGCAGGCGGCGGCCCGGCCTTCCAGGGAAACGGCGGCGAGCCGCTGGTTCTCCAGCTGCTGGGTGACCACGACTTCGCAGTCGCTGAACAGTTCCGGATCGGTTCGCCCGGCCGAGCTGGCCAGGTTGCTCCCGGCCTCCGGGAACAGCAGGACTTCGTCGCGGAGGGCGTCGTCGACGTCCACCACCGCCGGCAGCGGGTCGTAGTCCACCGCCACCAGTTCGGCGGCGTCTTCCCCTTGGGCGCGGGTTTCGGTCAGCACCACCGCGACCGGTTCGCCGACGTAGCGCACCACGTCCCGGGCCAGGTGCGGGCGGGCCATCGCGGACGAGATCCGGCCGCCCACTCCCGGGTTGGGCGGGAACGGGGGCAGGTCCACGTCCTCACCGGTGAAAACCGCCACCACGCCGGGGAATTCGCGGGCTTCTTCGGTGTCGATCTCGGTGATCCGGGCGTGCGCCATCGGGCTGCGCACGTAGGTGACGTGCAGCGCGCCGGTCAGCGCGGGATCTTGCAGGTCCTCCACGTAGGTGCCGCCGACCGTCAGCAGGCGCGGGTCTTCGCGGCGGTCCACTCGAGTGCCGAGAATGCTCAATGCTGCCTCGCAGTTGGTGGGATTCGAATGGCTGTCAGTCGTTGTCGGCGGGCGAATCCCGCCCGGGGCTGTCGTCTCCGGAGCCGGTTCTCAACTGCTGGGCCGCTGTTCGGGCCGCGGCGTGCAGCAGTTCGGCGTCGGAGGACAGGCTCGTCAACTGGAAACCGAGGTCGAGCCAGCGTTGAGCGGTCCGCGGGGAGTCGCAGTGGATTCCCGCGTGCACCCCGGCTCGCTGGCAGGAGCGCAGCACGGTGCGGACGAGTTCTTCGTGGTCGGTGTCGCGCACCGCCAGGTCCGGTCGCATGCCGTGGCTGATGCCGAGGTCGGAGGGGCCCACGTAGATCGCGTCGACTCCGGGAACCGCCAGGATGTCGGTCATGTTCCGCATCCCTTCGGGGGTTTCGATCATGACCGCGACGAACGTCCGCCGGTTGGCTTCGGGAGCCAAGTAGGAGGGGGCTGCCATGGCTGCGCGCAGGGGACCCCAGCTGCGGGTTCCTCCCGGTGGGTACTTCGCCGCCTCGACCGCGCGGGCCGCCTCGTCGGCGGTGTTGACCATCGGCACGATGATGCCGTGGGCGCCGGCGTCGAGGGCTTTCATGACGTGCTCGGGGCGGTTCCACGGCACCCGCACCAGGACCGGGGTGCCGGTGGCCGACAGCGCCTGCAGCATCGGCACCATCTGGTCGTAGCCGATGAGCCCGTGCTGGGTGTCGATGCACACCCAGTCGAAGCCGCTGCGCCCGACGATTTCGGCGGTGACCGGGCTGGGGATCGAGCACCAGCCGCCGATCGCCGGTCTGCCGTCCTGCAGCAGTTCCCGCAGCGTTGCCATCCTTCTCCCTCTGTCCGTCCGCGCCCGCCGGTGCAGGGGGCGGCGCCTCCGGTGTGATTCGGGTCTCCGGTGTCGGACATCATTACTGGCAACGGTGGCCGCGGTCCATACCCCGCCGGCAGCTGCCGCGGTGGGCGTTCGGCCGGGTTCGCGACCGCGCGTCGGGTTCCTGACCGGGGCAGCAGGCCGTCCGCGGTGGTCACCGGCGGGGCCCGCCGCTCCGATCTGCGGTGTTGAACGTCACAACTGTTCCGGGGGTCAGCCCGACAGCAGCAGGAGGAGGCCGGTGCTGGTCAGCAGCACCATGGCGAGCACGACGGGGATTTGCCCGCGGCGGGCCAGTTCCGGGGTGAACAGCCGCAGGGCTTGGTCGTGGGCGGCCGCGGTGCTGGCGATGTGGCCGAGCACGATGGCGTTGATCTGCACCATCGCGACGATCTCCGGGGTCAGCAGGCCGTAGTTGACGCTGTGGCCGCTCAGGCCCAGCAGGTCGAGCCCGGTGCCGAAGGGGTCGCTGGCCAGGATGAGCGTGTTCTGCCCTTCCAGCAGGAAGAAGGAGAAGTAGTGGGCGATCGCGTAGCCCAGGGCGATGGGCAGCAGGGTGGGGGCGAAGATCTCGGCCAGGCCGTGGTCGGCGCGGGAGATCCGCCGGCTCACGCGCATCGCGCCCCAGTACAGCACCGACACCGCGGCGATCGAGCCCGCGAGGCCGATCGTGTCGGTCAGCCACCCGGTGGAGGTCCAGAACGTGGTGCGGGTGAGCCCGTCGAACGCGGTGCCGCCGACCAGCACGCAGGCGAGCGCGGTCAGCCCGGGTTCGATTTCGGTGCGCACCAGGCCGGCGAGCGGGTTGCGCAGCACGAAGGTCCCGTCGTCGCGGCGGCCGATGGGGCTCAGCTCGGCGATCAGGGTCGAGTACACCTCGAAGCCGTCGCCGCGGGCGAACCAGGCGGGCCCGTAGACCCGGGCCGCGGCGAGGTTGATCGCCGCGTAGCCCACCAGCACCCAGCCGACCAGGCGGGGATCCGCCCGCTCGGGCACGACCAGTTCCAGCCACACGAACGCGGCCAGCCAGCCCGCCGCCGGCCAGTAGCCGAGCCAGGAGGGCATGGGGCGGGGCGGGCGCCGGTTGGGGATGTGCAGCGCCCGCAGCGGGTTGACGATCCGCCACACCGGGCCGAAGAGCGCGCTGACCGGCACCAGCCCGACCCAGAAGGTCACGTACAGCGCCCACGGCGCGAGGTTGCGCTCGGTCTCCGGGGGGCCGAGGAAGGCCACGGCGACGACCCCGAGGCTCAGCGCCAGCGCGATGATCCGGCAGGTGCGGCGCAGGACCGCGGAGTCGGCCACCCGCGCCCAGCTCAGCTCCTTGCCGGAGTTCGGGTCGAGCCAGGGGCGGGTCCACAGCTTCGCCAGGGCGAGGAACGAGGCGGCGACGACGATGCCGCCGCCGATCACCGCGGCGGTTCCGTTGAGCGGCAGGTCGGTGCGGCCACCCAGGCCGTGAGCGAGAACGTTCACCGGACTTCCAGACTCGGCAGTTCGGCCTTGGACTCGTGCAGTTCGATTTCGAAGACGCCCGGGACGTCGGCCTGGAATTCCACAGTGGCCGGTTCGTTCGGGCGGAGTTCGACGGCCTTGTCGTAGCCGTGCACGTGGAGTTCGTCGGCGTGGTCGCTGACCACGGTCAGGCGGACGGTTTGGCCTTGCGCGGCGTTGATCCGGTCGCCTGGGGCTTGCACGCGGTCACCGGTGATCCGGATGCTGGCTTCCACTGGTTCAGCGGGGGAGCTCTGCTGGTCGTTCTCCGCCGACGAGCAGCCGGCGAGCAGCAGGACTGCCGAGACCAGGGCGAGAACGAGATTGCGGGCGGTGTTCATGGGTCCTCCTCGTGGGTCACCGCCAGGATATTAACAACGTTCAATGTCACAATAGGGGGTGACATTGTGACGGATGTGGTGTTCCATAGCAGGCATGACCGCGCTCCTGCAGCAGACACCGGACACCCGCCCCGCGGGTGGTGCCGCATTGGACCAGATCCTGATCGCCTCAGGCGGTGCAGGCCTGCTCACCGCACTCCTGCTCGTGCTCGGCTACGGCCACCGCACCGGGAAGATCCTGCTGCTCACCAAGCTCGCCGCGTTCACCGAACGCCAAGGGATCTCCCGCGGCTTGCCGGGGTGGGCAGCCCTGCCGATCCACCTGGCGATGATCTCCCTGGTGACCGCCCTGGTCGGGATGTACTGGGACATCTCCCTGCACATCACCAACGGGCGTGACGAAGGGCCCCTGGCCAACATCGCCCACTACCCGATCCTCATCGGACTCTTCGGTCTGTTCAGCGCTGGAATGCTGGCCATCGCTCTGCCGCTGGACGGGCGCCCGGGCGGGGCCGCGGTGCGCATCACCCGCGACTGGCACGCGCCGGTCGGCGGGATCCTGTTGAGCGCAGCCGGTTTCTACGCGCTGCTCGGCTTCCCCCTCGACGACATCTGGCACCGCATCTTCGGCCAGGACGTCACCCTCTGGGGGCCGACGCACCTGATGATGATCGGCGGCGCGGGACTTTCCCTGATCGCCATCGCGGTCCTGGAGCGGGAAGGGCAGGCCGCTTCCGGGAAGCAGGTGGCGCCGGTGCTCGTCTACCTGCGGCGCGGCATGATCGGCGGTGGCCTGCTGGTCGGCCTGTCGGTGTTCCAGGGGGAGTGGGACTTCGGCGTCCCCCAGTTCCGGATGGTGCACCAGCCGTTCCTGATCGCCCTGGCCGCCGGCTGCGCCCTGGTGTTCTCCCGGCTGTGGGTCGGACGCGGTGGTGCGCTCTTCGCCGCCGGCTTCTACTACCTGCTGCGCGGCGGGGTTTCCCTGTTCGTCGGCCCAGTGGTCGGGCAGCTCTTCGCCAGCGTTCCGCTCTACCTCGCCGAAGCGCTGTGCGTCGAGCTCGTCGCCCTGTTCCTGGTCCGCCGCCCGCTGGTCCTCGGGGCGGTGTCCGGATTGGTGGCCGGCACCGCCGGGTTCGCCGCCGAGTACGCGTGGACCCAGTTCGCGTTCGTGCTGCCCTGGACTCCCGACATGGCCGTCGAAGGGGTGGTCATGGCGATCGCCGGTGGCGTCAGCGGTGGTCTGCTCGGTGCGCTGCTGGTGCGCGCGCTGCGCGGGCAGCTGCCCCGCCCAGCGGTGCAGTACGGCGTCTTCGGCGGTGCCCTGGCGGTGATCACCCTGGCGGTGACCAACGCGCTGATCGGAACCGCCCCGGAGAACGTGCGGGCATCGGTGAGCATCGACGACTCCGCGCACGCGGTGGTGCGGTTGCAGCCGGCCGACTTCGCCGAGAACCCCACCTGGTTGACCATCACCAGCTGGCAGGGCGGCGGTCTGCACGTGGACCACTTGCAGCGCATCGGGGACGGGGTCTACCGCACCACCGAACCGATGCCGCTGGAAGGCTCCTGGAAGACGATGATCCGGTTGCACGACGGCCGGGCCATGCTGGCCATTCCGCTGTACATGCCGGCTGACGCCGCGCTGGACCTGCCGGAACTGCCCGCCACCCCGGAGCTGACCCGGGAAGGCCAGCCGGAGTGGCAGGTGCTGCAGCGGGAGACCAAGCAAGGAATTCCCGCCTGGCTGTGGGCCACCGCGTCGGGTGTGGTGCTGGCGTGCTCGATCGCGCTGGTGCTCTCGCTCGGCTGGGGCGCGCGTCGGGTGTCCCGGGCGATCGCGGCGGACTCCAGCGAGCCGAAGGGCTCGGACACCGAGCAGCGGCCTGAAGTGGGGGCGCCGGCATGACCCAGCTGGTGGCCTCCGATCTCGTCCTCGCCACCCACCCGGTGATCACCGCGGTGCCGTTCTTCGTGCCCACGTTCATCGTGGTGGCGGTCGTGGGGATCATCATCTACCGGGACCGCCGTCGCGCTGGCGACCAGGACGATCCGGAGGACTGAGCAGCACCCGGCCCCGGTGCGCCGCGGCAGCTCCGCGGCCCGCCGGGGCCTTCCCGTCAACTGGTCGTGGCCGGGGCGGACCGCTGGGCGAACCGGAAAAGCAGGAGCGCTCCCGCGCCAGCGACCGCCGCGATGACCGGCAGCGGCCCGCAACCGAAGCGGTCGATGACGACGCCTCCGACGACGTCTCCGACCGCAATCCCCACGCAGGTCCCGGAAGTGTTCAAGGCCAGGGCTCGCGCTGAAGCGGGACCGGTCAGCAGGTGCAGTCGGGCCGGGACCGCGGGGGAGTTCCAGAACGCCGCACCACCCCACACCACGCCCAGCGGGTGGAGCACTTCCACGGGCACCGGCCGAACCGTCCACAGTGCAGTGAAGACGACCACCACCAGGATGAAGGCCCGACCCCGGTGGCGAGGGTGCGGTCCGGGCCCCAGCGGTCCGTGACGATCCCACCGGCCCGCAGGCCGAACATCCCGGCGAACCCGGGCAGGGCGAACAGCAGGCCGCGCTCCTCGGCTCCGGTGGGCGCCGGGGCAGGGCGACCGGCTCGACGCGCCGCCGTCGTTCCACTGCGTCCAGTCGGGTGGGCCGTGGAACGGACCGCGGTCGTCGTTCCACGCGGCGGTCGACCTCTTCGACCGAGTCCGCCAGCAGTTCGCCGCGACCGCCGAAGCAGTGGCGCACCGAACCGGTGTTGACGTCGGATTCCTCTGCTCCGCGCAACGGGCTTCGCCCGCTCCGCCGCGGACCACCGGGGTGAAGACCCCTTCGACGATCCGGGCCCGGGCCGAGCCGCGATCGCGTTCACCAGCCACGTCGGAAAACCGCCGCACCTGTGCTGTCCCGGCTCGGCGCTGCGGACGGCACCTGGTGCGCTGGTGCGCCACCACCCGGTCGCGGTGGAGCGCTCGCGCATTTCCAATGTGCGCTCGACCTCCGGTAAAAATGTTAATTCCCGGGAATTTCAAAAATATTCGAGCTAATTCACGAGTGGTTACCTGGAATTCACCACGATCGGGGTTGGCTGCGGCATCGTGGAGTGCTGCGGAAGCGAGCAGAGTGGCTGCATTCCGGAAGAAATCAGGTCAAGCCGTTCCGGTGGTGGTGACGTGTGCGCAATCACTGCGCGGGAGAGCGCTGTCCGAAGTGGTCGCTCGAAGTGCTTGGTGTTCTTGCTGGTGGATCCGGTGACTTGCGGCCTCGTTCGAGAGAGGGTTGGGCAATTGCGCAGGAATGGGCCGGGTTGCGGCTCGGTCGGTGGTGATTCACCGGAGAATCATTTTCCGTTCAGCGATTTCGGTTCGTGAGGCGTTTGCACCTCTTTGCTGCTCCGGTTGGCAGAGGGCGCGGAAGTTGTTTCTGGCGCCGATTTCCACAGCGGGGTGGGGAACACGGCGTCGTGAGTTCTGGCCAACGGTCGGAGAAAGTGCGGCTGTCGTGCATCACATCCTTGTGGCATTCCACGGCTTCACACCGCTCGTCTCGGTGTTCCTCCCGGCTGCCGCCGCGGTGGCGGGGATTTCCCTGCTGCTGCGGCAGCTCGCCGGTAGCTGCAACGCGCTGGCCGAGTCCGTGCTGGACGCCGCGCTGGGGTACTCGGCGCTGTGCGTGGCCTTCCTCGTCTTCACCCCGCAGCGCGGAACGGCCAGCCGGTTGCACCTGGAGCTCGGCGAGGACGTGCGGACGGCGCTGGCCGCGGGAACGACGGAGTGCACGCCGTGGCTGCAACTGGCGGGCAACCTGCTGCTGCTGGCCCCGCTGGGAGCGCTGGTGCCGCGCCGGATCAGCTGGTTCAACAGCACGGCCCGGATCGCCGCCGGCGGGCTGCTGCTGGCGGGGTTCATCGAACTGGTCCAATTCCTCCTGGTCCCCGGCCGGGTCTCCTCCGTCGACGACATCGTGCTGAACGCGCTCGGAGCCGTGCTCGGTGGACTGTTCGCGCGATCGCCGCGGCGGGTGGTCCTGTCCCGGCGCTCCGCGGTACCCACCGCGCCGGCGGTGGAGTCGGCCCGACCGGGGTGGGAGGTGTCCGCACCGGAGCACAGCACGTGGCCGGAGCGGACGGAGCAGTTGCGGGCCGGCTCGGTCAGCCGTTGAGCTTCTGGTTGCGCTCGCTGAAGAACCGGCCGAGCTGGGCGACCTCGCGTTCCATCTGCGGCACCAGCTTCCGGGTGAGCGGCTGCATCAGCCGCTCCATGAGCTGGGAGGAGGGCAAGTTGCGCAGCCAGTGCATGAGCATGATCGAACGCGGCACGTAGACGCGCCGGGCGCGGCGTTCCACGGCGTCGGCGAACGCCCGCGCGCAGGTGTGCACGTCCGTTGTGGAGCGCACCGGCCACGGCAGCCGTTTGCGCATCTCGCGGAAGGCGTTGAGGTCGCGGGCGGCGTCCCGGACCAGGTCGGTGTCGATCCACGAGGGGTGTGCGCTGCCCACCGCCACGCCGAGGTGCTTGACCTCCGAGTGCAGTGCGCTGGCCAGGGCTTCGGCGCCGGCTTTGCTCGCGGTGTAGGCGGCCATCCCGGCGACCGGGGTGAAGGCCGACAGCGAGGAGACCACCAGCACGTAGCCGCGGCGCTCGATGACGTGCGGCAGCGCCGCCTGCGCGGTGTGGAACACGCCGTTGAGGTTGACGTCGATCGTTTTGGTGAAGGCCTTGGGGTCGCTGGTCCGCACGGTGCCGAACGGGGCGATGCCGGCGTTGGCGATGACGACGTCGATCCCCCCGAGCTCCTCGACGGTGCGCGCGACCGCCTCTTGGATGGATTCCGGGTCGGTGACGTCGGCCTCGGCCCACATGTGATCTTCGCCAAGTTCGTCGGCGACGGATTTGAGCTGCTCGGGTTCCAGTCCGACGAGGGAGAGCCGGGCGCCCCGCCGCGCCAGTTCCCGGGCGGTGTGTGCCCCGATTCCTCTGGCCGCACCGGTGATCAAGACGACCTTGCCGGACACCTTCGACATGTGAACTCCCTCGAACCTTGTCTACTCGTCAGTAGGTTACTGATAGTAGATTCTGGTCGGAGGATGTGGAAGAGGCCACAGCCAACTCGTTGTGGCAGCAAAAAGCCCCCGGGCGGACCCGGGGGCTGGTGAATGCGGACAGCCGATCAGGCGGGGCTGTTCAACTGCTTCAGCAGGTCCTGCTGCTCGGCCAGGACCGACTCGGCCAGCGAGCGCATCGGCTCGGCCGAACCCTCCTCGAGCTCGGTGCTGGCCAGCTCGCCGGCGTTCTCCAGCAGCGCGGTCACGGCCTGCTTCCACTGCTGGTCGAACTGGGCACCGCGCGCCCGGGAGAGCTCCTGCAGCTGCTGCTCGCTCAGCGCCGGCGCCGCGTCGGAGTCGCCGGCCGCGTCCTCCGGGGCGCTGCCGGACTCGGAGCTGGAAGCGGAAGCCAGCCACGACTCCAGCTGCCGCACCTGGCCCTGGGTCTTCTGCTGCAGCTGCGAAGCCAGCGACTTGAGCTGCGGGCTCTCCGCGTTCCGGTTGGCCAGGTCGGCCAGCTGCAGGAGCTGCTCGTTGTTGCTCAGCAACTGGTTGGCGAACTCGACGTCGGTCGAGGTGTGCTGACCGTCCTGGGCCTGCCCCTGCTCGCGCTGCGGCTGCGCGGTGGCCGGCGGCGGTGTGCCGGGCGCTGGCGGCTGGTCACTGGGCTCTTCGCTCGGCGTGCAGCCCGCGAGTGCGAGACCGCCGGCCAGCACGGCGCCGATGATCGTGCTCTTCCGCACGTTCTTCCCCTCCACGGTGTGGTGGTCGTCCCGGGGCGGCCCTGCGATTTGCTCGCAGATGGGCTGCCGGACCTTTTTGTCCGTAGGCTAGCGGTCGCCTCAGCTGCGCGTGCGAGCGAGTGGTGGAGGGCGGAGGGGTTGATCCGTTCTGTCAGCTTCCCCTCACTGGCGGTGACGGTGTTCCAGTTGATGACTAGGGTGCCTACAGCCCGGCGGAAGAACCGCATGAACACCGGGCTAGTATCCGATGGAGCGTAGGCATGATGACGGCCCTTCACGGGGAAGGGCAACTGTTCGTCACATGTCGTCGGCCGGTCCACCAGGACCGGGGAAGGGCCCAGCCGGGTCCGGGACACATACCGAGGGATCAGTGCAGGAGGCACCGTGACGGCCGTCGCGCCACAGCCGATCGCCACGCGCCCTTATCCGGCGCGCAAATCGGTCAAGGGGTCATTCCTGTTGGGGATGTTCCGCACCACTGACCACAAGACAATCGGCATCCTCTACCTGACCACGTCGATGGGCTTCTTCCTGATCGGCGGCCTACTGGCCATGCTGATCCGCGGTGAGCTCGCCCACCCGGGGATGCAGTTCCTGTCGCAGGAGCAGTACAACCAGCTGTTCACCATGCACGGCACGATCATGCTGCTGCTCTACGCGACGCCGGTCGTGTTCGGGTTCGCCAACTACATCTTGCCGCTGCAGCTGGGTGCTCCCGACGTGGCGTTCCCGCGGTTGAACGCCTTCGGGTACTGGCTGTACGCGCTCGGCGGCACCATCGTGGTCGCCAGCTTCTTAACCCCGGGCGGCGCCGCGGACTTCGGCTGGTTCGCCTACACGCCGCTGTCCGACGCCATCCACTCCCCGGGGCCGGGCGGTGACATGTGGCTGGGCGGCCTGATCGTCAGTGGTCTGGGCACCATCATGGGTGCGGTCAACATGGTCACGACCGTGGTCTGCATGCGGGCGCCCGGCCTGACGATGTTCCGGATGTCCATCTTCAGCTGGAACATCCTGGTCACCAGCGTCCTGGTGCTGATGGCGTTCCCGATCCTGACCGCCGCGCTGGTGGGCCTGCTGGCCGACCGCAAGATCGGTTCGCACATCTTCGACCCGGCCAACGGCGGTGCGATCCTCTACCAGCACCTGTTCTGGTTCTTCGGCCACCCCGAGGTCTACATCCTCGCGCTGCCGTTCTTCGGGATCGTTTCCGAGATCCTGCCGGTGTTCAGCCGCAAGCCGCTGTTCGGCTACAGCGGTCTGGTGTTCGCCACCCTCGGCATCGCGGCCCTGTCGATGGTCGTGTGGGCGCACCACATGTACGCCACCGGCGCGGTGCTGCTGCCGTTCTTCTCCTTCACCACGTTCCTGATCGCGGTGCCGACCGGTATCAAGTTCTTCAACTGGATCGGCACCATGTGGAAGGGCCAGATCACCTTCGAGTCGCCGATGCTGTTCAGCTTCGGCTTCCTGGTGACCTTCCT
>NZ_AYJW01000023.1 GCF_000497205.1 Saccharopolyspora rectivirgula DSM 43747
CCTTGCTGGTGGATCGTTCAGTCCTGCGGTGGGATGTTCTTGACGACTTCGGGGAAGATCTTCTCCGCTAGCTCGCACGGTTGCGGCAGGTCGTCGTAGGCGTCGTACTTGCCGACCTGGACGCCCAGCGTGGAATCATCGGACACAGCTACCCAGAGGGAGCAGCTGATGTCCGTGGCGTCGGTTCGGGCGGCTTGATAACCGGCCACTTCGACTTCTTGGTAGTTGTCGAAGGACTTTTGGTTCTGTCGGATAGTGGCAAAACCGCCGCTGATGGTGTTAGGGGAGAGCTCCAATCCGTATTGCTCGCCGTACCAGGAGCAGCCTTTTTCTCCCCACTCCAGCTCTGTGGGCTCAGCTTCGGTCGGGTTTTCCAGTTGAGCGAGTTGTTCCGGAGTCAGCAGTTGGCAGGGATCGCTGACTGCCTTCAGGTCGAGCGGGTTTTCCACGACGATGCTCGGGGACTCGGACGTTGTGGGTGCAGGGGTGTCGGGGACGTCGGGCGACTCCGCTGTGCTGTTGGAAGAACAGGAGGTGAGTCCCAGGACTGCAGCAGCGCTGAGCACGGTCAGGGTCGTTCGGATCGACAAGGTCTCTTTCCTCGGGTTCGTTGATCGGTCTTCTTCCATTGCAGGAGACTGCTCCTCGGAGCACCACTCCAATGCGAGGACCTGTTCCCCTCGGGGTGCTCAGCTCTCCGGCGGGATGTTCTTGACGACTTCGGTGAAGACCCTGTCCGCGAACGCGCAGGGATCCTGGTGCTGTGGCTCCACCTTGTTGTAGATGGCCACGCCGACACCGATGACGTGCTCTTCTGAAACCGCGGCGGAGAGAGTGCAGGTCATGTCCGTGGCGTCGATGTGGATGGCGGGGTAGCCGGCGACATTGACTACTTCGTCGTATTCCCCGGCGAAATTGTTCTTGATTCTTTCGATGCCGCCACCATTCGTTGAGTCCGGCGACAACTCGATACCCAGGTTGTCCCCCTCCCAGGAGCAGGCCATTTCAGGCCACGGCTGCTCAGCAGGTTCGGGCTCTCCGCCTCCGCCGAGCTGTTCGAGCTGTTCCGGAGTGAGAAGCTGACACGTATCGGTGACAGCCTTGAGGTTCAGCGGGGAATCTATCTTCTCCTGTGGAGACTGCGCCTGGTCCTCTTGAGGTGCCTGTGCCTCAGTGGCGGCTGGGGTCGCATTCCCCGAGTCGGCGGGCGTGCTTTGCGAGCAGGCGGACAGGCCGAGTACGGCAGCAGACGATACGGCGATCAACAGACGGCGTGGCACGGCGTTCTCCATTTCGTGCAACAGGTTTGGGCTGATGGGCTGGACATGAAACGGGCCGCGCGTGTCCGCGCGGCCCGGAGCAGAGCTCTCAGCGGTTCACTCGCCGAGGACCGGCGGGGCGACCTTGGGCAGGCCGAGGTCTTCCCACGCCTCGTCGGTGTCCACCATGTACTTGTTCTCGTGCTCGAGGTCGTCCTCGCCTTTGCCGCCTTGCCCGCGGGCACCTGCGGCGCCGCCCATCGCGGTGGCGGAAGCGCCGCGACCACCGGCTGCGTTGCCAGCAGCACCAGCTGCACCACCGGCACCAGCACCAGCACCGACGCCGGCCCTCCCGCCGGCCCCGAGGCCACCGCCCGCGCCGGCTCGGCCGCCCGCGCCGGCTCCACCACCGAAACCGGCCCGGCCACCGGCACCAGCACCCGCACCGAGGCCACCGGCCAGCATCGCGCCACCACCACCGAAACCGGTGCCCGCACCGCCGGCACCAGCACCAGCGCCCGGCAGACCACCGGTGCTCGGCGGGGTAGTGGGCGAAGACCACTGCGAACTGCTCTGGGCCGGGCTCGTGTACCCGCCGCCCAGGTTGTCCGGGCCGGTGCCCGCGCCCTGGCCGACCCCGCCGATGCCGGACACCCCGCCGCCGACCGGCTGCGGGCTGCCGCCGCGGCCGGTGCCCATCGGCGAATTCACCGTCGGGTTCGGGCCACCACCGCCCGGGCCCGGGTCGAAGGTGGTTTGCGGAGCCTTCGGGTAGTACGGGATGCCGCGGTTGGTGTCGTCGACGCTATGGCTGTAGGAGTCGTAGACCTGCTTGGCCTGCTGGGCCTTTTCCGTCGCCTCCCGCTCCTGCTTCTGCAGGTCGGTTTCGGTGCCGAACAGCCAGGCAGCTCCCTTCTCCAGGAGGTTGTCGGTCGCGGTCACCTCGACCGGCTCCGGCATGTTGTTCTTGACCCGGCCGAAATTGTCGACCTGGTGGGATGCTGCTTTGCTGATGGCCTCCGAGACGTCCTTCGAGTCTCGGATGAACTGGGTCAGCGGGCCCAGCGAATTGCCGTGCTGCTCAGCTGCCTCACCGGTCCAGGCGAGCCCGGCCTTCCTGTTGGCTTCGTCGAGCAGTTGGGCTACTTCGTCGAAGTCCTTCGCGATATCGCGCTGCCAGCCGTCGACGGCCTCATTGAGCCCCCCAGGACCTCTTCCCTCGTGGATCTGCTTGTACTTCTCCTGGTGGTTGAAACCGACGCGCTGGATGATCTCGTCCATGTTCCCGCGGTCGCTGGGGCTGATGAGTATTGAGCCGCCAACCACCACAGCCCCCACAACTGCTGGAGCTACCATGTTGCCCCCTCTCAGATACGGCGAAAAGCGAAGTCAGTTTGCCGATGGAATGTTTTTGACGACTTCGGTGAAAACCCTGTCCGCGAAGGCGCAAGGATCTTGATGCTGTGGCTCCACCTTGTTGTAAATGGCTACGCCGACACCGATGACGTGCTCTTCTGAAACCGCAGCGGAGAGAGTGCAAGTCATGTCCGTTACGTCAATGTGAATGGCAGGGTATCCATTGACGTTGACGACTTCGTCGTACTCCCCGGCGAAGTTGCTCTTGATCCTTTCGATGCCACCGCCGTTAGTCGCGTCCGGTGACAGCTCTATACCCAGGTTGTCCCCTTCCCAGGAACATCCCTTTTCAGGCCACGGCTGTTCGATAGGCTCTGGCTCCCCACCACCGCCAAGCTGTTCTAGTTGTTCCTGTGTGAGGAGCTGACACGTATCGGTGACAGCTTTGAGGTCCAACGGGGAATCTATCTTCTCCTGCGGTGACTGAGCCTGGTCTTCCTGAGGTGCCTGCGTCTCGGTAGTAGCTGGGGCCGCGCTCCCCGGAGTATCAGTGGGTGTGCTCTGGGAGCAAGCGGAGAAAGCTAGGACAGCTGCCAAGGAGGCTGTTGTAACCATGAAGCGGCGAAGCACGATTCCTCTTCCTTAAATTTGCCGGGCGGTGGCGGCTTCGTCAGTACTGCGGTAATCCCTAAGCGCAGCCTCTAGTTGATTGATCTGATCAGTGAGGCGCTTGATGCCATCTCTGACTGCTTCGGCCAGGCAGCCAGGCTCGTCCGTCGCCATCTTGCTCAACGAGTTGGCCATCTGTTGGCTGATTTCGTCTTCGCCGGGTGGAGTGATTGAGCGAAGACGGTACGACTTCTGGAGGATCTTGCGCAGCTTCTCCCGCGCGTCCTTGTACTTCTCGATCAGCCCTGGGATCTGCTCGATGTCGACCGTGAAGGACGCCTTCTGGACCCCGCCAGCGGTGTTGATGTAGGTGTTGACCACTGCCATCGTGGCGGCGGCAGCCTTCACCGGCCCAGGAACTATTGGGGAGGCCGCTAAGGCGGCGGCCTGCTCTGGCTGCATTCCCACTTCCTGCCCCCTTCTCCGCATCCGATCAGGTGTGGGTGTGATCTACTTTGCCAGGTTTGCCTGCACCCGTGCACCGTTGTGACGGGACTGGCATGCAAACCGTTTCCGGAAATCCCCTGATTGATCCGTTCGGCGCAACACCGGTTAGTACTGGTACTCCCAGGCGGCTTGGCGCTGCGTCTGCTTGGTGAGCTCGCTGAGCACCCGGTTGAAGGTGCCCAGGTCGGCTCCGGCGAACATGCGCTGCGTTCCGCTGTTGTAGACCGCGGTGCGGCCCGCCGGCAGGTCGATGATCCGGATGGTCTGTTCGCCGCGGTGCTCCTTGCCCCGCTCGTCCCAGATCGTGACCCCCAGCTCGCCCAACCCGAGCCGCGGCCCGCTCAGCAGCTGGTTGACGCGGCGGAAAGCGCTCACGTTCACCCCGCGGGCCCGCACGGCCTCCTCGATGGCCCGGTCGTCCTCGACGCCGCGGCGGCGCACGTCCGCCATCGCGGCCCGCATCTCGGCCAGGTCGACGTTGATCGGCGGGCGGATCTTGGCCGGCGGGTGCTGGGGGAGCACGCCGACGATCGCCGGGATCAGATCGGAAGGGCGCACCGGGTCGAGCAGCACCCGGTCGCCGTCCACGACGGTGCGCACCGCCGAATCACCGGACCGGCACACCGCGGCCCGCAGCTCGGTGCCCTTCTTCGCCGAGAACCGCAGGTCGTACTCGACCGAGGTGCGCGAGTAGATGCTGAGCAGTTCCTGCAGCTCGTCGACGACCTTCCCGCCGAACCGGATCAACCCGCGGTCGCGGCAGCGCTGCTCGGCGGCCTCGAGCTCGCGAGGGATGTCCTGGAACGGAGTGCCGTAATTGCTGTAGGACGCGACCATGGGGATCCGCGTCAGCCCGGCGCGTTCAACGAGTATGACGAACTCGAGTCGATCGACGTCGAACCTAGGCACTGAAGGAACTCCCGGCTGGTAGGGGTATCGCGAATGCAGGTTAACCCTTGATCGCCGGGTTCGGGTCAGTTTTGCCGGAATCTAACTGTCCAGGCCGGTCAGCCCCTGCCACGCGCCGCGGGAGCCCCGGCGGGCGGCCGAGAGCTGCCAGCGGAACAGGCCATACCCAACGGCGCCCAGCGCGCAGCCGGTGACGCAGGTCCAGAACCGGACGCTGCCCGGTTCGGTGATCCCGAACACCACCGCGCCGGTCAGCCACGCCAGGGTGCCGACGAGCACCACCGGCTTCGGGTCGGTGAGCTTGGCGGGAAGCGGCGGGACCGGGCGGTGGCCATCAGGGGAAGAGGTAGTGTCACTGCTCGATGCCACACCAGGAAGGTTACTCCTGGTAGCGAACTACTGCGCGACGGTGCGCTCGTTGCTGTTCTCCGGTTCGTGATGAGGATGCCCTGATGAACGATTCGGCGGGAACCAGAAAATCAGTGCTGGACCGCTACTTCAAGATTACAGAACGTGGCTCCAGCGTCGCTCGCGAGGTTCGCGGCGGTGTGGTCACGTTCGTCACCCTGGCCTACATCATCGTGCTGAACCCGTTGATCCTGGGCAGCTACTCGGCTGATGAGGCCGGTGCCAAACGAGATGTGCTGGGCAACATCCTTCCGGTGCCGCAGGTCGCCGCGGTCACCGCGCTGGTCGCCGGAGTCATGACCATCCTCTTCGGACTGGTCGCCAACTACCCGTTCGCGATCGCCGCCGGGCTCGGGATCAACACGCTGCTGGCGGTGTCGATCGCCCCGCAGGTGACCTGGCCGGAAGCCATGGGGCTGGTGGTGGTGGACGGGATCATCATCCTGATCCTGGTGGCCACCGGTTTCCGCACCGCCGTGTTCAACGCGGTGCCCCCGCCGTTGAAGGCCGCGATCGCGGTCGGGATCGGACTGTTCATCACCCTGGTCGGTCTGGTGGACGCCGGGTTCGTGCGGCGGATCCCCGACGAGGCCAACACCACCGTGCCGGTGGGGCTCGGCATCGACGGTTCGATCGCCTCCTGGCCCACCGCGGTGTTCGTGTTCGGGCTGCTGCTCACCTCGGTGATGGTGGCCCGCGGTGTGCGCGGCGGGATCCTGATCAGCGTCATCACCACCACGGTGGTGGCCATCGTCGTCGAGTCGGTGTTCAAGGCCGGCCCGTCCGGCGGGTCCAACCCCTACGGCTGGAACCTCGGCTACCCGGCGCTGCCGGACGACATCATCGGCTTGCCGGACCTGTCCCTGGTCGGTGACATCTCCTTCGGCGCCTGGACCCGGCTGCCCGCGCTGGCCTGCGCCATGCTGGTGTTCACCCTGGTGCTGGCGAACTTCTTCGACGCCATGGGGACCATGACCGGGCTCGGCAAGGAAGCCGGTCTGGCCGACAAGGACGGCAACCTGCCCGGCATCGGCAAGGCGCTGGCGGTGGAAGGCATGGGCGCGGTCGCCGGTGGTCTCGGTTCCGCCAGCTCCAACACCGTGTTCGTGGAATCCGCCTCGGGCATCGGTGAGGGCGCCCGCACCGGGTTGGCGAACGTGGTCACCGGCCTGCTGTTCCTGGCGGCCATGTTCTTCACCCCGCTCTACCAGGTCATTCCGGTGGAGGCGGCGGCCCCGGCGCTGGTGGTGGTCGGGGCGATGATGCTGAGCCAGATCCGGCAGATCGACCTGAGCGACTTCACCGTCGCCCTGCCGGCGTTCTTGACCATCACCGTCATGCCGTTCACCTACTCCATCGCCAACGGCATCGGCGCCGGCTTCATCAGCTACGTGGTGCTCAAGACCGCCACCGGGAAGGTGCGGGAGGTGCACCCGCTGATGTGGGTGGTGTCGGTGGCCTTCCTGGTCTACTTCGGAGCCGGGCCGATCAACGAGCTCATCGGCGGTTGATGCGCCGTACGGGTTGTGGGGGAGGACTGCGGCCCGGAGGCCGATTAGGGTATTCGGACACACCAGCCGGTGTGGTTGGTTTGTCCGAATACCCGAGATAGTTTGGTAGACTAACGACGTGTCCGATATGGCGGAACGCGAGCGCACCCTGGCCAGCAGGCTGCGGTTAGCCGTGGTGCGCTTGAACCGGCGACTGCGCGCCCAGCGCACCGACTCGCAGATCACCCTCTCCCAGCTGTCGGCGCTGTCCTGCCTGTACAAGTCGGGGCCGATCACGCCGGGGGAGCTGGCCTTCCGAGAAGGCGTGCAACCGCCGTCGATGACGAGGGTGATCGCTGCGCTGGAGAGCAACGGCTTGATCACCCGTCGGGCACACCCCACCGATGGCCGGCAGGCGATCGTGGAAGTGACCGAAGACGGCCGCAAGCTCATCGAGCAAGAAGTCATGGCCCGGGAACGCTGGCTGGACAGCCAGCTGTCCGACATCAGCGAGGAAGAGCGGGCCATCTTGTGCCGGGCGACGGAAATAATCGACCGAATAGCCAGTCGATGACCAGCAGGGGGGAGTGAGAGCGTGGTCAGGCACTCCCAGCCCCGACCAGGCGACGGTCAGGCCGGGGGTGTCGCACCCGATCGCCGACCCGGGACGTTCCGCTCCCTGCGGGTCCGCAACTACCGCTACTACTCCGCCGGGCAGGTCATCTCCCTCACCGGAACGTGGATGCAGCGGGCCGCCCAGGACTGGCTCGTGCTGGAGCTGTCCGGGGGGAGCGCGTTCGCCCTCGGCGTGGCGGTCGCCCTGCAATTCCTCCCCACCCTGCTGCTGACCCTGTGGGCCGGGGTGCTGGCCGACCAGTTCGACAAGCGTCGACTGCTGGTGATCACCCAGGCCGCGATGGGCGTGTGCGGGCTGGTGCTCGGCCTGCTGGACCTCACCGACATCGCCCAGCTCTGGCACGTCTACCTGCTGTGCTTCGTGCTCGGCGTGTTCGCGGCCGTGGACTCGCCGGTCCGCCAGTCCTTCGTGGTGGAAATGGTCGGGCAGGCGTACCTCACCAACGCGGTCGCACTCAACTCGATGATCTTCAACCTGGCGCGCATCGCCGGCCCCGCCGCAGCCGGTCTGCTCATCACCGTGATCGGCACCGGGTGGATCTTCCTGCTCAACGGGATCAGCTCGGCGGCCGTGGTCGGTGGCCTGCTGATGATGAACCCGGCCGAGCTGCACCGCTCCACGCCCCCCGAGAAGAAGAGCGGGCAGCTGCGCGACGGCCTCCGCTACGTGCGGGGACGGCCCGACCTGGTGGTCGTCATGACGCTGGTCTTCTGCGTCGGCACCTTCGGCATGAACTTCGAGAACTCCTTCGCCGTGATCGCCCGCAACCAGTTCGGGCGGGAAGCCGACGGCTACGGGTTCCTGATCACCATGCTCGCCGTCGGCACCCTCACCGGTGCGCTGCTGGCCGCGCGCCGCAGCGGGCGGGGGCGGCCCCGGATGCGCACGGTGCTGCTCGGCGCGGCCGCCTTCGGGGTGCTGGAATCGGTGGCCTCGCTGATGCCGTCCTACGAGCTGTTCGCGCTCGCCCTGATCCCCGTCGGGGTCGCCGTCATGACCTTCACCACCAGCGCGAACTCGACGGTGCAGCTCGCGGTGGCCCCGTCGATGCGCGGCCGGGTGATGGGGCTCTACATGCTGCTGTTCATGGGCGGCAAACCGCTCGGCGGACTGGCCTCGGGGTGGTTGGCGGACGTCTTCGGGCCACCGTCACCGCTGCTGTTCGGCGGACTGCTCTCGCTGGGCACGGCCTTGATCGGAAGTGCGGTGCTGATCCGGCGGCGCCAGCCCTTGCCTGAGGATAAAGGTTAGGCTAACCTAAAACTCGTCTGCTTCGTGGTGGGAGCGACAGTCAGTTCGGGAACTGTTCAGGCCCGGCCCCAACCAGGGGACCGGGCCTGAATACTACTCGGTCGAGCCGCAGAACAGCAGTCTCACGGCTGGCGGCCAGCCCGGGCCTCCTCGAAGCGCCGGGAGACCTCAGCCCAGTTGACCACGTTCCACAGGTTCTTCACGTAGTCAGCCTTGACGTTCTTGTACTGCAGGTAGTACGCGTGCTCCCAGATGTCGAACACCAGCAGCGGAACGGTGGTCAACGACATGTTGTTGTGGTGGTCGCGCAGCTGCTGGGTGATCAGGCGCTGACCCACCGGGTCCCACGCCAGCACGCCCCAGCCGTTGCCCTGGATGGTGGTGGAAACCGCCTCCATCTGGGCGCGGAACTTGTCGAACGAGCCGAAGTCCTCGTCGATGGCCGCCGCAAGCTCCCCGGTCGGCTTGTCGCCGCCGTCCGGCGACAGGATCTTCCACCACACCAGGTGCATCGAGTGACCGGCCAGGTTGAAGGCCAGGGTGGTCTCCAGGCCCACGATCGAAGCGAAGTCGCCCTTCTCGCGGGCTTCCGCCAGCTTCTCGATCGTGTCGTTAGCACCCTTGACGTAAGTCGCGTGGTGCTTGCTGTGGTGCAGCTCGTTGATCTCACCCGAGATCGCCGGCTCAAGAGCCGAGTAGTCGTAGTCGAGCTCTGGCAACACGTACTGCTGCGCCATCGACGCCTCCTTCCGTTGACATTCTGATCCTATTGGAGGATCGAGGCCACTAAATCACACGGTGATCCGCTGCGCCGTCCACCAGGCACCCGCCGAAACCCGCCCGCCAGCGCGTTTCAGCAGGACAACCGGGTGATCACCAGCAGTCGAAAACCCACTCCCGCGCCACGCCCAACACGAATGTCCACAGTGCGGGAAGAATTTCACTACCGGCTTAACCGGCCTCCCTGCAGATGCCCCGGACCGGGAAAGGTCAAACCCGGTGGTTCACTCCACCGGCCACAGGTGCACCGGCTCACCGCTCTCGGTCAACTCGATGTAGCGACGCAGCATGCCGGCCAGAGCCGAGCGCCGATCCGCACCCCGCTCCTCTAACATGGCCACCACGTCCCGCTGCCACGAAGCACCGGTCTGCCGCACCAAGCAGCGCTGCTCGATGATCCCCAGGTAGCGCTCCCGAGCCCGATCGGAAACCCCGCAAGACCGAAGACCCTCGTGCGCCATCGGCAACAGGATCCGCAACACCAGCTCGTCCGGGGTCACCCAACCGATCCCCGGCCAGTACAGGTGCGCGTCCATGCCGTGCCGAGCGCCGGCGTAGAAGTTCTCCTCCGCGGCCGCGAACGTCATCTGCGACCAGAGCGGACGATCCTGCTCGGTCAACGCCCGCTGCACCCCGTAGAAGAAACAAGCGTTCGCCACCGTGTCCACCACCGACGGGCCGGCCGGCAACACCCGGTTCTCCACCCGGAGGTGCGGCACGCCGTCCACCAAGTCGTACACCGGGCGGTTCCAACGCCAAATCGTGCCGTTGTGCAACCGCAGCTCGGCCAACGTGGGAGCCCGCCCCGCCTCCAGCGCCGCCAGCGGATCCTCCTCCTCCGGCTCCGGCAACAGCGCCGGGAAGTAGCGGACGTTCTCCTCGAACAAGTCGAAGATCGACGTGATCCAGCGCTCCCCGAACCACACCCGCGGCCGCACCCCCTGGTTGCGCAGCTCCTGCGGACGGGTGTCGGTGGCCTGGATGAACAACGGGATCCGCGTCTCGTGCCACAGGGCTTTGCCCAGCAAGAACGGCGAGTTCGCCCCCACCGCCACCTGCACGCCCGCCAAGCACTGGGCGGCGTTCCAGTGCGACGCGAAGTCCTCCGGCGCCACCTGCAAGTGGAGCTGCACCGAGGTGCACGCCGACTCCGGGAGGATCGAATCCGCGTAGGAGCGCAACCTCTCCGGAGCACGATCCCCCAGCGGCACCCCCTCCATGTCCAGCAGCATCTCCTCACCCCGGGCGAGGAAGATCTGCTCGTTGAGGATCGAGTAGCGCGGATTGCGCGACAACCACTGCGGATCGAAATGGGCATCCCGCAACGTCGGCAACGTGCCGATCATGACCACCTTCGCCCCGGCGTCATGGGCACCGCTCGCCGCCCGGCTCATGCTCGCGTGCAGCCGCTGCTCCAACTCCACGGCGCTGTCCCCGGCCAGCACCTGCGGCTCCACGTTCAACTCGATGTTCTGCTGCCCCAGCTCCGTGGTGAACGAAGAATCGTTGATCTTCTCCAACACCACGTGGTTCGACATGGACGGCTCCATGTGCTCGTCCACCAGGCACAGCTCCATCTCCAGCCCCATTTGCTGGCGGGGGAAGGAGAAATTGCCATCGGCGAGCATCCTGGCCAGCGCATCCAACCCGCGTTGCATCTTGTCGCGGTAACGCTGCCGGTCCAACGGTTTGAAAGACCGATTAGGTGTCACGTGCCGTCCCATGCCGTCTCCCCGCTCCATCGGCAGCACGACAGCGCGCAGCGCTGG
Organism: Saccharopolyspora rectivirgula DSM 43747; assembly: GCF_000497205.1. Lineage (GTDB taxonomy): Bacteria > Actinomycetota > Actinomycetes > Mycobacteriales > Pseudonocardiaceae > Saccharopolyspora > Saccharopolyspora rectivirgula. The sequence continues at coordinate 10,976 of NZ_AYJW01000023.1, forward strand.
GGAAACCACCGTGACATATCGGTACCCGGTGGGCCAGCGGCCAAACCGGTGCACTCGAGCCTGCTGTTCGGAATTTCGCTGTCCTCCATCTGGACTGGTCGGGCAAGGGAAAAACGGGACAGGGAGGCCGTGGGCGGAAAAGGGGAACCAACAGCGAAGACGGCCGGTGGGCCAACCCTCGGCCCACGGACTCCGGCCCGCGAGAACACAGCTATTCAGGGCTGCGCTGCGGTGAACCGCAGCAAGATCAGCTCGTTGGCGGCGCCACCCGCCGCATGTCCTCGCACAGGATGCCTGAACACCGCACCCGCGGACACCCGGTGAGGCGAACACCACTCCAAGCACACCCGGCAGTCCGACACCAGCTTCAACACGGCTAGCCGGAACGGGCGCCAGCCCTCCCCGAAAAGCAGCATTCCGCCTGACAACGGCAAAATCCCGATCCACAGCGGCAGCCGGCGCAGCCAACCGACCCCCGGGCCGGCGCCGCCGCGGACGCGAAGACCGACCGAACCCGCGAGCGGCACCCGCGCCGCAGCAAGGGAACCTTTCTGCCGGAAACGCCAGGGAAGTTCCCTTCCTGGTGCAGCGCCCGAACGCCCGCCAGCACCACCGATTCGACCAAAGTGGAAATTCCGCGGGCGCGGTGCACCGGCCGAACCTGAATCACCCGCACGTAATCCGAGTCAGATGGCTACGCGCCACAGTCGGGTGAAGCAGGATGGGAGAATGCCCGCCGTGGCGCACGTAATCGAGATTACCGATGCCAACGATCCCCGGGTCGACGACTTCCGCGACCTGTCGAGAGCCGACCGCCGCCCGGACCGGCCCGGCGGCCGCGGACTGGTCATAGCCGAAGGAGTCGTGGTCGTCGAACGACTCCTCGCCTCCGCCTACCCGGTGCGAGCCCTGCTCGGAGTGCGCCGCCGCATCGACGAACTGGCAGACGCGCTCGCCCCCTTCGACGTGCCCGCCTACACGACCACCGCCGAAATCATGGCCGAAGTCGTCGGCTTCCACCTCAACCGCGGAGTGCTGGCCGTGGCCGACCGCGCCCCGACCATCGAGCCCGCCGACCTGATCGCCAACTCGCGCCGCCTCGCAGTGCTGGAAGGAATCGGCGACCACGAGAACCTCGGCTCCATCTTCCGCAACGCCGCCGCCCTCGGCATCGACGGCATCCTGCTCGGCGCCGGCTGCGCCGACCCGCTGTACCGGCGCAGCATCCGGGTCTCCATGGGCCACGTGCTCCGCGTGCCCTTCACCCGCCTGCACAGCTGGCCCGAAGACCTCAAACTGCTCAAAGACCACGACTTCCGGATCCTGGCCCTCACCCCGCGCGCCGACTCCGTCCCGCTGCGGGAAACCAACCCCCAGCAGGGTCGGGTAGCGGTGCTGCTCGGGTCCGAAGGCCCCGGACTGACCGAACAAGCCATCACCGCCGCCGACCAAGCGGTGCGGATCCCCATGGCCAGCGGGGTGGATTCGCTCAACGTCGCCACGGCCGGCGCGATCGCCTTCCACACCATGAACGGGGGCTGATCGATGCGCGCCGCGGACCCCAAGATCGAACTGCGCGCCCGCTCCGGACGCCCGGTGCTGCTGCGCGAACCCGGTGGTGAACTCGACCCGGCCCGGCTGAACCTGCCCGACCCGCTGCTGGCCGCCCTCCGCGAATGGGCCACCGTCGTGGAAACCGTCCAACACGAGGACAGCACGCGAACCGCCGAACTGGTCAGCAGGCGAGGACGCCACCTCGCGCTGCGGCTGGCCGCCGCGACCGGCGCCGAAGTCAGCTACCTGGACCCGCTCAACGGCCGCCGCGACCAGTTCGGCAGCCGCGCCGACCGCGACCTGCCACCCCCGGAAGAAACCCCCTGGGGCACCGGGCTGGCCGTGACCGGCATCGTCGGCGCCCTCGTGGCCACCATCCTGATGCTGGTCACCCTCGGCATGGCCGACATCAACATCGTCCTGGCAGTCGTGATCAACCTCGGCATCGCAGCCGGATTCGCCCCGTCCGTGTGGTTCGGGCGCAGCATCCCCACCTGGCGCTGGGTGGTGTTCGGAATCGGAGCGGGCGTGGTCGCCGCGTGGCTCGGACTGGTCCTCAGCCTGCTCGGCTGATCCCGGGTCAGCGGTGCGACCGCACCCCGAGCAGCACGTCCTCCCAGGACGGCACGATCGGGTGGCTCTTGCGCCCGCGGCGCTGCCCGGCCTTGCGGCCCTCCTCGTCCTGCTCGGCGCTCGCCGCGGGCTCCGGCTCGGCCATCGGCTCGGGAACCGCCAACTCGTCCGAGTCAGAAGCCTGCTCCGGAACCGCGGGCTCCCCCGGCTGCTCCACCGGCGCCTCGGCCCGCCCCGCCGCAACGCCGTGCTGCGGCGCGCCCTCCAACTGGAGCGCCTCCCGGGCCAGCTCGGTCACCGGGCGCACCGTGCGCAACGGGCGGTTCGGGGAAGGATCGATCAAGTCGGCGGCGTGCTCGTCCAAAGCCGTCACGGTCCCGCCGTTGGCCCCCTGGTGGAAGATCCAGTGCGCCCGGTTCTCCGAACGCCCCGCCTGCCAGAGCAGCTGAACCACCCACTTGCCGTCTTCTCCGCGCCACGCGTCCCAGGCAGCCTGGGCGTAGTCATGACCGCGAACACCGAACGTGTGAGCAACGACCTCACCCAGCGTCTGCACATCCGGACCGTCGTCCCGCACCGGATGCGCCTTCTGGGCCATCTCCGCCACCCGGGCGCGCTCCAACAGCACCGGGTAGGCGTACCGCTCCACCCGCTGCTCCGGGACACCCGCGGCCTCCGCGACCTCCTCCACCGAAGCACCAGCACGGATGCGGGCCTGGATCTCGCGCGGCCGCATCTTGGCCTCCAGCTCGATCTGCGCCTGCCCGAGACGGGTCATGTCACCGCGGGCAGCAGCGCGCAGCCGCTCGTCGGCCGGCACGGTGAAGCGCTCGCCGTTCTCCGGGTCCTCGCAGACAACGGATTCACCGTCCTCGTCGAGCCCGACCACTCGCAGCGCTCGCATATGCCAGCCTCCCGCCGACTCTTGTCACCAAGCTGTGACAGCCACCCGGTGCACCCGCGCGAAGCGGACGCACCGGGCCCCGTCGATTGATGGTCGTCCGTCCGTTGAGTCGATCTTGCCTGATAATCGCGCTCACTGCGAGCGGGTAAAACCACTTAATTTCGTAGCAAGATCACCTAGGAAGACCATTTTCGCTCGGCAACGCGGTACTTCAGTGGCGAAAAAGGGTGGTCACGAGAGCTTCGATACCACCCAATCGATGGATTGGGTGAGCGCTGTGACGTCGTCCGGCTCAATCGCCGGGAACATGCCGATGCGCAGCTGGTTGCGGCCCAACTTCCGGTACGGCTCGGTGTCGACGATACCGTTCGCCCGCAGCGCCTTGGCCACCGCGGCCGCGTCCACCGAGTCCACGAAATCGATCGTGCCGACCACCTGCGAACGCTTCGCCGGGTCCTTGACGAACGGGGTGGCGAACTCCGAAGCCTCAGCCCACTCGTACAGCCGGCGGGACGACTCCCGGGTGCGCTGCACGCACCAGTCCAACCCGCCCTGGCCGTTCATCCACTCGATCTGGTCGGCCAGCAGGAACAGCGTGGCCACCGCGGGGGTGTTGTAGGTCTGGTCCTTGCGGGAGTTGTCCAACGCGGTGCTCAGCGACAAGAACTCCGGCACCCAGCGACCGGACTCCTTGATCTCGCCGATGCGCTCCACCGCCGCCGGGCTCATCGCGGCCACCCACAGGCCACCGTCGGAAGCGAAGCACTTCTGCGGCGCGAAGTAGTAGACGTCCACGTCAGCCGGGTTCACCGGCAGGCCACCAGCACCCGACGTGGCGTCGATGGCGATCAGCGCGTTCTCCGACCCGGCCGGGCGCACCGGGTTGAGCATCACACCGGTCGAGGTCTCGTTGTGCGCCCAAGCGATCAAGTCGACGCTCGGGTCCGACACCGGCTCCGGGGCGTCCCCCGGGTCCGCCGACACGACCACCGGGTCCTGCAGGAACGGGGCCGACTTGGCGGCCTTGGCGAACTTGCTCGAGAACTCGCCGTAGGTCAGGTGCAGCGAACGCTCCCGGATCAGCCCGAACGTCGCGGCGTCCCAGAAAGCGGTCGTGCCGCCGACCCCGAGCACCACCTCGTAGCCCTCCGGCAGCGAGAACAGTTCCCGCAGGCCTTCCCGCACCCGACCGACCAAAGACTTCACCGGCCGCTGGCGGTGCGAGGTGCCCATCACCGAAGCACCCTCGTCGACCAGCCGGGACAGCTGCTCAGGGCGCACCTTGGACGGGCCGCAACCAAACCGGCCGTCACTGGGCTTGAGCTCCTCGGGCAGCTTCAACGTCGTCGGATCGATAGTTTCGGCCTGCGTCATGCCGGCGCCTCCGGGCATCTGGTTGTGATGACTTGCCTGCGCGAGGGCAGCACCCGCGCTCCTTGCTCAATCCGGCGCCGTTGCCGGTTACACGCCGCCGGACAGCCGCGCTGCTGCACCGGCCCCTCGCAACTTACTGCGCAGCCCGCCCTCGACCAAAGTCCCTCGTCCGGGGAAGCCGGTGGGCGGGGCGAGGCGGAAGCAGTCGCCGTCCGGCAGGTGACACCCTCGTTTCTCGCAGGTAACCAGCCTAATCCGGAATTCCCGGCACCGGCCGGGCAGCCGGCGCGCCGACCCGGAAGTGACCTCGGCCACCCTGGCGGTCCTCCGGGTGACCGAGGCCCGAACCGGTCACGCGCCAGCCGGCACCCGTGACCAGCCCGCCACCTGCTGCGGCTCCCGCGGCCCGGGCCCCACGTACTGGGCCGCCGGCCGAACCAGCCGGCCGGTGCGCTTCTGCTCCAAGACGTGCGCCGACCAGCCCGCCAAACGAGCGCAGGTGAACATGGCCGGCATCATCTCCGGCGGCACCCCCGCGAAGTCCAGCACCACAGCCGCCCAGAACTCCACGTTCGTCTCGATCTGCCGATCCGGGCGACGCTCCCGCAGCACGCCCAACGCCGCCTGCTCCAACTCCCGGGCGACCTCGTAGCGCGGCGCCCCCAACTGCCGGCACACCCGGCGCAACACCCTCGCCCGCGGATCCTCGGCCCGGTACACCCGGTGCCCGAAACCCATCACCCGCTGCCCGCGGTCGAGCACCGACTCCACCACGCGGCGAGCATCACCGGTGCGCTCCGCCTCGGCGATCATCGGCAACACCCGGGCCGGGGCGCCGCCGTGCAGCGGCCCGGACATGGCGCCCACCGCCCCGGACAGGCACGCCGCCACATCCGCCCCCGTGGAAGCGATCACCCGGGCGGTGAAGGTGGAGGCGTTCATCCCGTGCTCAGCTGCGGAAACCCAATACGCGTCCAACGCCTGCACCTGCTCAGCAGCGGCCTCCCCGCGCCAGCGGAGCAAGAACTGCTCGGAAGCCGGGGCGTCCTCCGGGACCTCGCTGTCCGGCACCGCCGGCAACTGCCCCCGCGCCGACTGCGCCGCGTACGACAACGCGGCCGCCGAAGCCAGCGCGAGCTGCTGGCGGGCCTCCTCCTCGGAGACGTCCAGCAACGGCTGGAACCCCCGCGCCGGCCCGAGCATCGCCAGCGCGGCCTGCACGTCGGCCCGCACATCACCGGTGCGGACCGGGAGCCCCGCATCGACCGCGGTGGGCAACCGCTGGCCGAACTCCCCGTCGACCAGCAAGGACCACACGTCCTCGAAAGGAACCTTCCCGGCCAAGTCCTCGATGTCGACCCCGCGGTAGCGCAGCGCGCCACCGTCGCGGTCCGGTTCGGCGATCTCGGTCTGGAAAGCGACGACCCCTTCCAGGCCCGGCCGGAATTCGCTCGCGTTGCTCACGCCTCGTCTCCTCACTGCACTGTTCGGGCACGCGCGCACGAGCGCGCAGGGGCGTGGCGGGGTGCGAGCGGTGTCAGCGCTGCAGCAACAGTGCCCCCGGGAGCGGGAACTCGCAATTTCCCGTCGCCCGGAAAAAACCACCGGATGCCCGGAATCGGAACAAACCGGGAACATCCCGAACCCGGGGAACGACGCGGTCCTTGCCGCCCCACCGGCAACCGCGGTCACCACCGCGCCCGAGCCGCAGCACCACCCGAAAGTGACGAGGTCGCTGGGGGCGCGACGCGCAGCACCCCGGAGCAGCCGGGAGCTGTGGGAAAGATCTCTGCATCGTTAACGAAATCGATCGGGAAGTTTTCCGCGTTTCGGCCGCGCAGCTGCGGACGTCTAACGTCGTAGGCGCGCCGCTGGTCCGATGACAGACCCGCGGGGGCCCGGTCGGGTCTTAGGAACTCATGTGCTGAAGTCGGGTGGGAGAGGAGTGCGGATGTCAGAGACCCACGTGGCGCTGTCGAACATGCGGGTGTCCTACGAAGCCGGGGAGCTTGACGAGACCTCCCTGGCCGGGACTTGGCACGAGCAGCTGCGGATCTGGTTCGACCAAGCAGTGGAAGCCGGCCTCACCGAACCGAACGCGATGGTGCTCGCCACCGCCGACAGCGAAGGCGTGCCCTCCTCGCGCACCGTGCTGTGCAAAGGCTTCGACGAACGCGGACTGGTGTTCTTCACCAACTACACCTCGGCGAAGAGCCACGACCTCACCGCCACCCGAGTAGCGGCCGTCACCTTCCCGTGGCTCGGCCTGCAGCGCCAGGTCAACATCCGGGGCTCGGTGGAGAAGGTCTCGCAGCACGAAACCGCCGAGTACTGGCAGCTGCGCCCCCGCGGATCCCAGCTCGGGGCCTGGGCCTCCCCGCAATCGCGCGTGGTGGCCAACCGGGAAGCCCTGGAAACGTCCCTGCAGCGCATCGAACGCCGCTTCGGCGACGCCGAGAAGATCCCGGTCCCGCCGCACTGGGGCGGCTGGCGGTTGCTCCCCGAATCGGTCGAATTCTGGCAAGGGCGCCCCAGCCGGTTGCACGACCGGCTGCGCTTCCGCCGCACCGAGGACAACGGCTGGATCGTCGAACGGCTCGCCCCCTGACACCGCGCGAGCACACCCGGCGACGAAGCACGAAGGAAGGGAACTTTTCTCCCGTTCTGGGGAGAAAAGTTCCCTTCCTCAATTTCCGCACCGGGCGCCGGCGCTGCCCGGTGACGAGACGCTGCTGATATTCGGTTGGTGGCGGGATCGAGCCTGGCTAGGCTGCACCACTTGTGCAGCGCAGTGGTTCCCAGCAGAAATCAGCTGGCAAGGTCAGGTCCCTGCTCAACAAGGTCGTCATCGACACCCGCCCGCTCCGCTACCCGGCCTACCGGCGGTTGTGGCTGTCCAACGTCGTCGTTGCGCTCGGCGGCCAGTTCACCGTGGTGGCGGTGCCCAAGCAGCTCTACGACCTGACCGGGTCCTCCAGCTACGTGGGCCTGGCCGGCCTCGCCGGCCTGCTGCCACTGCTGGTGTTCGGCCTGTGGGGCGGGGCGGTGGCTGACGCGGTGGACCGGCGTCGCCTGATGGTGATCACCACCGCGGGACTCGCCGGCAGCGCCGCTCTGCTGTGGTTGACCACCGCGACCGGTCTCGCCTCGGTCGGCTCGGTGCTGCTGCTCTACGCGCTGCAGCAAGTCTTCTTCGCGATCAACATGCCGACCCGCAACGCCGCGATCGCCAGGCTGATCCCCACCGAACTGCTGTCCTCGGCGCAGGCGCTCAACACCACGGTGTTCCAGCTCGGCGCGATCATCGGTCCCCTGCTGGCGGGCATGCTGCTGCCGTTCATCGGCCTGTCCGCGCTCTACCTGCTGGACGCGCTCGCCCTGGGTGCCGTGCTGTGGGCGGCCTGGCGCCTGCCCCCGCTCCCGCCCCAGGACGGGGCGCCGACGCGGGCCGGTCTGCGCGCGGTGCTCGACGGCTTCCGGTACCTGTCGGTGCACACCGTGCTGCTGGCCTCCTACCTGGTGGACATCATCGCGATGGTGTTCGGCCTGCCCCGCGCCCTGTTCCCGGCGATGGCCGAGCAGACCTTCGGGAGCGCCAACGGGAACGGCGCGGCCCTCGGCTGGCTCTACGCGGCCATCCCGCTGGGCTCGTTCGCCGCGGGCCTGTTCTCCGGGTGGCTGCACCGGTTCGTCCGCCACGGGGTCGGTGTGGTGCTGGCGGTCATCGCCTGGGGGCTGGCGGTGATCGGCTTCGGCCTGGCGGACTCCCTGTGGCTGGGCGTGCTCTTCCTGGCCCTGGGCGGCGGTGCGGACCTGGTGAGCATGGTCTACCGCGGCGCCATCCTGCAGGAAGCCGCGACCGACGAGATGCGCGGCCGGCTCCAGGGCGTGTTCACGGTGGTGGTGACCGGCGGCCCCAGGTTGGCAGACGTGCTGCACGGCCTGGCCGGGGACTGGTTGGGAACGCGGCTCGCAGTCGTCGGCGGCGGTGTCCTGGTCGTGGTGTGCACGCTGCTCGCTGCGGTGGCGCTGCCCGCCTTCTGGCAATACCGTGCGCCTCGGTGACCAGGCGCTGTCGGCCGGTTGCGCTTCGCTGTTTCGGCGAACGGCCCAGCTGCCTGATGCACAAGTCTTACCGAATTGCAACCCAGGGTGGGCAGCCAAGGTCAACAGCGACCCTGCACACTTTTCAGCTATGGCCAACGAAACGACCGTGGACGACGACGTGGCAGAGCGGGCAGAGGCACCCGGCCTCAAAAGGGTCATGGGGCCGAAGTTGTTGCTGTTCTTCGTGGTCGGAGACATCCTCGGAACCACCATCTACTCGCTGACCGGCAAGGTCGCTGGCAAGGTGGGCGGCGCGCTGTGGATTCCATTCCTCGTCGCGTTCGTGGTCGCGTTCCTGACCGCGGTCAGCTACCTGGAACTTGTCGGCAAGTACCCCAAGGCCGGTGGTGCCCCGCTGTACGTGCACCGGGCGTTCGGCGTGCACTTCGTGACGTTCCTGATCGCCTTCACCGTGATGTGCTCGGGCCTGACCTCCGCTGCTTCCGCGGCCCAGGCGTTCAGCGGTGACTACCTGGCCGCCATCGTCGGGGACATCCCGTCGTGGCCGGTGGCCATCGCGTTCGTGCTGCTGCTGGCCGCGGTGAACCTCCGGGGCGTGGCCGAGTCGGTCAAGATGAACGTGGTGCTCACCTGCATCGAGCTGCTCGGCCTGGTCATCGTGATCGTGCTCGGGGTGTGGGCGATCTTCGGCGGCAACACCGACCCCGAGCTGGCACCCGACCCGAGCCGGTTGACCGAGTTCAACACCGACACCACGCCGCTGCTGGCGGTGACGTCGGCGACCGCGCTGGCCTTCTTCGCCATGGTCGGTTTCGAGGACTCGGTGAACATGGCCGAGGAGACCAAGAACCCGGCGAAGAACTTCCCGCGCGCGTTGCTGCTGGGGCTGACCATCACCGCGACGATCTACCTGGTGATCGCGCTGATCACCTCGACCCTGGTGCCGACCGGCAAGCTGGCCGAGTCGGACGGGCCGCTGCTGCTGGTCGTGCAGGCGGCCGCGCCGTGGTTCCCGCCGGTCCTGTTCTCGGCCATCGCGCTGTTCGCGGTCACCAACACCGCGCTGATCAACATGCTGATGGCCAGCCGACTGGTCTACGGCATGGGCCAGGAGAAGATCATCCCGGGCCTGTTCGCCAAGGTGCACCCGAAGCGGCAGACCCCGTGGGTGTCGGTGCTGTTCACCGCCGCCATCGGCGTGGTCCTGGTCGCCACCCTCGACATCTCCGCCCTGGGCAGCACCACGTCGCTGCTGCTGTTGCTGGTGTTCGCGGTCGTCAACATCTCGGTGCTGGCGCTGCGTCGGGAGAAGGTCGAGCACGAGCACTTCAAGGCCCCCACCTGGGTTCCCGTGCTCGGCGCGCTCAGCTGCCTCTTCTTCGCCAGCCCGCTGTCCGGGCGCCCGCTGGAGGAGTACCTCATCGCCGCCGTGCTGCTGGGCATCGGCGTGCTGTTCTGGGTGATCAACCGGGTGTTCCTGGGCGGTCGTCAGGAGTTCGACGTCGAGAAGCTGACCAAGTGAAGCGGCTGATCCCCACCCGCTGTTGAGCGCGTGGCGGGTGGGGATCGCGCCCTACAGTTGTCACGTGACTGACCGAATTCCTGCCACTGGCCGCCAATTCGAGATCTCCCGGGGTGCTGCCCGGGCTGTCATCACCGAGGTCGGTGCGGCGCTCCGGCTCTTCGAAGTGGACGGCGTGCCGTACACCGAGACGTTCGACCCGGACCAGGAGGCTCCCGCGGCGGCGGGGGCGGTGCTGGTTCCTTGGCCCAACCGGGTGGCTGATGGGAAGTGGGAGCTGGCGGGGCAGCCGCAGCAGCTCGCGCTGACCGAACCCGCCCGCAACAACGCGATCCACGGCCTGCTCCGCCACACCGCGTGGGAGGTCGTCGAGCACGACCAGGACCGGATCGTGCTGCGGTCGTTCATCCCCGCTCAACCGGGCTGGCCGGTCCCGCTGCTGGCCTCGGTGGCCTATGCGGTGGACGAGTCGGGGCTGTCGGTGACGCACGAGGTCACCAACACCGGTGCCCAGGCCACCCCGTTCGGGGTGGGGGTGCACCCGTACCCGCGGGCGGGCAACGCCGAAACCGACGAGTGCACGCTGCAGCTGGCGGCGTCCAGCGTTCTCCCGGTGGACCCGGAGCGGCTGCTCCCGACCGGCCCGGCGCGGCCGCTGGCCGGGGAGGAGACCGAGCTGCGCAGCGGGCGGAAACTGGCCGGGCTGCGGTTGGACACGTGCTTCGGCGGTGCCGAGCCGGCCGCTGACGATCCCCAGGGGCTGGTGCGGCACCACTTGACCGGCCCGTCCGGGCACGGCGTGCAGGTGTGGGCCGACCCGGTGTTCAAGTGGGTGCAGGTGTACACGGCGGCGGACTTCCCGGGCCGGGGTCGGGCGGTGGCCGTGGAACCGATGACGTGCCCGCCGGACGCGTTGAACTCCGGCACTGATCTGCTGGTGCTGCAGCCCGGGGAGACGTGGAGCGGCAGCTGGGGGCTCGCCCCGTTCTGATGGAGCAAGGGAACTTTTCCGCCGCTCGTGGTGGAAAAGTTCCCTTGCTGGATGCGCGTCTCAGCGGCGGGTGAGGTGGCGGCCGATGATCATGCGCTGGATCTGGTTGGTTCCTTCGAAGATCTGCAGCACTTTGGCTTCGCGCATGTAGCGCTCGACGGGGAAGTCGCGGGTGTAGCCGGCGCCGCCGAGCACCTGCACCGCGTCGGTGGTCACCTTCATCGCCGCGTCGGTGGCGACGAGTTTGGCGATGGACGCTTGCTGGCCGTACGGCTTCCCGGCGTCGCGCCGGCGCGCGGCGTCCAGGTAGGTGGCTCGGGCGGTCTGCACGGCCGCGGCCATGTCGGCGAGCATGAACTGCAGGCCTTGGAAGTCGATGATGTTCCGGCCGAACTGCTTGCGCTGGTTGGCGTACTCGACCGCCGCGTCGAGGGCGGCTTGGGCGAGCCCGGTGGCGCAGGCGGCGATGCCGAGCCGGCCGGAGTCGAGCGCGGACAGGGCGATCTTGAGGCCTTCGCCTTCTTCGCCGATGCGGCGGTCGACGGGGACGCGGGCGTTCTCCAGGAGCAGTTGGGTGGTGGGGGACCCGGTGAGCCCCATCTTCCGCTCCGGTGGCGCGGCCGACAGCCCGGGGGTGTTCGAGTCGAGCAGCAGGCAGCTGATGCCGCGGCCACCGTCGTCGGAGGTGCGCACCATCGTGGTGTAGAAGTCGGCGACCCCGCCGTGGGTGGTCCAGGCCTTGGTGCCGTTGACGACGTACTCGTCTCCGCTGCGTTCGGCGCGGGTGCGCAGGGCGGCGGCGTCGGATCCGGCGTGGGGTTCCGACAGCGAGTAGGCGCCGAGCAGTTGGCCGCCGAGCATGTCCGGCAGCCACTGCTGCCGCTGCTGCTCGGTGCCGAAGTGGGCGAGCGGGTAGCAGGACATGGTGTGCACCGACAGCCCGACGCCGACGGTCATCCAGGCGCTGCTGAGTTCTTCGAGCACCTGCAGGTACACCTCGTAGGGCTGGTCGCCCCCGCCGTACTCCTCGGGGTAGGGGAGGCCGAGGAATCCGGATTCGCCGAGCAGTCGGAAGACGTCGCGGGGGAACTTCTCCGCTGCTTCGTCCTCGGCGACCCGGGGAGCGAGTTCGTCGCGGGCGATTTCCCTGGTGAGCTGCAGCAAGTCGGTTGCTTCGGAGGTGGGTAGCAGGCGTTCGACCGGCATGGTTGATGCGCTCCCTGGTGGTGTGACCCGAGGTCTTGAGTACCAACACCAGTACTTTAGGTCGTATTTGAGTACTGCAACAGTCTTGGAAGTGGAACCCCCCGCGGGTTCGGGGAGCGATGTGGCAGGCTTCCACCGATGAGCAGCTCCGGAGGCAGAGTGACCCGGCGGTCGGTGCAGCAGCGGCGGGCTGAACTGCTGGACCGCCTGCGCGACCTTTTCCTCGCTGAAGGGTTCTCCCACTTCACCCTGGACGAGCTGGCGGCTCGGCTGCACTGCTCGAAGTCGACGCTGTACACCTTGGCCAGCAGCAAGGAGCAGCTGGCGGTGCGGGTGGTGGCGCACTACTTCAAGGAGGCCACCAGCGACATCGAGGCGGCGGTGGCCGAGGTGGAGGACGTGCGGGAGAAGGTGCGGGTGTACCTGTCCGCGGCCGCGGCCGCTCTGCGCCCGGCTTCTCGCCAGTTCATCAACGACATCGCCGCCAATTTCGCCACCCGGGCCATCTACGAGACCAATGCGCACGCGGCCGCGGACCGGATCCGCGGCCTCATCGGTGAAGGGGTGCGCCAGGGGGTCTTCCGCGAGGTGCACGCCGCGCTGGTGGCGGAGATGGTCGGCGGCACCATAGTCAGCATCCAGCGCGGGGAGATCGCCGAGCGGACCGGCCTGTCGGATGCTGAAGCTTTTTCGGCGCTGTCCCAGTTCCTGCTGGGAGGCCTGACCGTGGACGCTGGACGAACGGAGGAGAAGTGATCGTCGTCGGCGGCGAGGCGCTCGTTGATCTCGTTCCCGCACCGGGCACTGTGGACGAGGAGATCAGTCCGCTGTACCCGAGGCTGGGCGGCGGGCCGTACAACGTGGCGATTGCCTTGGGAAGGCTCGGAATTCCAGTAGCTTTCTACGCTCGTCTGTCCACGGACGATTTCGGGGACAAGCTGCTCCAGCGCCTCCTCGACTCCAATGTGGATACCAGTTTGGTGGAGCGGGGGGAGCAGCCGACGACGCTGGCGGTGGTCGCGCTCCAGGAGGACGGCTCGGCCCGCTACAGCTTCCACGTGGAGGGCAGCGCTGCCCGGTTCGTCAGCGAGCGCGAGCTGCCGGAGGGGACCAGCGCTGTGTCGCTGGGCACGCTCGGCATGGTGCTCGAGCCCGGTGCCACGGTCTACGAGAAGGTGCTGTTCGAACAGGCCTCCCGGGGCAAGTTCGTCGCGCTGGACCCGAACGTCCGGCCGGACCTGATCGAGGACCCGGCGGCGTACCGCGAGCGGTTCCGCTCCTGGCTGCCCTCGGTGGACCTGCTGAAGCTCTCCGTCGAGGACGCCGAGTGGCTCGCCGCGGGCGGTGACGTGCTCCGGGCGGTCCGCGAGTGGCAGCGCAGCGGTCCCGCGGCGGTGGTGCTCACCCGCGGCTCGGAGGGGTTGGCGGTGCTCGCCGGGGATGCGGACGCGGTGGAAGTCCCGACGGTGCGGGTCGACGTCGCCGACACCATCGGAGCTGGTGACACCGTGCAAGCGGCGCTGCTGGCCTGGCTGCACCGCAACGGCGCGCTCTCGCCGGACGCGGTGCGCGGGTTGAGCGGCGAGCAGTGGGCCAGCGCGTTGCGGTTCGCCGCTTCGGCGGCCGCGGTGACCGTGTCCCGGCCGGGTGCGGAGCCGCCGTGGGCGGGCGAGCTGGACTGGTGAGCGCCCGGCGGAGGAGCACTGCTGTCCCGGAAAAGTGTCAAATGGGACGAAAGCGGAAGGAGTTGCTCGTTGCGGTGGGCGAAAACACCCTGTGAGTTTCACCGCCCGCGCGCCACGGCAGCGCCAATTTGGTTTACTCCATATGGGTGAGTCAGGTGGGCGAACGGCCGGTACTTCCAGTTGCGCGGCGTCCGCGAGGGGCCTCCAAGTGTGATGTGATCGTGGTCCCACCTGGCCAAAAGCCGTAACACGGTAGCTGCGCGAGAGGCCCTTCGCGGACTAGCGTGACACTGACAGGACCCCAACGGGGTGGTGCTGCGAATCGGGTCGGACATCCCCGACCGGTGCACGATCGATACATGCGAACCAGCCGTCCGGCTCGGCCGCTAGGTCGTCGGTGACAGTGCCACCTCGACGAGCGCGAGAGGTTCCCGAATGCCCGACGACGTGACCGCCAAACGAACCGTCGCGTTGCGTTATGACGGCGGCGAGCACGAAATGCAGGTGAAGCAGCCCACTGAGGGCGCTCCCGGTGTGGACCTCGGAAAGCTGCTGGCTCAAACCGGTTTGGTGACGTTGGATCCGGGCTTCGTCAATACGGCAGCCTGTACATCCGACATTACCTACATCGACGGGGCGGCCGGCATCCTTCGCTACCGCGGCTACCCCATCGAGGAGCTCGCTGCCAAGTCCAACTTCATCGAGGTCAGCTACCTGCTGATCTACGGCGAGCTGCCCACTCAGCAGCAGTACGACGAGTTCGCCGAACGCATCCGTCGGCACACGCTGCTGCACGAAGACCTCAAGCAGTTCTTCGACGGGTTCCCGCGGGACGCGCACCCGATGCCGGTGCTGTCCTCGGCCGTCTCCGCGCTGTCCACCTTCTACCAGGACAGCCTCAACCCGTTCGACAAGGAACAGGTCGAACTGTCGACGGTGCGGCTGCTGGCCAAGCTGCCCACCATCGCCGCCTACGCCTACAAGAAGTCGGTTGGTCAGCCGTTCCTCTACCCGGACAACTCGCTCGGTCTGGTGGAGAACTTCCTGCGGATGACCTTCGGCTTCCCGGCGGAGCCCTACGAGGTCGACCCGACCATGGCGCGGGCGCTCGACCTGCTGTTCATCCTGCACGCCGACCACGAGCAGAACTGCTCCACCTCCACGGTGCGGATGGTCGGCTCGTCCGAAGCCAACCTGTTCGCCAGCATCTCGGCCGGCATCAACGCCCTGTTCGGCCCGCTGCACGGCGGCGCCAACAGCGCGGTGCTGGAGATGCTGGAGGGCATCCACCGCAACGGTGGCGACGTCGACTCGTTCGTCAAGCGGGTCAAGAACAAGGAGCCGGGTGTCAAGCTGATGGGCTTCGGGCACCGGGTCTACAAGAACTACGACCCGCGCGCGGCGATCATCAAGAAGACCGCCGACGAGGTGCTCAGCAAGCTCAACGTCAACGACCCGCTGCTGGACATCGCCCAGCGGCTGGAGGAGCGGGCGCTCGCCGATGACTACTTCATCGAGCGCAAGCTGTACCCGAACGTTGACTTCTACACCGGCCTGATCTACAAGGCCATGGGCTTCCCGACGAAGTTCTTCACCGTCCTGTTCGCGCTCGGCCGGCTGCCCGGCTGGATCGCGCACTGGCGGGAGATGATCGAGGACCCGGCCCGCAAGATCAGCCGGCCGCGCCAGGTCTACACCGGCTCGCCGGAGCGTTCCTACGTTCCGATCAACGAGCGCTGAATCGATCGCTGAATCCTTCGCAGCCGTGCCAGGGGGTTGGATCCCCTGGCACGGCTGTTCGTTTTCGCGCGGCTACTCCAGCACGCCCCGCAGCGCCCGTTCGACCAGGTTCTCCACCGCTTCCCGGGCGGTGCGGCGCTGCTGCGGGTCCAGGCCGATGCGGCTGCGCCGGTCGAGCACGTCCTCGGCGCTGAGCGCCCCTTCGTGCCGCACCGCCCACAGCACTTCGGCGGCGGTCAGCTGGGTTCCCGGGGCCACCGGGTCGGCCAAGCCGGGGTCGAACTCGCTGAGCGCGGCGACCCGGGTGGCTTCGGTGCCGTACCTGGTGACCAGTCGCGGGTCGGCTTCGATGCTGCCCAGCTGCTTCCGCGGGGCGGCACCGACCAGGGCCACGGCGTCGGTGCGGGAGGGGCCGGCGGCCAGGCCCCGGTCCTGGATGGCGGCGTCCACCGCGTCGGCGGCCATCTTGCGGTAGGTGGTGAGCTTCCCGCCGACCACGGTGATCACGTTGTTCGCGGACCTGATCACCGAGTGCCGGCGGGACAGGTCGGCGGAGCGCTTGCGGCCCGGCTGGTCCAGCAGCGGTCGGAGACCGGCGAAGGAGCCGCGCACGTGCTGGCGCCCCAGCGCGACGCCCAGCAGGTGCTGGCTGGCCTCCAGCAGGAAATCCACGTCGGACTGCGGCACGTCCGGAACCGGTGGCACGGGGCCGTCCTGCGGGACGTCGGTCAACCCCAGCAGGGCTCGTCCGTCGGCGTGGGGCAGCAGCAGCAAGAACCGGCCGGTGTGCCCGGGCAGCGGGGCGATCACCGCGGTCCCGGCCAGGCCGGCGGCTTCGGCGTCGACGACCAGGTGCGTGCCGCGGGACGGCCGCAACCGCACCTCCGGGGCGAGGTCCCCGGCCCACACCCCGGTCGCGTTGATCACCGAGCGGGCCCGGAGGCGCAGCGATTCGCCGGTGCGTTCGTCCACCGCGTCCGCGCCGGTGCCGTCGAGGGAGCGCACCCGCACCCGGGTGAGTACCCGGGCGCCGAACCCGGCGGCGGTGCGGGCGAGCGCCACCACCAGGCGGGCGTCGTCGGTGAGCTGGCCGTCGAAGCTGAGCAGCCCGCCGCGCAGGCCTGCGAACCGCAGCCCCGGCACCAGGGCTTGGGCTTCGGCGGCCGGGACCCGGCGGGGCGGGGGCAGCACGTCCGAGGGGGTGCGCACGCTGCGGCGCAGCGCGTCCCCGGTGCGCAGCCCGGCGAGCAGCAGCAGTTCGTGCTGCCGGCTCAGGTCCTCGTGCAGCGGGATCAGCTGGGGGAGGGTGCGCACCAGGTGCGGGGCGGTGCGCGTCATGAGGACGTGCCGCTCCTGCGCGCTCTCCCGGGCGAGTCCGAGGTCGCCGCGGGCCAGGTAGCGCAGGCCGCCGTGCACCAGCTTGCTGGACCAGCGCGAGGTTCCCCAGGCGAGGTCCTCGGCCTCGACCAGGACGACGGACAGGCCGCGGGCGGCGGCGTCGAGAGCGATCCCCGTGCCGGTGACTCCCCCGCCGACCACCAGCAGATCCACCACTTCATCTGCCACTGTGGACAGTTCGGCGGCGCGGCGGGCGGCGTTGAGGGAGGTGGCGCGCAACGATCCTGCGGGCAGCGGAGTGGTGATCATGGCGGCTCCGAAAGTCGGGTTGCGGCGCTTCTACGAATACCTGAGCGAGGTGGAGAACACCCGTGTTTCACCGGCTGTTGGCCGGTTCCGGTCGTAATGCGGCGTCGAGCACCCGCCTGAGCTCGTCGAGCAGGTCTGCGGTGGGCAGTCCTTGCGCGGCGGGGCGTTGGGAGATCACGAACGATTGCAGCACCAGCAGCAGGGTGCGGGCCTGGACGGCGGGCTCGGCCGGGCGGATCGAGCCGTCGGCGTGGCCGGCGGAGAGGTATTCGAGCACGAACTCCTCGGCGGCCCGCTGGGTGCTGCCCAGGCGGGACACCAGGTAGGGCAGCAGCAGTTCGGCCTCGGTGCGCAGCACGCGCTGCAGCAGCGGCGAGGAGTGCAGCAGGCGGACGGCGTGCACCGCGGCGGTGACCAGCTGTTCGCGGGCGGTTCCGGTGCCCGCCGCGCTCCGGGCCTGCTGCAGGATCGCGGTGAACTCGGTGTTCAGCAGGGCGATGACCACGCTGCGCACGTCCGAGTAGCGCCGGTAGAGCGTCATCCGGCTCACCCCGGCGCGCCGGGCGATCTCGCTCAGCGTGGTGCGTCGAATGCCGTTTTCCAGCACGCAGTCCTGGGCGGCCTGGAGCAATCTGGTGTCACGGACCCGGAGCGTCTGTCGAAGGGTGTGACACTGCGACGTCATGTGTAACACTGTACTGGTGAGCGGCCAGATTGAGCACACGTTGCGCGGCAGTTGGACGCCGGCCGGTGCCGCCGCGGCCGGGCTGTCCAGGCACGCGGTCCGCTGGTTGGCCAACCGCATCGGCCTGCCCGACACGGTCACCCCCACCGTTCCGGTTTCGCTGCTCAACGCGCCCAGCAGCGCGCTGCCGGCCACCGCGCACACCGACCTCGTCGACGCGGTCGGGGAGGAGTTCGTGCTCACCAGCGCCGCGGAACGGCTCGGCCGCTCCGGCGGAATGGCCTACCTGGACCTGCTGCGCCGCCGCACCGGGGAGGACGTCGCGGTGCCGGACGCGGTGGTGCTCCCGGGCAGCCCCGAGCAGGTGCAGCGGGTGCTCGACCTCTGCGTCCGCCACGACATCGCGGTGGTGCCCTTCGGCGGCGGCACGTCCGTGGTCGGCGGGGTGGAGGCGCTGCGCGGGGACAAGACCGCGGTGATCGCCCTGGACCTGTGCCGACTGGACCGCGTGGTCTCGCTGGACCCGGTGTCGCGGATCGCGGTGCTGCAGGCCGGGATGCGGGCGGTCGACGCGGAAAGGCTGCTCGCCGGGCACGGCTTCACCCTCGGTCACTTCCCGCAGTCCTTCGAACGGGCCACCATCGGCGGTTTCGCCGCGACCCGTTCGTCCGGCCAGGCCTCCAGCGGCTACGGCCGCTTCGACGACATGGTGCAGGCCGTGCGGGTGGCCACCCCGGCCGGCGAGTGGCGGCTCGGCGCCGCCCCGGCCTCGGCGGCCGGCCCGGACCTGCGCCAGCTGGCCATCGGGAGCGAAGGCGCGCTCGGGGTGATCACCGAAGTCGCGGTGCGGGTGCGGCCGGCCCCACGGCACACCCGCTACGAGGCGGTGGTGATCGACGGCTGGCAGGCCGGTGTGGAAGCGGTGCGCGCCCTGGCCCAGCAGCGGGCCCTGGCCGACGTCACCCGACTGTCCGATGTGGAGGAAACGGCGGCGCAGCTGGCGCTGAGCGGGCACATCCCCCACCGCCTGGTGCGAGCACTGCTGCGCTCGAAGGGGATCCAGCACCCCTGCCTGCTGGTGCTGGGCTGGGAGACCGAAACCCGGCGGGAACTCACCCAGCGCCGCGCCGCGGCCCTGCGGGCGCTGCGCGGCCGCCGCTGGCTGCGGCTGGGGCAGCGCCCCGGGAAGGCCTGGCGGGAGAGCCGGTTCGCCGCTCCCCGGCAGCGCGACGCCCTCATGGACTTCGGGGTGTGCGTGGAGACCCTGGAAACCGCCACCAACTGGAGCGGGCTGCTGGAACTGCGGTCAGCGGTGCGCACCGCCCTGATCCGCTCGCTGCAGACCGGGGTGCAGCCCCCGCTGATCATGTGCCACCTGTCGCACGCCTACGAGACCGGCGCTTCCCTGTACTTCACCGTGCTCGCCGCCCGGGACGAAAAAGACCCGGTGGGGCAGTGGCAGAAGGCGAAAGCCGCTGCTTGCGAGGCGATCACCGGGCGCGGCACCATCACCCACCACCACGCGGTGGGCACCGACCACCTGCCCTGGCTGGACCGGGAGATCGGCCAGGTCGGCACAGCGGTGCTCGCCGCGGTGAAGCGAGCGGTCGACCCCACCGGGATCCTCAACCCCGGCAAGCTCATCCGGCCAGCGCAGTGATCGTGTGGTAGGAGAACCCCAGCTTGCGGTACACCCGCAGGGCGGCCACGTTGTCGGCGTCCACCATCAGCGTGACAGCGCCTTCCCGCGCCAACTCCTGGGAGAGGAAAGCGCACAACCGGGTGGCCAAGCCCTCGCCCCGGAAGTCCGGGTGGGTGGCCACCCCGGAGATGAACCGCACCCCGGGAGCCGGCCAGGAGTCCGCCCCGACCGCGGCGAGCACCCCGTCCTCGCTGCGGATCCCCGCCCAGCGGTGCGCCCCGGGATCACCGGGGAAGAGGTAGGAGCTCGGGTTCGCCTTCCGCAGCAGCTGCGCCACCTCCGCCTCGTCGGAGGGCGACAACCACTCCACTCCGGAAACCGGGGACGTCGGCACGGTCTGCAACTCCATCCACCCGAAGGTCGCCCGCACCTCGAGCCCCAGCCGGTTGGCCACCTGGTGGGCCAGGGCGGTGGCCGCCACCGGCCGCATCTTCGGGGCCTGCACCTGCTCCAACGCGCGGGACACCAGCTCGGCGGCGTCGTCGGCGGTGCCGGTGAAGGCCAACCGGTCCGCCCGGCTCAGCCCGGGCGCGAACACCGCCACCGCGTCGCCGTGCACCCACGCCCGCCCGCCCTGGTGCGGGTAGCCGGGAGCGAGCGCCTGCGCCGCCCAGCGGATCAGCAGGTCGCCGGTAGCTCGCGCGACTTCCTCCGAGGTGCGTAATTCCTCCATGCCGGCATCATCCCCCGCAAATGCGACTCCGTTCAGCCGAATTCCCGGACACCGGGCAAACCAGACGAGCTGACTGTTCGAGCTTTGCCGCCCGCCCCCGCGGCGTCAATGCCGCTGTGCTCGACGCATCCCTCAACCGGCCCGTTTGCGGCGGCGCGGCAGCAGCGCGGTCGGGGTGAAGCGCTGCTTGTCCAGCGAGTGGTGGAACTGCTGGCTGGCCTCGTGCAACGCCTTGCGGCACTCCTGCGGCGTCAGCGGCGGCGCCGACGGGTCCGGCTCGGGCATCCCCGGGATCTCCAGCCACCGCTCGTCCCACAGCGCGTGCAGCGCGGCGTTCCAGCGGTTGCGCACGTCGGCGCGGATGTCGTCGCGCTGCGCCTCGGCCTGCTCCAAGCGCTCGGCCTCGGCGTCCACCAGCTCCGCCAGCTCGGCGGCCTTCGCGGTCTCGTGCTGGCGCAACTTCTCGGCCGCATCGGCGGCCAACGCGGTCAGCTCCTTGTAGCGCACCGATGCCGGGACCTGCTTGCTCACCAGCTGCCTCCTGTTGCGGTGTCGGACAGGCGGGGGTGCGGAACCACCGGCCCACCGGTCACGTCGAGCTCCAGCGGCAGCACGACCTCCGGCCGCGCGTGCACCGAGCGGTCGAAGAACAGCCCGCGGTGCGGTCGGGGCGACCACTTGACCGGCTGGCCCGCGGCGAACTGGGTCAGCTCGTGGCCCTGCACGTCGAAAGCCAGCCACGCCCCGATGTCGTCCACCGGCGTCATCCCCAGCGCGGCCTTCAACCGCTGCACGCTGCGCCACCAGCCGATGACGTGCACCCCGTGCTCCGGGCCCTGCCGCAGCAGCCGGCGGAACTCGTCCAACCCGCTGACCCTGGTCTGCGGGTCCTTCTGCTCCAGGCTGCTGTGCACCGCGTCCACTCCGTACAGGAACAGGAAATGCGGTGCACCGGAGCGGTCTTCCAAACTCCGCACCACATTGGACAGCAGGGCGGGGAATTCCGCGGCGGTGGCGGTGCCGACCTGGTGCCCCTGGCGGCGCAGCACATCGGTCACCTGCTGCGCGTCCTCGGCGCTCTCCGGCAGCAGCGCGGCGACCGTCAGCTCCGCGTCCCCCGGGGCGTGCTGGCGGGCCAAGGACAGCAGCGCCGCCCCGAGCACGCTGGCGGCTTCCCGGCGCACCGAGCCGAGCACCGCGATGTTGCGCCCGGGAGCCCGGGACAGCTGCACCGCGGCCGCCGCGCCGTCCACGTCGATGGTCTGCCCGAGAACCGCCCGCGGCGCCGGGCTCGGCGCCCGCAAGCGGTCGAAGTCCTCCAGCGCGGACAGCTTCGGCAGCAGGGCGCCGTCGAACAAGCGGGGCGGCGGCTGCTGCTCGTCCCGCTGCAGCCACATCCTGCGCTGCAGCACCTCGAAGGTGTCCTTGCCGGTGGCGTCCGGAATCCGGGCCACCTGGTTGCCGTGCTTGACCCCGGACTCGTGGTTGACCACCGCGTGCCAGCGGGGCAGGTCCAGGGAAGCCTGGTTGTGCTCGTTGAGCACCCGCCGGGCCTTCGGCAGCGCCACCCGGACGATGAACTGCTCGAAGATCGCCGGCTTCCCCCAGAACGCTTCGATGCCGGACACGTCCTGGCTGGCCAGCACCAGGTGGATGCCCTGGGAGCGGCCGCGCCGGGCGACGTCCTCCAACAGCGCGGTGGCCTGCGCGGTCACCGGGTCGCGCTCGGCGAACAAGTACTGGAACTCGTCGATCACCGCGACGATCCGCGGCCACCGGCCCTGCGGGTCCTCGGCCCGCAGCTCCTCGAGCTTGGTGACCTCGTGCTCCTTGGCGGCGGCCGCGCGCCGGCGCATCTCCCGGGCCAAGAACTGCAGCAGCGCCAACCCGAACTCGCGGTCGGTGTTGACGTTCACCCCCACCAGCCGGGCGTGCGGCAGCCAACTCGGATCCCGCCGACCCGGGGTGAACTGGGCGAACGACACGCCCTCCTTGAAGTCCAGCAGGTACAGCTCGAGCTCGTCCGGCGAGTACCGGGCGGTCAGCCCGCCCAGCATGCTGTAGATGAAGTTGGTCTTCCCGGAGCCGCTGGGGCCGCCGATGAGCATGTGCGGGCTGGCGTCGCCGAGGCTGATCCACACCGGGTCGCCCTCGCTGAACCCCACCGGCGCCTGCAGCCCGCTCGTCGAGCGGTGCTGCCACAGCTGCTGCGGCAGCAGGTCCTGGAACGTCCGCACCCGGGAGCTGTGCGCCAAGAACCCCTCGGCGATCTCCGAGCAGGCCTGCAGCACCTCACCGCGCGGCAGCGCCTCGTCCAGGCGCACCAGCGCGTGCGGGCCGGTCATGCTGGTGCGGGCGGTGCCGGAGGAGTCCAGCTCCACCGTCTCCACCGGGCTGTTGGCGCTCAGCGAGACGTCGACGACGATCAACTGGATCCCGCAGGCCAGGCCGCTGCGGGCGATCCGCTGCAACTGCTGCTGCTGTTCCTCCTTGAGCGCCTCCCGGTTGCCGAACAGCACCGCGATCCGCCACGGCTCGGAGCGGTGGCCGGTCTCCGCGGCCAGGGCGCGCAGCGAAGGATGCCCGTTGAGCAGGGCGTTGGTGTGGATCCGCCGGATGTGGTCGGACAGGACCTCCAGCAGCTCGTCCAGCCGCTCCGGGTCGTGCACGGTCAGCAGCCCCGCACGGGTCAGCGGGTAGAGGCCGGGCAGGCTCCCGGTGAGCTGCAGGGCGTCCCACACGTGCACCCGCACCAGGCCCGGCTGGAAGTAGCTGAGCACCCGCATCAGCAGGTTCTGCACCAGCGCCTCGGCCGCACCCGCGCTGTCCGGGTGGGTGGAGATCCGCAGGTGGGACTCGTCCAGCAGGGGCACCGCGGCCGGGAACGGCTGCTGCTCGGGGGCGTCGGGGACGGTGGCCTCGCCGATGCGCCACAACCCGGGCACGTTCCCGGTGGCCGGTTCCACGCCCGGTTTGCCCAGCCACTCCTGCCAGGGCGCGCTCGCGCAGCCCGGCGCGGCCGCCGCGACCAGCTGGTTCAGCTGCTGCGGCCCCTGCTCGGTCCACGTGCGGTAGACGGCGTCGCGCTCGGCGACCGCTTCCCGCAGCGCCGCCGAGAACCCGGGATCGGGTTCCGCGCACACGGACTCGGGGTCGCGCAGCACCGAGGTGACGCCTTCCTGGGCGATCCGCAGGGCGAACCGCTGCCGTTGGCTGTCGGCCAGCACCTGGGCGTACCGGTTGTCGGCCGCCCCGAGCACGGTGGCGAAGGTAGCGCGCAAGTGCTTGAAGGCAGCCTCGATGCGGTTCCGCCGCTCATCGCGTTTACGCACGCACCACCCCGGAAATCTGACAACGGCTAGTGATCAAACTACCACCCGCCGAGGTCGGGGACAGGCGCCGAACCGGTAGCTCACAGTCCCGCCGCGAATCCGCGCACCGCATCGGACACCTCGTCCAGCAGCCCTTGCACGCGCTCCACTTCGCCGCCCGCGCGCTGCAGTCCGGCGGGCACCGCGGTGGCGGGTGCGGCCAGCTCGAGCCCGTCCAGGGCCTGGCTGGCTTCGTCCAGTGCACTGCGGCCCGCAGCGAGCTCGCGCTGCGCCTGCTGCAGCAGTTCTTCGGCAGTGGCGAGCGCGGCGAGCACCTCGTCGAGCGCCGACACCGGTTACAGCCGGCCCGCGTAGTTCTCCGCGGCCGTGATGCAGGCGTTGACGGTGCCCTGGGCGCCGCTGATCGACTGGATCGCCTCGGCCAGCAGACCGTGCGCGTGCAGGATCTCTTCCTGGGAGGTGCCTTCGGTGGCCGCCACCAGGGCCTGCTGGGCTTCCTCCAGGGCGAGGGCCGCTTGCTGCAACGCGGCAACGCCTTCGGCGGCTTTCTGGGTGGCCAGGGCGATGCCCGCGCGGACCTCTTCAACACCTGCCATCTGTGTTCTTGCCCTCCGGGGTGACTGCGCAGTGATCTTGTGCCTGGCCACAAGTTAACGCCCTGGTCACGCGGCTGCGCAGTCAGGTCCGGTTCGCTGATCTTTTCCGCTCGAGCGGGTGATCACAGCGGCCGAGCGGTTTCCAAAGTGGATCCTTCGGTGGGGGTGACCGCCACCTCCACCGCGGCGACACCGGACGGCGGCAGCGGAGCCGCCAACCAGCGCGCCCACGCGCCCTCCGGCCCGGTCTGCACCCGCGACCACCCGCTGCCGCCCAGTGCGCGCACCGCGCGGGACACCGCCTCCTGCGGCTGTCCGCCGGGGGAAGCGCCCAGGTCCAGCAGCACCCGCACCACCGGTGGCTGCTCCTCCGCGGCGAGCACCGACACCGCGCTGGACAGCCGGCCCGCCAGGGCCCGGGCCGCGCGCTCGGCCGCCGCCCGCTGCCCGGTCACCACGTCCACCCGCAGCCGCAGCCGGGACACCCCAGCACCCGGTTCCAGACGTTCCGGTCCACCGTGCCCGCTCGAACCGCCGGAAGCCGGGGAAGACCGGTGGACGGACCACGACTCGACCAGGATGCGCTCCGCGCCCGCGACCAGCCGGCCCACCAGCTCCGGGTGCTCCAGCACCGTCCACGCCGTCGGCGGCTCGCAGCAGACGCGGTGACGGGCGTAGTCCGGTCCGAGCCCCCGCAGGAAGTCCTGCACCGACCGGGACAGCGACGCCACTCGATCACCGGCCGGGGGGCAGGGCTTGCGGATCATCACCGACCAGCACCCGGGGTCCTCGTCCGAGCAGTCCCCGCAGCCGACGACGCGACCGCCGATCCGGCGCACGAAGTCCTGGCAGGCCGATCGGGCGGACCGCTCGTCCGCGGCCTCGACCACGACCGTGATCAACAACTCGAGCTCGGGTTCCATGACAGCAGCATTCTTGCGCATGACCGGGCGCCGACGGCGCGTCCGGCTCCGGGCGGAACACCTGGTGCGCGAAGCCGCTCGTCACAGATCAGGCGCCGGTGGCCTCCGGCTCGCCCAAGCCGTAGTACCGGTAGAGGCTGCGCCCTTCCTCCTCGGACAGGTGCCCCTGCTCGGCTTCCACCAGCGGCGCGTTGCGCACCGCTTCCCGGGAGAACCGCACCGTCAGCCGGTTCTCCTCCAGGGCGGCTTCGTGGAGCGGAACGAAGGTCTCCCGGATGCCCAGCAGACCGATCCGCACTGTCACCCATTCCGGTTGATCGGTGACGTCGTCCACGTACACGTTGCCGACCAGGCCGATCCGCTCGCCGTTGCAGTCGAACACCGGTGTGCCGATCAAGTCCTGCGCACGAGCGACGTCTTTCATGGCAACCTTCCTCGCGGGCCGGCGGGAACCCGGTGTTCCCGTGCCAACAACGTGCCCAGCCCGCGGGAAAGCCGCAACTCGGCGGTGACGTGGGCGAGCGGACCCCGCGCGACTACTTGCGCAGCGCCCGGTGGATGAAGGTCAGCACCTCGTCGAGGACCTCGTCCCGGTTCGTCTCGTTGAGCAGCTCGTGCCGCGCGCCCGGGTAGATGTGCTCGTGGAAGCGCTCGCCCCGGATGCGGTCGATGCCGGTGCGGGTGTCGGCCTCCGGGACCAGCTCGTCCTCCTCCCCGTGGATCCACAGGGTCGGCTTGTCCAGTTGGGGACCGTCGTTGATGGCGGTCAGGCAGCGGTCGATCGCCTTCAACGTGGTCCGCCGGTACGGGCCGTGCCAGACCAGGGGATCGGTCTTGTACTCCTGCCCCACCTTCGGGTCCCGCGACAGGGTTTCCGGATCGATCGGGGTGTCCGGGATCTCGTCGTGCTCCAGCAGGTCCAGCACGTGCCAGGTGCCCAGCACCGGGGCGGACAGCACGATCGCCGACAGGTGCTCCTGGTGGAGCTGGGCGTAGCGGACCGCGAACATCCCGCCCAGGGAGTGGCCCATCAGCACCAGCGGCAGATCCGGGTACTCGTCGGCGATCTGCTTCCGCACCGCCTCCAGATCGGCCACGATCGTGTCGGCGTCTTTGATGTACACGCGCTTGCCGGGCGAACGGCCGTGGCCGGCGTGGTCCGGGGCGAAAACCACCGCGCCGTCGGCGACCAGCTGCTCGGCGATCCACTGGTAGCGCCCGGAGTGCTCGCCGTAGCCGTGCGCCAGCAGCGCAACCCAATTCGGCTCCGAAGCGGCCCACTTGCGGACCACCAGGTCACCGCTCAGGCACGGAACCTCACGATCAGTCGGCTCGATCATGTTGGCCACTCCAGCACATACCCGACACCCGGGCTAGTGCTGCCCCGGGAACTGCGGCTGACAGCACAGTCCCGGCACGCGGGGTGCCGGAACTGCGCCCCACTCCTCAGGTGTAGCAGGGTTCGGTGGACGAGGCGATTACTGGTGGTACGCCGAGCCCTCGATGGCCCCGTAGCCGCACACCGGCCCCATCGTCCACTCGACGCGCAGCGGGTCGGTCTCGTCCGGCGGGATCACTTCCGCGGCGGCCGGGGTCGGCTGGCACGGGCCGTCGACCGGTTCGTCGCCGTGCGGCACCGCGGTCCAGTGCAGGCTGGCGCTGACCGAGTCACCCGGCTCCAGGGTGATCAGGCTCGGCCCCGGGTTGGCCACCCGGTCCAGCTGGGTGGGCAGCGGATTGCCCTGCTCGTCCACCAGCTGCAGGCCCCCGTAGCCGTAGATCCGGCAGGGCTCCCCGCTGACGTTGCGCAGCACCAGCTCCGCGTACCGGTGGCCCGCGCCGGCTTCGGCGGGCTGCAGCGTTCCGGCGAGCATCGAGGTGTGGCAACGGGAAATCGCGTCCTGCACCTCGGTCCCGGTTGGTTCGCCGGGGTCCCCCGCTTCGGCCTCTTCGGCGGTGCCGGTCCCGGTCGGCGTCCCCGTCGGTGGCGCCGCCGGTTCGGGCTGGGTTTCCTGCCCCACTTCGATCGGCGGTGCAGGGGCCTCTCCAGCGGCGATCTCCGGCCCGGCCGGCTGAGCATTGCAACCGGTGGCGGCCGCCGCCAGTAACAGCGCTCCGGCAACCTGGAGCACGCGCAGCCCCCGACCGCCCAGTCGTCGAGAAGTCACCCAGACCACCTCCTGTGCAAGCCCCCGCAGGGGTCGGAATTCCTACCTGGTAGACGTCCATCGCCTCCAGGGGTTGCCTGCGGTGGAGAAGTTCTTCGATCTTTTTCGCGATCGCCCGCGCACCGGTCGGATGAACCCGGTCGATGGGTGCTCGGGGGCGGCGGAAGCCCTGGAAGAACAGTCCGTTCCCGCGGTCGAGTGGAGAGATCCGATTGATCGGCCGATCGGGGGGACGATCATGACCTGTTCGGCGGCATTCCTATTTGACCAGCTCCGATAGGTTGGCACGCGCAAGGCCGACACAGGGGGTTCAACATGGCCGTCCGGATTCCAGGCATCGACGTCGCCAGATACCAGGGGGAACCTGACTGGGCTGCGGTTCGCGGCGCCGGGTATGCATTCGCGTACATCAAAGCCACCGAGGGGGTCGGGTACGTGAGCCCCACCCTGGATGCCCAACTGGCCGGTGCCCGAAACGCGGGTATGGTCACCGGGCTCTACCACTTCGCCCGCCCGGACACCAACGCTCCGGAGCAGGACGCGGCGGACTTCGCCGGTCAACTCGCGAGGCTGAACGCCAGCGCGCCCGGAAACCTGCCCCCGTGCTTGGACATCGAGACCGATGCGCCGAACCTGAGCGCCTGGGTGAAGGGCTTCATCGCGGCGCTGCGCGGTCACACCGGCCGCAACGAGGTCGTCGTCTACGCCTCGACGTCCTGGTTCCAGAGCAAACTGGCCCCGGAGAACTGGCTCGACCCCGGCGTCTTCCTGTGGGTCGCGCACTACGGCCGAGAACCCGGCAAACCGGGCTACTTGACCGATCGCGTGGCCATCCACCAGTACACCTCGGAAGGACAGGTTCCGGGCATCAACGCCAAGACCGACCTGAACGTGTCCCTGGTGGATCTGGCCGTGCTGACCGGCGGCCAAGGAGCGCCGCCGCCACCACCGCCGCCGGCGGAGAAGACCTACGTGGTGCAGCCGGGGGACACGCTTTCCGAAATCGGCGCCCGGTTCGGGGTGGACTGGCGGGAAATCGCTCGCATCAACGGAATCACCAACCCGGATTTGATCTACGTCGGTCAGGTGCTGAAGATCCCGGCTTGATCATTTCCGGCGGGCGTTCGCTCGTTCAGGGAAACGAAGGCACTTTAGTTTTCCTAACGAGATTACTTTCGGTGATTCCGGTATTCCGGTACGTCGATTTCAGCTCGGTCCTGTCGCATTTCTCACCCGTGGCGGCGCGGATGGTCCCGCGCCGCAACTGCATGCGCGCTGAACTGCGGATTCACTTTCCCGAACCGGGCTGCGCCGGCTCGTGCCGCGCGTTGACCACCGACTGACGCGGCGTTGCGTTTTCCCCGAAAACCACTGCTCCGTTGTCTACAGTCGGGGTCGTGGATTCGGCCGACGGGGCGAAAACGCGCCCAGGAACGACAACCGCCGGGCCGCGCCGGCGCGCACCCTCACCGGGACCGGCGACGACCGGAGGCTTGACGGCCATTTCGGGTCCAAGGTGGTTGCCGTTCACCGCGCCGGTGCCCGCGGTTACCCGGTCGCCGGCAGACTGGCGGCGCCTCCGGTCCGCCGCAGCCGCGCTGACCAGCGAAATCCCAGGTCGGCGGCGCCGGTGCGGCGCGACCGTTGGTCGCCGGCAGCTCGACCGGCTCAGGGATGGAAGCTGAAGGGCTAGGGGAAATTGGGGGTACGTCCCGGATGTCGAGGGCACCCGGGAAGCGGGAAGTTGGATGGCGTGAACACGGCTTACGCTCCCGCAGCGCCAGCACGGTCCGCACCCGGCGGATCAACGAGGTCAGGGCTATCCGCACGCAGTCCGAAGCGCGCACTAGGGTGTCCGCTTGTCGAACGTTTGCGCCGATTAGTTGCGAGGACTGACCGGAAAGTGCACCTGCAGACCGCCGATCCCGTTGGGTGTGGTCGATGATGACCGCGCTAGCGGTAGCGCTGGCCGCCCTGGGGGCGCTCGGATACGCGCTGGGAGCTCGCCTGCAGCACGCCGCGGTCCAGCACACCATGGACGACAACGGGCTGGGCCTGCGCAACCAGGCGCAGCTCGTCCGCAACGGACGCTGGCTGTTCGGCTTGATCGCGCTGGGCGCCGGAACCCTGCTGCACGTCTGCGCGCTCGGCCTGGCGCCGTTGAGCGTGGTGCAGCCGGTCGGGGCGATCGCCCTGCCGATCACCGTGCTGCTGAGCCTGCGCGACCGCGGCGTCACCCTGGCCGGGCTCGGGCGCAACGTGCTGCTCGCGGTCGTCGCCGCCACCGGTGGGGTGGCGGCTTTCGTGCTGCTGGCCGCCCGCAGCGCGCAAGCCACCCCGGTGGGCGCCGAAGAACAACTGGTGGCCACCCAGATCGTCGCCGTGGCGGTGCTGGTGCTGGGCGGACTGGCAGCGCTGTCCCGGTCGAACCTGCGGTGCGTGCTGTTCGCCGCCGCCTGCGCGGTCTGCTACGGCTACGTGTCGCTGCTGATGCGCGCCGTCACCCTCCAGGTGGGCACCGTTCCGCTGCTGGAGATCAACCCGCTTCCCCTGCTCGGCGTGGTGGTGGCGGTGGTGGTCGGCGCGTGGCTGCTGCAGCACGGGTACGCCAGCGGTCCACCGGACCTGGTGGTGGCCTGCATGACCGTGATCGACCCGCTGGTCGCGGTGGGCCTCGGCATCGGACTGCTCGGCGAAGCCGACAACGTCACCGCGGCCACCGCCGCAGGAGAAGCGCTGTGCGCCCTCGTCGCCTGCGCCGGTGTCTTCGCGCTCGCCCGCTACCGGACCAGCACGGAGCAGCAGCTGACCGCCGTCGCCAGCGGTCTTGCCGGAAAGAGTTCGACGGATAGTTCCGACAGGAGTTGCACTTGACTTCGCAACCGCTCAACAGACGGCCGCTGCGGATCGCAGTCGGCGCCGTCACCTACCCGCCGGATGTCAACGGGGCCGCGAACTTCGGGCACCGGTTGGCCACTGGTCTGGCCGCCCGGGGGCACGACGTGCACGTCATCTGCCACTCCCCGGACCGCGCGCCGCGCACCGAAGTCATCGACGGTCTCACGGTGCACCGCGTCCCCTCCTACGGGTCGCCGTTCCACCCCACCATCCGAGGCATGCTGCCCTGGCAGGAATCCGGCCCGGCCGCGGAACTGCTGGACGGCATCCAGCCCGACGTCGTCCACGTGCAGTCGCACTTCTTCATCTGCCGCGGCCTGATCGACCAGGCCCGCAAGCGCGGCATCGCCCTGGTCGCCACCAACCACTTCATGCCGGAGAACATCTTCGGCTACTTCAAGGTGCCCAGCCGCCTGCAGCGGACGGTCGGCCGGGTGCTGTGGCGCAACCTGGTCAAGCACTACACCAAGGCGCAGGTGGTCACCGCGCCCACGCCCCGCGCGGTGCAGCTGCTCACCGACAACGGGTTCCGCGCACCGGCGATCCCGGTCTCCTGCGGCATCGACGTGGAGCGGTACCGCCGCCGCGCCCAGCAGTTCCGGCGCGAGAACCCCGACCCCGAGACCCGCACCGTGCTGTTCGTCGGCCGGCTCGACGAGGAGAAGCACATCGAAGACCTGCTGCGGGCCATGTCGCTGCTGCACTGCTCGGCCCCCACCAGGCTGGAAATCGTCGGCGACGGCAGCCGGCGGGCCGACTACGAGCGGCTGGCGGGCGAGCTCGGCATCGCCGACCGGGTGCACTTCGCCGGATTCGTCAGCGACGAGGAACTGCTCGACGCCTACGCGCGGGCCGACCTGTTCTGCATGCCCAGCATCGCCGAACTGCAGAGCCTGGCCACCATGGAGGCGATGTCGGCAGGCACCCCGGTCGTGCTCGCCGACGCCATGGCCCTGCCGCACCTGGTGCGGCACGGCGAGAACGGTTTCCTGTACCCGCCGCGGGACGTGCACGCCCTGGCCAACGCGATCGACAAGGTCCTCGTCGACCGGGAGACCATCCGGCGGATGGGCGCCGTCAGCGAGGAAATCGTGGCGCAGCACGACATCAACGCGGTGCTGGCCCAGTTCGAATCGATCTACCACTACGCCATGGACCCGAGCGGCTCCATCGGCCCCGAAGCGCTGTCCACCCCGCTGGCGAGCTGACGATGAGCACCACCACAACGGACACCACCGGGCACCGCACCCGGATCCTCGGTTCGCAGCTGCACTACTGGACCTACCGGGACGAGCTGGCCGGCACCGCTCCCACGGTGTTCATGGTGCACGGGCTGCGCGGCACCCACCACGGGCTGGAACTGCTCGCGGCCGAACTGCCCGAGCACCGGGTCGTCATCCCGGACCTGCCCGGGTTCGGCGACTCCAGCCCGATGACCGGAGCGGGCCACGACGTCGCCGGCTACGCGGCGGCGATGACCGAACTGGTCGAGCACACCGCCCGCGGGGAACCGGTGGTCCTGCTCGGCCACTCCTTCGGCTCGATCGTCGCCGCGCGCCTCGCCGCCGAATCCCCCGGGCTGGTGCACCGGTTGGTGCTGGTCAACCCGATCGCCACCCCGGCGCTGCAGGGGCCGCGGGCGCTGCTGTCCGCGCTCACCAACGCCTACTACCAGGTGGGCAGCAAACTCCCGCCGCGGGCCGCCACCGCCCTGCTGAGCAACCGCTGGATCGTGCTGGCCGCCAGCCGGGCGATGACCTGCACCGACGACGCGCAGCTGCGCCGGTTCATCGACCGCAGCCACCTGCAGCACTTCAGCCGCTTCCACAGCCCCCAGGTGCTCAGCGAAACGTTCCGGGCCTCGGTGTCGCACACCGTCACCGACCACGCCGACCAGCTCGGCATGCCGACGCTGCTGGTGGCGGGGGAGAAGGACGACATCGCACCGCTGCCCGGGCAGCGCGCCCTGGCGGCCCGGCTCGCCGACGCGCAGCTCGTGGTGCTGCCGGACGTCGGCCACCTGGTGCACTACGAGACGCCCGCCGAAGCCGGCTACGAGATGAGACGGTTCTTGGCCGTCCGATGACCCGCTGCGAACCGGGAGAACGCCGATGAAGGTGTTTGTCGACGCCCGCTGGACCAGGACCGACCACCACGACGGGAT
This sequence comes from Saccharopolyspora rectivirgula DSM 43747, assembly GCF_000497205.1. GTDB lineage: Bacteria > Actinomycetota > Actinomycetes > Mycobacteriales > Pseudonocardiaceae > Saccharopolyspora > Saccharopolyspora rectivirgula. The sequence goes on from NZ_AYJW01000023.1 coordinate 43,381, forward strand.
CAGCCGGTTCGGGGCCAGCCTGATCGAAGCCCTGCACCAGCTGCATCCGGTGACCATGCTCATCCACGACGAGATGCAGCTGGCGCTGCTGCCGAAGAACGTGCCGTGGGTGAAGGTCAACAGCCCGTTCTCACCCCGAGAACTGTGGATCTCCCGCACCCTCAACCGGCTCGGCGCCGACGTGGTGTTCAGCCCGCTGCAGATCATCGGCGGTTTCCGACGCGACTACCGGCTGGTGCTCACCCTGCACGACCTGATCTACTACCGGCACCCGCAGCCGCCGTCCTTCCTCCCGTGGCCGGTTCGCGTCGCCTGGCGGCTCTACCACAAGGCCTACTGGCCGCAGCGCGTCATGCTCAACCGGGCCGACGCGGTGGTCACGGTCAGCGAAACCACCAAGAAGCTCATCGACCAGCACCGGTTGACCAAGCGCCCCGTCACCGTTGTCCACAATGCACCCAGTGGGCCGCTGAACGCCCCGCGGCAACACCCGGAAACCGCGCAACCGTCGCGGGAACTGGTGTACATGGGTTCGTTCATGCCGTACAAGAACGTCGAAACCCTGATCGCGGGCATGGCGCACCTGCCGGACTACCGACTGCACCTGGTGAGCCGGATCGAGCCGCAGCGCGAGGCCGAACTGCGCGCTCTGCTGCCGGCCGGGGCGGACGTGGTCTTCTGGCGGGGAATCAGCGAAACCGACTACCAGCACCTGCTGGCCAGATCGACCGCGCTGGTCACCGCTTCCCGGGACGAAGGGTTCGGGCTTCCGGTCATCGAAGCCATGCACGCCGGCACCCCGGTGGTGTGCAGCGATCTCGAGATCTTCCACGAGGTCACCGGCGGGCACGCGCTGTTCTTCTCCCCGGATTCACCGGAGGAGTTCGCCGCTTCGGTGCGGAAACTGCAGGACCCCCAGCAGCGCCAAGACCTGGTGGCCGCCGCGAAGCAGCAGGCCCGGAAGTTCAGCTGGGCCACGTCCGCCGAACGCCTGCTGGAGCTGATGCGCAGGCTGGTGTCCGACGAGGTCAGTGGCTCCACACCTTGATCGCACGAGCCACATAGGACGAATGCGGCACGTACGACCCGGACGGATAGGTGTGGAATTCGGCCTGGGTGTCGCACACCGGGTCCTGGTAGACCGTCACCGGGTGCCCGGTGTTGTTGACGAAGGACTGCGCTTCCAAGTCGGCCGGCAGCGCGATGCACTGCTCCGAAGCGGACACGTCCAGCGCCGCGGAATGACTGCGGCCGCCGAACTGCGTCTCCGACCAAGCGCAGAACTGCCCCGGCTGGCACAGCTGCGCCCCCGCCGCCTCCGAGCTGGGCGCCAGCACCGCTCCGGCCAGCGCGGCGGCGAGCACCAGCAGCGCGGCAACGGCCGAGCGGCGCAGCGGTTTCACCCCGCTGTTCGGCCAGAAGGCAGCAGCGGACATCTGGAACTCCTTTCCTGAGGGGAACGTTCGAACCAACCGGGCAGGCCCGGCGGTACCGCCAAGATCCGCCAACCACTGATCACCACGCCACTGATTCGGGTGGATACACCCCAACCGTGTGGTTTTCGGACAGCGCTGGAGTTGACGACCGGTGATGGCCACACCCCGCCGAAGGGGTGTTCTCCCGTGGTCGGGTGCGGTATACAAGCAGTCTGGTTACCCAGCGGTAAGCGCGGAGGATCGCCGATGACCTTTGACGCCGACGTCATCGTGGTAGGAGCCGGGCTGGCCGGGCTGGTGGCGACCGCTGAACTCGCCGCCCGCGGCCGCCGGGTGATCCTGCTGGACCAGGAACCGGAAACCTCGCTGGGCGGTCAGGCCTGGTGGTCCTTCGGCGGCCTCTTCCTCGTCAACTCCCCGGAACAACGCAGGCTGGGCATCCGCGACTCCCACGAACTGGCGTTGGCCGACTGGCTGGGCTCGGCCGGTTTCGACCGCCCCGAAGACCACTGGCCGAGGCAGTGGGCGCACGCCTACGTCGACTTCGCCTCCGGTGAGAAACGCGCCTGGCTGAGCCAACTCGGGGTGCGCTTCTTCCCGCTGGTGCAGTGGGCCGAGCGCGGCGGCCACCTGGCCACCGGCCACGGCAACTCGGTGCCCCGCTTCCACATCACCTGGGGCACCGGCCCCGGCATCCTGGAGCCCTTCATCCGGCAGGTCCGGCAAGCCGAAGAGCAGGGCCTGGTGCAGCTGCGCTTCCGGCACCGGGTCAGCGAACTGCTCACCAGCAACGGCGCGGTCACCGGGGTGAGCGGGGAGGTCCTCGCCCCCACCAGCGCCCAGCGCGGCCAACCGAGCTCCCGCGAACCCGTCGGCGACTTCACCCTGCACGCCGGCGCGGTCATCGTCTCCTCCGGCGGCATCGGCGGGAACCCGGACCTGGTGCGGCGCAACTGGCCCGAGCGGCTCGGCCCACCGCCGAAGAACCTCATCCACGGGGTGCCGGACCACGTCGACGGCCGCATGCTGGAAATCGCCGCCCGCGCCGGCGCCAACATCATCAACCCCGACCGCATGTGGCACTACACCGAAGGGATCCGCAACTACGCGCCGGTGTGGACCAACCACGGCATCCGCATCCTGCCCGGCCCCTCGTCGGTGTGGCTGGACGCGCTGGGGCGCCGCCTGCCGTCCCCCCTGTTCCCCGGCTTCGACACCCTGGGCACGCTCGAACACATCGGCAAAACCGGCTACGACCACACCTGGTTCGTGCTCAACCGGCGCATCATCAGCCGGGAGTTCGCGCTGTCCGGTTCGGAGCAGAACCCCGACCTGACCGGCCGCAGCATCCGCGGTCTGCTGCAGCGAGGTGGCGGTGGCACCCCGGGGCCGGTGGCCGAGTTCGTGCGGCGCGGGGAGGACTTCGTGGTCCGCCGCACCCTGCCGGACCTGGTCCGCGGCATGAACGAGCTGGTCGGCGAACCGCTGCTGGACCCCGCCGAAGTGGAACGGCAGATCGTGGCCCGCGACCGCCAGATCACCTCCGGCCTGGGCAAGGACGAGCAGGTCAACGCCATCCGGGAAGCCCGCCGCTACTCGGTGGACCGGCTGATCCGGGTGGCCGCCCCGCACCGCCTGCTGGACCCCGCCGCCGGCCCGCTGATCGCGGTGCGGCTGAACCTGTTGACCCGCAAAACCCTGGGCGGGCTGGAAACCGACCTGTCGGCGCGGGTGCTGTCGGCCACCGGCGAACCGGTTCCCGGGTTGTACGCCGCGGGCGAGGCCGCCGGATTCGGCGGGGGAGGAGTGCACGGCTACCGGGCCCTGGAAGGAACTTTCCTGGGCGGGTGCCTCTTCTCCGGCCGCCAGGCGGGCCGAGCGGCCGCCGAAGCCGGCTGAGCCCGCGTCGAACGGCGAACTGCCCGCCCCTGACCGACACTGGCAGCATGAGCGACCCGGCAGAATCCGGCCCGCTCGTCCTGCGCCTGGGGCGGGACGAGCTGCTGATCCGACGCCGCTACGAAGTGCTGAGCATCGTCAACGACTTCCTGATCGCGCTGTGGTTCATCGTCGGCAGCATCCTGTTCTTCAGCCCGGCCACCGCCACCGCCGGGACCTGGATGTTCCTGCTCGGCAGCCTGGAGCTGGGCATCCGCCCGGCCATCCGGCTGTCCCGGCACGTCCAGCTGCGCCGCTGGCAACCAGCCGGCACCCGCGGGTCCGACCAGGACTACTGAAACAACTCGAATTCGCCCAGCGGGCTGTCCGACAAGTAGCACGCACTGGCGAAGCCGGTGATCGAAGTGCGGTGGTTCGTCACTTCCACCCATTCGCTCGAGACCGATCCGTCCGGGCAGACCACGCTTTCCCCGGGAACCGCGCGGTGCACGCGGGCCCGGTCGCCGGGGTTGCCGGTGCCGCGGATTTCCGCGGTGGTGTCCGGGGCGCTGCGCAACCGCACGCCGGTGTCCTGGAAATCCCGCGCCGCGATCGCGTCGGAGAACTCCCTGAAAACCGATTTCAGTTTCGCAACGGCTGGGTCGACTCCGCCGAAGTACGGGATGGCGGCCGCGATGGCCACGATCCCAATGGCCTTCCGGATCATCTCGCCCCCAGTCAGCACTGCGTCGGCTCGTCCGACATGCCTCCCCGGGCATACCCGGTTCCCGGCCGGGAGAAACGCCGCGCGAAGCGCACCCGGGAACCCCCCGGCGCGGATTTCCCAGACGGGCCAGCGCAATCGGTGGAACGCGACCGTCCGGTCCGGAACAAGCAGGGGGAGGCGTTCCCCGGCCGTGGTAGCCCACGCGAGTTGCTGCGGGGCGGTCGACCGGGGAAAGGAAAATGGCCCCGGAGCGAGCTCCAGGGCCATTCCCCGCGTTCGAGTCAGCCTCGACGGGTGCCGATCCCCGTCAACGCGCGGACCTCCATCTCGGCCCGGCGCTGCTCGTTGGACGGGTCCTTGCCGATGAAAGTCCCGATGACCGCGAAGATGAAGGACACCGGGATGGACACGATGCCCGGGTTCTTCAACGGGAAGAACGCGAAGTCCACGCTCGGGAAGATGGAATCCGGAGAACCCGACACCACCGGGGAGAAGATCGTCAACAGCAGGCACGAAGCCAGACCGCTGTAGATGCCCCACAGGGTGCCGGTGGTGTTGAACCGCTTCCAGAACAGCGAGAACAGCAGGGTGGACAGGTTCGCCGACGCGGCGAACGCGAACGCCAGACCCACCAGGAACGCGATGTTCTGGCCGTTCACCAGGATGCCGCCGAGGATGGAAACCGCGCCGATCACCAACGCGGTGGTTCGGGCGACCTTGACCACCGACTCCGAATCGGCCTCACCGCGGCGCAGCACGTTGGCGAAGATGTCGTGCGCGAAGGAAGTGGAAGCGGTCAGCGTCAACCCGGCCACCACGGCCAGGATGGTCGCGAACGCCACCGCGGCGATGATGCCCAGCAGCACCGAGCCACCGATCTCGTAGGCCAGCAGAGGCGCCGCCGAGTTCTCGCCACCCGGGGCCTGCAGGATCGCGTCCGAGCCCACCAGCGCACCGGCCCCGTAACCGATGACCAGGGTGCAGATGTAGAACAGCGCCATCGTCCACGTCGCCCACACCACCGAGCGGCGGGCCTCCCGGGCGTTGGGCACCGTGTAGAACCGCATCAGCACGTGCGGCAGACCGCCCACGCCGAGCACCAGGGCAAGCGACAGCGAGATGAAGTCCAGTTTGGTCGTGTTGTCCTTGCCGTACTCCACACCCGGGCCGAGGATGCTGTGGCCGTTCGGGTTGTTCTCGGCCGCGTCGACCAGCAGGTCGCTGAAGTTGTACCCGTACTTGCCCAGCAGGAACACGGTGATCACCGCGGCGCTGACGAACAGCAGCACCGCCTTGATGATCTGGACCCACGTGGTCCCCTTCATGCCCCCGATGAGCACGTAGATCATCATCACCACGCCGACCGCGGCGATGACCAGCGCCTGACCCAGTCCGGAGTGGATGTCCAGCAGCAGCGCCACCAGACCACCGGCGCCGGCCATCTGGGCGATCATGTACACCAGCGTGATGGCCAGTGTGGACACCGCTGCGGCGGCGCGCACCGGGCGCTGCTGCATCCGGAAGCTCAACACGTCGCCCAGCGTGAACCGGCCGGTGTTGCGCATTCGTTCCGCGATCAGCAGCAGGTTGACCAGCCAGGCCACCAGGAAGCCGACCGAGTACAGGAATCCGTCGTAGCCGTGCACCGCGATCGCCCCGGCGATGCCCAGGAACGAGGCGGCGGACAGGAAGTCACCGGACAGCGCGATGCCGTTCTGCAACCCGGTGAAGGTGCTGCCGGCGACGAAGTAGTCGCTGGAGCTGGCCATGCTGCCAACCCGGTACACGACCACCAGGGTGATCAGCACGAACACCGCGAAGATCGTGGTGTTGGTGATCGCGTGGTCGGACGGCAACACCTGATTCGTCTCGGCGAGCAGGTACTCAGTCATCACCGCTCACCGTCCACTTTGTCGCGAAGCTCATTGACGATGGGATCCAGCTTCCGGTGTGCGAACCGCGCGTACAGCCACGTCAACGCCACGGTGGTCACGAACTGCCCCAGTCCCATCACCATGCCGACGTTGATCTCCCCCACCAGCGGTTCGGACATGAAGTCGGGGGCGTAGGCGGCGGTGATGACGTAACTGAGATACCAGGCCAGGAAAAAAGCGGTGGCCGGGAAGATGAACAATTTGGTCTTCCGCCGCAGCTCCCGGAATTCCGGCAGCTGCTCGATCTCGGAGTACTCCGGCCGTTCAGTCGCGGTCCGGCGAACCGCGCTCTTGTCGATACCACCGAAGGCAGTCCGCGCTTTTCCGGGCTGGTTGCGGGGGCTGCCGCGCAGCGCGGATTGCGTTGCGTTGCTCATAGGTCACTTCCTGGAAGGGTTGCACACGTGTGCCAGCCTGCGGCGGCGGCAAATTCTAACTGCTGCCGCATCAGCGGCAACAGTGTGGTGATCACCACGGGGCGGTTGTTTTTGGCGTTATGTCGAGCTTTTCTAGCTGGGCTCGGCGCAGGCGGCACCGATGATTACTGAGCGGATTTTTCCAGGTTGTGACATTGCTGTGAAAAACGATCGTCATTCGAGGCATTTCTGCAGGTAGACGACGATCAAGAGAAGAAGCGAATGGTGTCCGGGAGAAAAATAATCATCAAACCGAGCTGGCGTTGAGCACTGAACGTGACAAAAGGGTGTCGGTGGCGGGCGCAAAAACGAAAAGCCCATAGTTGTCACGGTGGCGGCGAGCCTTATAGTGCTGAGGCATTGAAAGACAGCTCGACCGGAAGGGCCCGAGGTTTCGGCAACTGGTGCTCATGATGTGGGCGGCAAGTACGGGTGTGGTCATGCAGGGTGCCAGTGAACACCGCGCCGCAGCGGTGCGCCGCCGCGCGGCATTCCGGTCTCCGGGTGGTGCCCGACCAGCTGGATTTCGGACCAAACAAACCCAGACGACGATTGCGGGATCAGCACGCATGCGCCGTTCACCAAGGCTTTGTTCGCAGGAAAGGGTCCACACCGTGACTCAGCAGCACGGCACCGCGGGCTCGCAAGGAGGGCGCTGGTGAGCGCGGGCAAGTTCGGGCGTATCCGGGAAACACTGTTCCAGTGGCGCAACTGGTCACTGCCCACCAAGCTGGCCACAGTCCTGTTGGTACCGGCCCTGTTCGCCGTCACCCTCGGTGTTGTGCAGGTCCGCACCCAGATCGACGAGGCGAACGAGTACCAGCGGGTCAGCCAAGTTCTGGACGCCGTGGACCTGGTGGAGCCGTTGCTGGCCCAGGTCCAGCGGGAACGCACGACCGCCGTGGAGTACATCGTCGGTGACGTCGGCCCGGACGCGCTTCCGGCCACCACCGAGGCGGTCGACGAGGCCGTGCAAGACGTCCACGGGGTCTTCCAGCGCAACGACAACTACGGCCCCATCGTTGGCGAGCGGTACCGCGAGCTGCAGGAAGCCCTGGACGCGCTTCCCCAGCTGCGCCAGCAAGTCCGCGACCGGCAAATCCCGCCGGCCAAGGCGATCGAGGACTACACCGCCCTGGCCACCTCGGTGATGTCCCTGGACCGCGCGCTGACCAGTACGGTCGCCGACCGCCGGCTGTCCAGCAACGCCAACGCCCTGCTGGACCTGGTGGGCATGATGGAGGAGGTCCGCCTCCAGCAGGCGTGGGTGCTCACCGGGCTCACCGAAGGCGCCATCGACCAGGTGGCGCTGCAGAACCTCTCCGGTTCCAGGGCCCGACTGCTGCAGCGAATCGAAGACGCCCGCGCCACCGTCGCCAAGCACTGGCAGGACCGCCTGGAACGCACCCTGGAAGGCCAAGGCATCCTCGAGCGGAACCAGATGCTGATGGCCATCATCGCGGAAACCACCGACGACGTGCACAGCGGCAGCTACTCGGTGGACCGCAACCTGTGGAACCAGCGTTCCGACGACTCCGTCGCCCTGATCAACGACGGTCACAGCGACCTCTCCGACGAAACCCGGCGCATCGCCTCCGAGCTGGAGGACGACGCCAGCGACACCGCGGGCTGGAGCTCCGTCGGCCTCCTGCTGGCGCTCGCCCTGTGCGCGGCGGTCATCGTCACCATCACCCGCCAGCTGCTCAACTCGATGAGCCAGCTGCGGTCGAGCGCCCTGGACGCGGCGAACAACCAGCTGCCCGCCGCGGTGGCCAGCATCCGCGCCGGCGCCCGCGCCGAAGAGGTCAGCATCGAACCGGTGCCGGTCACCACGAAGGAAGAGGTCGGTCAGCTGGCCCGCGCGTTCGACCGCGTGAACCAAGCGGCCCTGCGGCTGGCCGCGGAGCAGGCCGACCTGCGGCGCGGCGTCAGCGACGTGTTCGTCAGCGTCTCCCGGCGGAGCCAGGCGCTGCTGGAACGGCAGCTGCGCCTGTTCGAGGAGCTCGAGCAGGACGAGGAAGACCCGGACCAGCTGGCGCGTCTGTTCCAGCTGGACCACCTGGCCACCCGGATGCGCCGCAACAACGAGAACCTGATGGTGCTCTCCGGGCACTCCCTGGTGCGGCGCTTCACCAAGCCCACCGACCTGGCGGACGTGCTGCGGGCCGCGGTCTCCGAGATCGAGCAGTACCCGCGCGTCACCGTGCAGCCCCTGCCGTCGGTGAAGCTGCGCGGCAACACCGCCAGTGACATGGTGCGGTTGATGGCGGAGCTGATGGACAACGCCGCCAACTTCTCCGCCCCCGACACCACGGTCACCGTCTCCGGGTACCAGTCCGGCGAGGGCAACATCGTCATCGACATCCTCGACCAGGGCATCGGGATGAGCGAGGAACAGCTCGCCCGGGCCAACCGGGTGCTGGCCAGCGCCGACGAGGAGGAGATGGCCACCTCCCGGCGCATGGGCCTGTTCGTCGCCGGTCGACTGGCCGCCCGGCACGACGTCACCATCGAACTGCACGGCGGCAAGGACGTCGAAGGCCTGCGGGCCACCGTGGTCATCCCCGCGGACCACGTCGTCGGCGGTGAGCAGCGCGGCCCCGACGTGGTCGCCCCCGCTGCCGAGCCGGGGCGCCGCAACGGCCACTCGCACCCGCAGATGCCGACCTCCGGCACCTTCGGCACCGCGCTCGGCGGCCCCACCGAAAGCCCGGCCGCCCCGAGCACGCCCGCCGCGGAGCTGTCCTCGGGGGCGAGCCTCTTCCAGTCGAACTCCAGCGTCTCCGAGGCGCCCACCGAGCACCTGTTCGACAACGCGCCGAGCGGCCCGCAGCCCTCGGCCGAACCCGCGGAGCTGAACTGGCCCAGCACGGAGGAGGTCGAGCAGCGGCCGGAACCACCGCGCACCAGCCCCCAGGAGGGCACCACCCACCAGGAGGCCACCAGCCAGTGGTTCCAGCCCGCCAGCGAGAACCCGTACTTCAAGGAGCAGCTCGAATCCGGCGGGTTCAGCTGGCCCAGCGACGAGGAGGCCCAGCAGTCCGGTGCGGACCAGGACCCCGGCTTCCCCGCCGAAGAACCGGGTGGTAGCGGCTCCCAGCCCACCGCCGGGACCGCTCCCGCAACTGGTCAGGAAGGCCCGCAGCAGCCCGCGGAAACCCCCGTGACCGCTTCGGGACTGCCGCGACGAGTGCGGCGTCGGAAGCCGGAAGCTGAACAGCCAGCTGCCAGCAAGACGACCAGGAGCGCAGAAGAGATCAGCCGGCAACTCGCCGACAGGCACAATGGAATCCACTTCGGACAAATGAATCGCTCGGAGAACTCCGGGGTGAGCCCGGAAGCGCCAGCGGAAGGAACGGCCAGCTCCACGTGGAACTCCGGGCTGGACGAAGCCCGGAAAGCAGCGGAAGCCGCGGCCAACCCGGAGCCGACCTCGTTCACTTCCGCCGGCCTGCCCCGCCGCACCCCGAAGGCGCACCTGGTACCGGGCAGCTTCTCCGGTGCGTTCGAAGACTCGGCGAGTGCGGCGCCTCCGCGGGATGCGAAGAACATCCGCGGTCGGCTGGCCGATTTCCAGAGCGGCGTGCGTCGTGGCCGCCACCGGGCCAATGACGAGGAGTGAGGGTCGTGCGCATGGCACTACGAGCAGAGCCCACCCGAACACAGTGACGAGCCCAGGAAAGTCCGCCGCGGACCGTGGTCATCTCGGCTACGAACAGGAGGTTGCATGACTGCTCAGGAGACGATTTCCCGCAGGTTCGGCTGGCTGATCACGGACTTCACCGAGCGGGTCGCCGGTGTAGCCCACGCGATCGTGGTGTCGGCTGACGGACTGCTGCTGACCGCCTCGGCAACCCTGCCGCGTGACCGGGCTGACCAGCTCGCCGCGGTTGCATCCGGTCTGTTGAGCCTCACCCAGGGCTCGGCGAAGTGCTTCGAAGCTGGGCGGGTGATCCAAACGATCGTCGAGATGGAACGCGGCACCCTGCTGCAGATGGGGATCAGCGACGGGTCGTGCCTCACCGTGCTCGCTTCCCCGCAGTGCGACATGGGGCTCGTCGCGTACGAGATGACCATGCTCGTCGAGCGGGTCGGCCAGATGCTGACGCCGGAAATCCGGTCGCAGCTGCAGTCTTCATCAAACTCGTACACGGGCCAGCTGGTGTGAGGGCGCTATGAGCAGAGGGGACTGGGACCGAAGATCCGACTCCGGTGACAACACCTTCGTAGAGGTCGTCAACAGCTTCAGCCTGGCCAGCGGCCGCCGGCGCAAGCGGCAGAAGCAGGAGGAAGAACAGCTGGCAGCGCAACGCGAGCCCAGCATGGACGACCGCACGGAGTCGGAGCCCGACGAGATCGAGGTGCCAGCGGCCTCGAGCATCCGGTCTTACACCTGGACCGGTGGGCGAACCAAGTCGAACTACAAACTCGAGCTGGAAACCCTGGTTTCTACCAGTGAAGCCTACCGGCCAGGGATGGCCGTGAGGCTTGAGCACCAGTCGATCGCTGAACTGTGTGTCCATCCGAGATCGGTAGCGGAAGTGGGGGCACTGTTGTCCGTGCCGATCGGCGTGGCTCGCGTACTGTTGGCCGACATGGCCGAACTGGGGTTGATCACCATTCACCAGACGGTTAGCGAAAGCGGCAGTGCACCACATTTGGTGCTGATGGAAAGGGTATTGAGTGGACTCCGTCGGCTCTAGGGTCCCGCACGCCGGCCCCACCCCGCCACAGGCAACGCAACGCGGCGGCACCACCTCGGCGAAAATCGTTGTCGCCGGCGGCTTCGGGGTCGGCAAGACAACGTTTGTCGGGTCGGTATCGGAAATCATGCCGCTCACCACCGAAGCGGTCATGACCGAGGCCAGTCGCGGAGTGGACGATCTCGGCGCAACCCCGAACAAGACCACGACAACCGTGGCCATGGACTTCGGCCGGATCTCCCTGGACTCCGACCTGATCCTCTACTTGTTCGGCACCCCCGGCCAGCAGCGCTTCTGGTTCATGTGGGACGACCTGGTGCGCGGCGCCATCGGCGCGGTCGTGCTGGTCGACACCCGCCGACTCGCCGACTCCTTCTCCGCGGTGGACTTCTTCGAAGACCGCGGTCTCCCGTACCTGGTCGCGGTGAACTGCTTCGACGGCAAGATGCTGCACACCATCGAGCAGGTCCGGGAAGCAATGGCGATCGGGCCGGAAGTGCCGATCGGGCCGTGCGACGCGCGCGACCGGGAATCCACGAAGCAGACTCTCATCGCCCTGGTCGAACACGCGATGCGGTGGTGGACCAGTCGGCAGTCGAGCTGAGAACAGCGAGCCCGCTGCGGATCCCCGCGGAACCGCAGCGGGCTCGCCAGTTCTCGAAGTGGGGAGTCAGGGCTTGCGAGCCACCCCGCCGAGCAGCAGGTGCTGCTCGGGCGTGAGCGGCTTGAGCCGCGGACCGTCCGGCCACCACTCGAACAGGTAGGTGAGCCCCGGCTCGACGAGCTCGAGACCGCAGAACATGTCGAGGATCTCCTGCCGGCCGCGGTAGAAGCAGCTGCCCATCAGGGTGTTGAACCGGGTCTGCGACTCCTCGGCCAGCTTCGCCAGGTCGCTGCCGTCCCCCGGGTTGTACAGGTGGGAGATCGCCACGAACGAACCGGACGGCAGCGCGTCGACGTAGCGCTGCATGATCTCCCGCGGCCCGTCCGAGTCCGTCACGTGGTGCAGCGTGTTGGCCTGGATCAGCGCGATCGGCCGGGTGAAGTCGAGGTTCCTGGTGACCACCGGGTGCTGCAGCACTTCCTCGGGTTTGCGGAGGTCGGCGACCGCGAAGTGGGTGCACTCGTTCTCCTCCAGCAGGGCCCGACCGTGGGCGGCGACCGACGGGTCGTTGTCGACGTAGACCACGTGCGCGTCCGGCAGCACCCGCTGCGCCGCCTGGTGGGTGTTCTCGGCGGTCGGCAGCCCGGATCCCAGGTCGAGGAACTGGTCGATGCCGGCCTCGGAGGCCAGGAAGCGGATCACCCGGATCAGCCACGCCCGGCACTGGCGACCGACCTCCACCGCCTCCGGGGCGATTTCCAGCAGCTTGCGAAGCACCTGCCGGTCGACCTCGAAGTTGTCCTTGCCCCCGACGAAGGCGTCGTAGACCCGCGCGATGCTCGGTTTCGTCGTGTCGATGTTCAGG